>JACVRN010000076.1 GCA_014534425.1 Pyrinomonadaceae bacterium
GATTAGTGGGTTAGTTTGAAATCGCCCGCTCTCCCGCTCTCCACGCTACAGGCACCGCCGTCTTCCTCCCCAGCAACGCTAATCGCCTCTCAGGGCATGAGATAGCCGTGCCAGGGAACGCTCCGCCGTGCCAGGCAACGCCGCGACATCTAGCGGGCACGCCGCCAGCGTTGGAGGGCACGCCGAGCGCGTGCCGCTTGCTGCCTGCTCGGTGACGGCAACGAGGCTGGCGTGGATGAGAGATGGCGGCTCGTTGCCTTCACATCCGGCTCGGTTCCCCTCTCCGGCAGCACCGTGCCCTTTGACGCACGCACCGCTCTCATCCCCATTATCCGTCTGCTCTTTGATTCCGGGTAGTGGGACAGTTTGAAGTAGAGAGGGAATTCAAACAGGGATGGACAGGATAAGCAGGATAAAAGAGAAAGAGTTTATTTTTCTTTATCCAAACAATCTCTGTCCATCCCTGTTAATTTCTTCGGGGTTGGACTTGAGACTTGGGACTTGGGACTTTAAGATAAGCTCTATGGACAAACCTATTCGCATACTGTTGCAGACGACCATCCCCACGACCGAGGATGACTGGCACATAGGGCGGTTCTCGCTCCTGCGCGAGCATCTGGCTTCTCTGAAGGACGAGGCGACGGGACGCCGCCTGGAGGTCTTGGCGCGCGACCGTGAAGAAGATGCCAGAGGGAACGATCCGGTTTTGTCTGCGCTCGACAGTTCGGACTTTGACGAGCTTTGGCTCTTCGCTGTGGACGCTGGAGACGGCCTCTCGAAAGAGGACTGCGCCGGAATCACGCGCTTTCGCCAGCGCGGTGGAGGAATCCTCGCCACGCGCGACCATCAGGACTTAGGCTCTTCCATCTGCACCATCGGCGGCGTAGGAAGCGCGCACTTCTTCCACACGCAGAACCTTGACCCGGACAAGTCGCACAGAGTCGCAGACGACCCTTACACGAAATCCATCAGTTGGCCCAACTATCATTCCGGCAGCAACGGCGATTACCAGAGAATACATCCGACCGAACCCGTCCACGAGCTTTTGTGGCGCGACATGCAAGCTAAATCGGACTTGATAGAGCTTTTCCCCGCTCACCCGCACGAAGGCGCTGTCGGCGTGCCCGAAGGCGAAGAGCACGCGCGCGTCATAGCCACCGGAACGAGCCAGGCCACAGGCAATCCCTTCAACCTCAGCGTGGCGTTTGAGCACGCCGCAGACCACCACGGCAATCAACTGGGACGCGCCGTCGCAGAATCCAGCTTCCACCACTTCGTAGACTACAACTGGGACACAAGCAAGGGTTGCCCCAGCTTCGTAGAAGAGCCGCCACGCGACGGCTACCGTCAGAACCCGCAAGCGCTGGAAGACATAAAAGCTTACGTTCGCAACCTCGCCTTCTGGCTCGCCTCATAAGCAGCTAATCGCTTGTCTCATGGCACCCCACTTTGATAAAAGGGTCTTGTAAAAAGAAGATTGGAGGTAATCGAAGATGAGTTTGTATCGTTCCCTGTCTATTCTTTTGGTTATAGGAGCGCTGGTGATGATGCCTGTGGTGGGTGGGGCGGAGGGAGAGCAGCCGGCTGTGGGGGCGGTTGCGCCTGAGGTGGTGTTGACGAGTAACGAAGGCAAGCAGGTGAGTCTGAAGGATTATAAGGGCAAGTGGGTGGTGCTCTATTTTTATCCGAAGGACTTTACTTCGGGCTGCACGCTTGAGGCGCATAACTTCCAGCGCGATTTGGCGAAGTACGAGCAGATGAACGCGGTCATCCTGGGCGTGAGCGTGGACACGGCGGAGTCTCACAAGGATTTTTGCACGAAGGAGGGGCTGAGCTTTAAGCTTTTGTCCGACCCGGATGCGAAGGTCTCTACGGCTTACGGCTCCGTGATGGAGTATCAGGGGATGAAGCTTTCGGCTCGCAACACTTTCCTGATTGACCCGAAGGGTAAAATCGCAAAGGTGTTCGTCAAGGTCAAACCCGCAGGCCACAGCGACGAAGTGCTGCAAGCCCTGGCCGAATTGCAGAAGAGCTAAACGGCAAATTATAGATTCAGGAAATTCTCTATGACCTGCCTGCCGTGCGGGTGTTCTTCGTCGAAGAGTTCGGGGTGGAACTGGACGCTGAAGAGCGGGCGCTTCTCATGCTGCATGGCCAGAAGCGGGCAGGTCTGGTTTGAAGCCGTGCGGCGGAAGCCCTCTGGCAGTTCCTTGACCTCATCAACGTGTGAATGCCAAACGGAGATTCGGCTGGGCAGGCCACGAAAGATGCTGCCCTCGTCCGTTTCAACTTCAAAGAAGCCGCGCTCGCGCAGGCAGCCGTCATAGCCGGTAGTGCCCGGCTCTAATCTCTTCATCACTGCTACAAGCGCGCCGTAGCAGAGCGCTATCTGTTGATGCCCGCCGCAGATTCCCAGCGTCGGCTGGCGCGCATGACGAATCACTTCGAAGACTCCGGCCAGAGAGTCCGCAGTGTAGCTGTCCCAGGGGTGGCTCTGCCCGCTCAGGATAATGTGCGTAGGATTTAATTCTTCAAGGCGTTTGAGCGAGACCGTTGTGTAGTGCTCCCTCACGAGCGGCGTGTCCGGGCGAAGACGCTTGAGAGTGTCCTGAATCTCTCGCGGACTTGCTCCCTGCCCGTCAATCGTGTTGTCAACCAGATAAATCATTAGCTGTCAGGAACGCGCGCCCAGGCAGTAGAGATTGCCGTTGAATGCGCCTATGTAGATGCGGCCTTGAAGGATGGCAGCCGTTGAGTTGATGTTGTCGCCTATCTTCAGTTCCCACAGGCGCTCGCCCGTCTCAGCCGAGAGCATGTACATCCAGCCGGACTTGTCTCCGAAGACCAGCCGCCCGTCAACAATGGGTGCCGTGGCCCAGATGGGAGCGCGCGTCATGTGCTGCCAGATGACTTTGCCTTCATCTGCGGTCAGGCAATACATGAAGCCGTTGTTGGAGCCTATATAGACGCGGCCCTGCGAGACTATGGGGCTGGCCCAGAAGCCGCTACGCTCCTTGAAGAATTTACTCAAGCCACCTTCGGCCTTGAACTTCCAGACCAGTTCGCCGTTCGATTGACGGAAGCAGTAAACCTGCCCGTCCTCGGCAGCAGTGTAGACCAGGCCGTTTGCTACCGCCGGAGTCGAATCGGAATCCGCGCCTATGCGAGCCTTCCAGATAACGTGGCCGTCCGAGAGGTTCAGGCAGAAGAGGTCGCCGCCTTCCGTGCCAACGTAAATGCGCCCGTCAAGGATGGTAGAGCTGCCTTCCATAGAGCCTAGCCGCTCGCTCTTATAAATGAGCGAGCCGTCTTCAAAATTGAGGCAGTAGTAGAATCCGTCCTCGCCGCCGAAATAGACGCGCCCGTCAATCACGCTTGATGCGCCGTCCACCTCGAACCCCGTCTTGTACTTCCAAATAAGCTGACCGGTGCGTGCGTCGAAGCAGTAGATGTTATGGTCAAGGCCGCTCGCTATAATCCGGTCGCCCGCGATTGTCGGCGTAGACTTCAGGCTGTCTTCCGTCTTGTAGCTCCAGATGACGCTTCCGTCCCGCGTGCTCAGGCAATAGAGATTGCCGTCGGCTGAGCCGAAGTAGACGCGCTCCTCAGTCACAGAAGGCTGGCCCGGCCAGCTAGTCCCGCCCCAGGGGTCGTCATGTAGACGGCCCACGGTCGTCTTCGTCTTAAAATCCCAGATGACTTCCAGAGACTTTTCGGGCCACGGGCCTGTGCCGTAGAAGGCGCGGGCAGGATTGCCTAGCCAGGTGGGCACAGTCGTAGGCACGCTGACGGTCTTGGCGGCAGCCGCCCCGCTATCACGGCTCTCCTTTCGAGTGCCGCCGCTAGCGTCCTTGCCGCACCCGCTCAAGGACAGAAGCGCAGCCGCCAGAAGAAGGGACAAGAAGAGGGCTTTGAATTTAAAGCTGTAGGGTTTCAAACTAAACTCTGAATTTAAAAGAGACTTCATAAGGGGCACAACTCAACTTGCGGCTTCCTGCGGCCAGTCGCCATTGTAGACTATGTCGGCGCGTCCCGTCAGCACGACCTCGCCGTCTTCGCGCCACACTATCTCTGCATGGCCGCCTTCCATCCAGGCTGTGACGCGTCTTTCTGTTAATCCTTTCAGGGCGCTTGCGACGACTGCGGCGCACGAGCATGTGCCGGAGGATTTGGTGGGGCCAACGCCCCGCTCCCATATACGCAGCTCAATGTTGGCGCGGTCGCGCACGCGCACGAACTCGACGTTCGTCCTTTCTGGAAATTGCGTATGCGTCTCAAGCACTCGGCCCACTCGCAGCCAGTCGAGTTGCTCGAAGTCCTCGACGAAAATCGCGCAGTTAGGATTCCCCATCTGTAGCGCCGTAACCGCGAGCGTCTCACCGTCAACGACGAGCGGGTAATCCACCACGCTCTCTCTTGGCCCATCGGTCAGCATGGGGATGGAGGCGGAATCAAAGCCGGGCTTGCCCAACTCCGACTCGAACCAGTAATGCCCGCGACTGATTTGCTCTCTCAAGCGATAGAGCTTGACGCCCGCGCGCGTGGAAAGTCGCAACGAGTCTTTATCCCACAGCCCTTGATGATAGAGAAAGGCTACGGCGCAGCGCGTGCCGTTGCCGGAAAGCCCCGCTTCGCTTCCGTCCGCATTGAAGATGCGCGCATTGAAATCCGCAACGCCTTCGTCTTCGGCGCGGCTGATTAAAACTATGCCGTCAGCGCCCGCGCCGTAATGGCGGTCACAGACGGCACGCGCAAAGTTATTAAGAGATTCGACCCGCGAGAGCGCCTGCGCTTCAAATATGATGTAGTCGTTGCCGAAGCCCTGGAATTTAATAAACCGCATTCAAAAACAGTGACGAGTGATTAAGTGACGAGTGACAAGCTCAAAGCAAAGAAGAGATTTTACCTCGGCAGCTTGTCACTTGTCACTTCGGGAATCTTATTGCGAGCGGCCTGCGAAGGAGGCCAGCAGGACGGCCAGGTCGTCTGTGAAAACTCTGCGGGCGTTGGAGCTTTCTGGATAGTTATTGAGGAGGACGGAGAAGACAAGCCGCTCGCCCGCCGCGCTCGTGACGTAGCCGGAGAGCGTTGCGACCGTCTCAATCGTTCCGGTCTTGGCGCGTGCGTTGCCCATCGCGGGCGTGCCTTTCATCCTTCTGGCGAGCGTGCCGTCCACGCCCGCGATGGGAAGCGCATCGCGGAACGGGCCAGCGTAGCGATGGCGGCTCATGTAAGCGAGCAGTTGAACCGTGGCGTTGGCCGTGATGAGGTCACGGCGCGACAATCCAGAGCCGTCCCACATCACAACCTCGAACGGATTGACGCCGGCTTCCGCCAGAAATTTCCTGACGACATCCACGCCCGCAGCCTCGCTCGTGCCTTCGAAATTCCCGCCGCGCTCTCTGCCAAGAGTTCGCAGGATTAGCTCCGCGTAAAGATTCTGGCTGGGCTTCAAAGTCTGGGCGGCGACAACGCTCAGGGGCGGCGACTGTCGGCTTGTAATCTCCACAGGCGTTTGAAGAGCCGACGTTGTTTCTCTGCGGACGGGAGCATCAATCGTTCTGGATTTCCCCGTGACGGTCACGCCCTTTTGAGCCAGCGCAGAGCGCAGCATGTAGACGAAGACGAGCGCAGGGTGCGAGACGGAGACGCTGCCCACGTAACCCTGATCGTCGAGCGGCAGGCTTCCCGTTACTTCTATGACGTTCTCGCCTAAAGCTCTGTAGACGGCCAGTTCCCTTTTGGTGCCGCGCGCTGTAGTGGTCGTGCGGTTGTTAATCGTGACAAGCGGCGTCGGCGGGCCGGTCGTGACAGAGCACTGCGCGCCCACGCTCGCACCGGGTTTGACGAAGAGGTCAAGGGCGTTGTTGTTGACCGAGAGCGCAGAAACTTCCGCGCCGTAGTACCACTGCAAGTCTGCCCAACTCCAGGCGAAGCCAAGGGGCGGGCCTGTGAAATAGCTTTCGTCTCCGACCAGGTCGCCTTCGACGCGCTTCACACCGGCAGCCGCTATCTGGTCTGCAAGCTCGTTTACGGCCTTGAAGTAGTCGCCGTTGTTGAAGGTCGCAGAGAGCGACGGGTCGCCTCGCCCGTAGATGGTCAGGTTTCCTTTGATGGTGCCCGCAGCATCGGGCCTCGCGTCTGCGTAGACACTGGTCTTGAAACGAAAGTCGGGCGTCAGGCGGTCAAGCGCTGCGGCCACTGTGAAAATCTTCATCACGGATGCCGGAAGCAGAAGCTTCTGCGCGTTCTCTTCAAAGAGCGTGCGTCCCGTGTCCAGTGACGTTACTTTGACGGCCAACTGCGCGGGCGCAAGCTCTGGCCGACGCATAATCTCCGCGATGCGTAACTGTAGCTCTTCGAGGGTGAGAGGCGCGCCCGACGACGACGCCGCAGTCGCAGCCGTGCGCGATGACGACGGCTGGCTCGCGGCTGACTGCGTCGCTCTGCGCTCGCGCGTCGTCTCCTCACCTTGCGAAAAGGCTGGCGCAACCGCGCACAAGTTAAGCGCAACCAGCAGCAGGAGCGCCGTCAATCTATCTCTGTATTTAGATGTAAATAGCATAAGCCGTAAATCTTCATTCATTCTACTCGAACGTCATAGCTGTGCAGCGCTCCTCTGTGAAGCGACAGCCGCTATGTGTTCACGCAGGAACGCTGCGAAATCTTCCGCGATTGCTTCGACGCTCCTGGCGGAAGCAGGCTCCGGCGCGCCGAAACTTAAAATTACTCCGCGCCGACTGTCCACGCGAACCGCAGTGAAGATTATGCTGGCGCTGCACCGCCTTGCGAGACGAATCAAGGCGTCGGAAATATAAACAGGGCCTTCCGGGGTCGAAAACTCAATCGTCCTCTGCCCAATCGGGCGGTGCTGGTCAATCATAGCGCAGACGACGCCTCCGCCGCGCAAGATACTTCGCAGCCCAATCATAAAAGCAGGTGAAGGTTGAATGGCGCAGGCCACCATGCGCTTTCCATAGATGTGAATGAACGGAGCCGTGGAGATTATCGCCGGAACACAACCGATGTCGTATAAATAACGAAAGAGCGAGAGGCTCAACAGCGCGTGCGATCCTACGACCAGCACGCCCTGACCTTTTTTCAGCGCAGCATCAAGTTTCTCTGCGCCCTCTACCTTCAGGTTCAAATCAAAGAGCGCGCCACTGTGGCTCATAATCGTGAGCGCGTAGTGAAGCGCGATTTCGCTTACTCCGTCCATGCGTAGCTGGCGCTGATGACGATACCAGGCCGTGCGAGAGACCAAAGGCGTCAAGGCTCGCGCCATCATTCTGGCTGCGCCGAACCTGTAGGGGCGCGGCGTAGCCCACATCAGCAGCGCAAAGGTGCGGCTGGCGACGTGCCAGTAGAGCGGAGGTCTGTCATGGGCCTGCGGGCGATGCCACCACTCAGAGTATGAATAAGGGAGTGTGCCTGGCGATGTAGAACTCACGTTAAAATTCCAGTCGAGCTTTGCTTCTTGGTATCAGAGGATGCTTTTGTCAGAATAATTTTCCCAGGCCGGACGATAGAGCAGGTTCGTCTGTTCGCTCTCACGGCTGCTGACCACGCTTTCATAGAGCATCCCGTATTGCGCGGCGACCGAGTCCAGGCGAAAGTGCTCCATCACGCGCGCACGCCCCGCGCGGCCCAATGCTTCGCGGCCCGTCGCGCCCATCTCAAGCATCTCCATGAAGGCGCGGGCCATCGCTGCCGAATTGTTCTTAGGCACGACCAGCCCTGCGCCTTTGATAATCCATGACAGGTCGCTCACGTCCGTCACTACGCAAGGCACAGCGCACGACATGGCTTCGCCTATGGTGTTGGGAAAGCCCTCGCCGTGCGAAGCGGAGACGGCTATGTCGAGCGCTGCGATGATGCGCTCTGTGTCCTGCCGCTCGCCCAGTAAATGCACGTTCCCCATCAGGCCCAATTCCTGAATCAATAATCGCAAGGGCTGATTGTTCCAGTTGATTCCTCTGCCGGAGAGCACGAATCGCACCTCCGTGTGCTGTTTCTGTAAGAGGGCGGCTGCGCGAAGAAAGTTGGAGTGGTTCTTGATCGCGTGGTAACGGCTGATGAGGCCAATCAGGACGCCATTTTCCGCGACCCCCAATTCCGAGCGCAGGCTCAGGCGCGCGTCCTTCGACGGAGCAAAGAGCTTCGTATCGAAGCCGTTGTAGATGACCACAGACCTCTCCGCGTTATAGCCGAACGCGGCGTGCTGCGCTGCCCCCGCTCTTGAGTTATAGATGGTTGCCGAAGGCTTATCCGACAACCACGCCGCCAACCTGATGGCTTTCAGGGTAATCGGCTTTTCGTAATCTAAAGAATCCAACGACTGCCGTATATTCCACAAGACGGAAGGGCGACCGGGAGCAACGGCGCTCGCCAGAAGCGCCGCCAGATTTCCATGCGGCATCCATCCTTGAATCAAATCTGGCCTGATGCGATGTAAGAGATGAAGCAGCCGCAAGCCGGAAGCGGGAGTAGTCAAAGCGCGCTCTATATCCAGAGTATAGACGGGGATGCCGAGCGCAGATATGCGCCCACGCAGCGCGCCATTGTTTTTAAGCGAGATTACGGAGCAGTTGAAGCGCTCCTCGTCCATCTCAGACAAGAGCCTGTAAAGCATCATTTCCGCGCCCCCTACGGAGAGGTCGCTGATGATGTGCAGGACTTTGATGGAACCGGAGTTGAGCCGCAAAACTTTTTTCTCCTTAGTTTTTTTCCAGTAAGCCCGCGATTAGCTTTTCGGTTCTCTCCGCCAATCGCTCCACACTCCAATTCTCCTTGATACGCAGGCGAGCCTTCACCCCCAAAGCGTTTCTATCGCTTTCAAGACAGGAGATTAAGGTCGAAGCCAAAGCCCCGGCGTCTAGCGGCGCGCTGACGAATCCCGTGTCGCCTACGATGAGCGCCGAATCGCCCGCATCTGTCACCACACACGGCACGGCACAGGCCATAGCTTCCCCTATGGCGTTCGAGAAGCCCTCGCTTTGAGAAGAGGAGACGTGTAGGTCAAGCGCATTGTACACGGCATGCATGTCCGAGCGCACCCCGGCCCAATATATTTTTCCTGAGAGAGATTGCTGTTCGATGAGATGCTCCAGCCGTTGCCTGTAACTCGCTGCGCCGCTCCCTACGCAGACAAAGTAAACTTCGGGTCTCTGTTTGTGCAATATGGAGGCTGCGCGCAAAAACGTCTGATGGTCTTTGACGGGGTCTAAGCGCCCAACTATGCCTATGAGAATCGCATCTTCCCGGATGCCCCACTCGCGGCGAATCTTTACTCTGGCCGAAGGGTCTGGGCGGAACGCTTCGGTATCAATTCCATTGTGAATCACCGACAGCTTCTCTGCCGGAAAGCCCCGCTTCAAGAGATGCTCACGGCCTACGCGCGAATTTACGATGATGCAATCTGCGAAGCGCGAAAAGATACGCTCAAGCCTGGAACTTAAACGCCGCAGCCAGTCATAGTGCCACAAGTCTCTGTCCGAAGAACGCGCGCCCCAGATTATCTTTGGCCCTGACAGAAAGAGCCTGGACGAGAGCGCGAGTAAATTCGAGATGTCCAGATAGCCGTGAATGACATCAGGCCGCAGCCGCCGCAAGTGACGCGCGAAGCGATAAAGGAACCCAAGCAAATGCCATCGCCCGCGCTTACCCAAATTTATGAGCCGAACGTCGCAGCCCTCAAGCTCTTTTTCCAGCATCCCGCCCGCATAGAAGGTGAAGACGGTCACATCAAATCTCGTCTTATCCAGAGCCTTCACGAGCGAGACCAACTGTCTTTCCGCGCCGCCGCCGTCGAGCGAGCGTATGATGAAAGCAAGCTTAATCATCTTTCTATGCGCGTGCAGCCTGCTCAATCAACGCCTCCCAGGTCTGCATGATACTGTCCAGACCGAAGCGCTCTGTCACTTCCCTGGCGCGAAGGCTTAGGGCGCGACGAAGCTCCGCATCCGTCATCAAACGATCCAGCGCGGACGAGAGCGCATCAACATTTTCGCTCGGCACTAAGATTCCATTCACGCCGTCGCTAATCATTTCGGCAGGGCCGCTCGGACAATTCGTGGCAATGACCGGCAGCCCGCACGCCATAGCTTCACCCAGGGCCATAGGGAAACCTTCCGAGCGCGAAGCCATGACGAAAATGCTGGCCTCTCTTAAAAACCGGCTAGTGTCTGAGACTCTGCCGGGCAGCTTGACCCTTTCCTCTATCTTTAATCTGCGGCACATGCTTTCAAGTTCCTCGCGCAAAGGCCCTTCACCTAAAATAGTGAGCGACCAGTTTGAGTGCCTGCCGTTAAGCCCTGCGAAAGCCTTGAGCAACAAGTCATGCCCCTTGTTCCTGTCCAGGCGACCGATGGCGAGCAGCGCCGGATGGTCTAAAAGTTTCTGCGACGAACTATCCGGCACGAGCGTAGGCGACAGAACGGGATTAGGAATCACACACGAGCGGGATTGTATGCGCGTGGAGAAATGGCTCAACACACTCTTTGTCACGCCGACCACACGGAAGGCTCTGGGATAAGTCCAGTTTCGCAACTGGTTCCAGGCGCGGCCCAGTTGTTGTGACGGCGGCCAGGATTGCTCCACGACTATGACAGGAGTTCTCAGTCCCTCTGTTGCCAGCAGTGTCAGCACGTTCACCTGATCCATGAAGCTCAGCACGCAATCGGGACGGCTACGGCGTATGGCCGAGCGCAGGCGACGCACACGCGCGAGGTTACGACCGGTAGCTGTAAGCGAATTTGAAGAATCTCCTGCGAGCGCGAGGCTCAGATGGCTGACGCGTGAATCCAGAGGATAGAAAGGAGCCGTGTGGCCGTCATCAAAGGTCAGCAACGTTACCTGCCAGCCCTTCTTCGCCCAGTAATTAGCCATCACGGACATCACCCGTTCCGCGCCACCCGATGATAGCGATGAGATAATCAACGTCAGCCGCATGACTATCAAAGAGATTGATTCATTTATCCATTGTTTCATTGAATCAATGAACAAATGAATCAATTCCTTTCATCCTGTTTGATTATTCTTCGTGGCGGAGAAGTAGAGCGAGTTGCCGGAGCCTGAGACGCCGACCGCCAGCAGAGACTGCTTGACGAGCGAAAGAGCTTTTCCCTTCCAGTTCAGTTGTGACCAGGAGTCCAGGTGTTTTTCCTCAATCGCTTCGACCTCGAAATAACCGGACAGCATGGCTTTCAATCGCGCCTCGTCGAAGCTCTGAAGGTGTCCCCAGCGATGAAATTTTTCGCCGCAGTGCGGGCAGACCGCCAACTGCTCAAGCAGGTTCTCGCGCGCCGGAACAGTTCCCATGACGAAGCCGCCGCGTAGTAAGACCCTGTGAATCTCGCTCAAAGCCTTCTCTATGGCTTCGTCGGAAAGATGCTCCAGGACTTCTGAGACCACTACGGCCTGGAAAGCCTCCGCGTCGAAAGGTATTGATTGCAGCGTGCCTGTCATGGCGCGCCCCTCCATTCCGGTGCGCTTCGTCAGGCGGGCAATCGTCTCGTCGTCCGGGTCTAATGAATAAACATCAAGCCCAAGTTTGATTGCCGTCTCCTCAAAGAGTGCCGCGCCCACTCCTACGTTTAGAACTTTGGCTCCCTTCTTTGTTCTTCGCCTGACCTGCCGCGCAAGATATTTAAGGCGGCCTTCGGCGTTCCGCATCACCTCCGAAGCTTCAGTTTGAAAGAAGCGCCAAATCTTATCCTGATTCATCTCTTAGCCCGCGCCCTTGATGATAAAAGCCTGGCCGGTCGGAACGTGTACTATCTTTTCCGGCTTGTCCTTCATGTACTCGTCAAGCGCCTTTCTGCTGCCGGGGCAGGTAATAAAACCATAATCGTCACAGAGAATGATGCCGCCTTCTACGAGCCTAGGATAAAAGAACTCGATTGAAGCAAGCGTGGGTTGATAAAGGTCTACGTCTATGTGAACGAAACAGAAGCTGCGCTCGCGTGCGTGATGAAAGCTGTCGGGAATCCATCCCTTGCAGACCCTAACCTGAGGGAAAGCGGAAAGGTTCTCCTTCAACACGTCTTCGTCCGAGCGCAAATCGCCTTCGCTCCAATACTCGCCGTCAACTGTTGAAGGGGCCGAGAGACCTTCGAATGAATCGAAGACAAAATGGGTCTTATCCGTAGCCCGAAACTTATCACAGATGAACCAGCTTGCTGCCCCCTTGTAGACGCCGCATTCGGCTGTGTCGCCGGGCAGGTTTTCGACCAGTGAAAGCAGCGACCTCAAAAAGAACTTCCGCTCCGCCGAAGCAGGATTGCTCGGCTCGAACTTCCTGTAAGAGTCGAAGAACACGCCGTCCTCGACCCACAGCTTTCCGTATTCTCCCAGGATAGCTTTCGAAGAACAGTAGCTTGCGAACCTTTGCGCCAGGACGAATCCGGCGTAGTCCGCCTCTCGCTTTGAGAAGAGCTTTTTGGATAAAAGTCTTGCGAAGGTTAACAGCTTCATGGCTTCTTTGAAGAGATTAGACGAAGCGTGTGCAGTATGCCACCGCTCCCTAGTATCACCAGCAGCATCGTGAAGACGTATCGCATGCGATAGAGAGCGCCGACGTTTGTGACTACCAAGCCGAGCGCCGTCGCGGCAGTTATTGCGACCGCAAAGAGGAACCACGCCGAAGGCTCGCGCCGTTTGTGCCACAGTCCAACGAGCGCCATGACTTCTATGCCGTAAAGCGCCAGGGACTCCGCGCCGCCGACGATTCTTCCTATGCGACCGTTTTGACTCCCCGCAGCAAACCACATACTAGGGAAGGGAGCGAAAAGACCTATGAGCATGGCGCGTGGGAGGTAACGGATAATGTCAGCCGTGCTATCAAACCGCACGTCGGTATCAATATTTGAACCGGCCCCCGGATAATAGAGTATGAATCTTTCTCTCAAGTTAGAGATTCGCACGGAGAGCGCCGTCTCGCCCTGCCTGCTTTCCTCAGGGACTTCGACCGGCGGCGCTGTATTATCTTTATTGAGCGAAGCTACTCCGTAAGATTCTGCGCGATAGTAGACGGGCGCGTAAAACGGCAAGGCCGCGCGCGGAATAAGCAGCCCGATAACTAGCAGCAGGCTCGCGCCCAGTAGATTCCCCCAGACAACTTTCCTCTCCTTCAATAACCTGATGACGAGCAGACCTAAGCTAATGAAATTTATCGCTATCATCAACTCCCACATGCTGCTTTTCGTCAGCCAGAGCAGGCTTTCTGTTAATGCGCCGAGGGCCGCGACCGCCGGAAGCTTACGCAGCGCGTAGTCCTTCTTGAGCCAGCGCAGGTTAATGAACAGAAACAGGAGCGCCGTCATGATGAAGAGCGCGTCATGCAAAGGCTGCGTCGTGTGTGCCAGGAACGAGGGCCACAGCCCTACTATGACTGCGGCAAGTAGAGCGGTCGTGGTGTCGAACAACTGCTGGCTTAACTTAAAGACGAGCGAGAGGATGGCTAGAAAATAGAGGGCGTTCAAAGGCTCAATCAAGAGAATCGAGAAATCCAGCCAACGGCTGAACGGGAGGAAAGAGAGCGAATAGAGCTTGACGTGAACGGGGACTATGGCGAACAGCCAGGCGGCAAATCTGAACTCCCGGAGAAAGCCTGCGAGCGTTACTATCTGCGTCTGATACTTTAAGCTGTCGGGGAAGAGCGGCGGCAACAGCCCGGCCTTGCCTGCCAGATAGATGATTGTCGTCACGCTCAGGTGCAGACCCACTGCTGCTGTGACCAGTGATTTTCTCATCTATTATTTAGAGGGCCTATCTTAGTTTAAAGCGCGCGTGCGTACCAGCGCCAGATTAACTCTACCCATTGGTCATAGCCCTCAAGCGTCGGATGCTTGCCGTCTTTCCCGCGCGGCACACTGAGGCTTTCGGAATTGTAGAAGTGGCCGCTCTGAAAATTCTCTTCGATGACGGGCGAGAGTGTGGAGCCGGGTTTCCAGGTCGGCGGGCCAATCCAGTAGGCTTCTCTAGCGCCTATCTCTGCCAGCATGGCGCGAATGACGGGCGCACGCTCCTGCGCGTTCTTCATGTAAAGCTCGTTTGAGCCGAGCGCTATAAAGATGCTGTCGGGCCTGTGCTGCGCGATTAAGGCTCTCAGCTTGCCGGAGCCTTGCCACCAGATGATGGTGGAGCTTTGTTCGGGCGCGCCTACGAAAGAGCCACCCGCCGCTTCAACTTTTCTTTGCAGGAAAGGCGCAATCCCCTGCCCCATAGAGTCGCCCACCAGCAGAACCTTTCGCCCCGCGAGCGAGACCGGATACGCGCCCGCACCCCTTGACCACGCGGTAAACGAAATCTCGTCGCCAGCCCTTCGCACAACTCCCTTCACCACCGGCCCGCGCGCCTCTGTTATCTCAAGCGAAGCGTCGCTTCCCGCCGCTTTCATTCTCCAGGGCAAAGGCGTTTCTGTGGCTTTGGTTTCTAAAGAGATGTCTTCGCAGCCGTCAAACGATATGCGAAAGCGCAACGCGCGCTCTTCATCAAGGCTCAAGTCCACGCTCTGAGGTTTGCACGCGGAACCGCTCGGCGCGCTTATTTGCGGCAGCGTGGGAAACGGTAGCCCCCGCACCACCTCAATCTCTGTCGTCGCCGTGTAGCTTTCCCAGGCGCTCGTCACGGTGATGCGTCCGGGCTTCAGAGCCGTCAACGTTCCGTCCGCGTTGATGTAGGCCAGCGCCGCGTCCGAAACGCTCCAGCGAGCCAGAACCTTCGCTCGCAAAATGTTGATTGGAGATGCGGCCCGAACGCTCAGGATAGAGCCTGAAGTTTCGCGGTACTCTTCGTAAGCGACGAGGCGCACGCTCTGGCCCGCAGCGATATGCGTCACGTTGCGCTCTATGCCAAGGCCCAGAGTCTCTCGCACGCCGCGCCCCAGGCACGCGGCGAAGAGCAGCGCAACCGCCAGAAGCAAGCCCGCACGAACGGCGAGTTGGGGGTGACTCGTCTTCATAATAATAGCTGTCAGCAATCAGCTATCAGCCAGTCAAAACATAAGCAGCATCAACCGGCTCGGCTGATAGCTTACTCATCATTTCTAAACGATGCGAGGAGTTCTTCGGCGCTGGCTGTGGCGGTGCCGACTTTGCCGACGACGATTCCGGCGGCGTGATTGGCGATGACGGCAGCTTCCAGCATCTTTGCGCCTGCGGCCAGCGAGGCGGCCAGCGTGGCTATGACAGTATCGCCTGCTCCGGTCACGTCGTAAACCTCGCGCGCCACCGTTTCGACGTAGACAGGCTCTCTATCCTTTTCCAGAAGCATAAGCCCGCGCTCGCCGCGCGTAATCAGCACGGACTTACAGCCCAGCCGCTCGCGTATGGCGCGGGCCGCAACACGCAGCCCCGCGTCCGTGTGGTCTTCGGAATTGGTCAGCCTGAGCGCTTCGTGATGATTGGGAGTAATCAGCGTGGCCGGTCGATAAAAATCGAAGTTGCGAATCTTAGGGTCAATGAGCACTAGCACATTGCGCTCTGTGGCGAAGGGAAGAATCTCGCTAAGGATGCGCCGCGTGATAGCGCCCTTGTCGTAATCGGAGACGACGAAAGCGCTCGCCCCGTCAATCGCCTCTTTCAGAACTCGCACGAGTCGCGTCTCGACTTCCGTGCCGATGGGCGCGCGAGCTTCGCGGTCTGCGCGCACAATCGTCTGATTGTGACCGTGACTGTGCGCTATGATGCGCGTCTTAACGGTCGTAGGACGCGCGCCGTCAATCACAAGGTCATCTGCCGCATACACGCCCGCATCCTTCAACTCTGCGCGAAGCCGCTCGCCCGCGCGGTCGTCGCCTACGACTCCTATCATACGCGCACGCGCGCCCAGGCTGACCAGATTCGCCACCACGTTCGCAGCGCCTCCCAGATGCACGGACTCGCGCTGTATGTCCACGACAGGCACGGGCGCTTCCGGCGAGATGCGCGTGGCCTCGCCCCACACGAACTCGTCCAGCATTACGTCGCCATAAACGACCACGCCGCCGTCACTCATCCCACGGACAAGCTCTGCGGCCCTCTGCTCACTCAGTTGAATCATAAGAAAGCTGTCAGCAATCAGCCTTCAGCAGTCAGCTTTAGCTTTTACCTGATGGCTGATTGCTGAAGGCTGTCTGCTTTTTTCATTATTCTCTCAATTGCCTGCAAGACCCTTTCTACAGGGACGCGACGAATGCATTCGGGGTGCGGGAACTCAGCGCAAGCGTAGCCGGGGCAGGGCTGGCATGATAGCTCTTCGCGCACGACCTCGGATAAAGGATTCGCCCAGGGCCGCCAGTGCTCTATGTTAGACGAGCCGAAGATAACAATGGAAGGCACGCGGACGGCGCTTGCTATGTGCGCTATGCCGCTATCGTTTCCGACGAAGAGGCTGGAGCGCGCGGCAAGCGCAGTGACCTCCGGCAATCGTAAATCGGTAAAGGCCGCGACCGGCGCGGAAGAATGTTGTCTCAGAGCATCGATGGTTTCCACTTCAAAGGGCGCAGCGATGGCGACCGTGCGTAAGTTTCTGGAAGCCAGATATTCGGCCACGCGCGCGAAATTCTCTGCGGCCCACTGCTTCGTCTCAAAGGCGGCAGCCGTGTGAAAGAGCGCGAACGGCGCATCATCGTCTATTCCTCCGGCGCGTAACTTTTCGGCCACGGCGTCTGACGCTTCCTTTGTTACCGCGAGATGAGTCAGCGTGCGCGTGGAGACAGGCACGCCAGTCCAACCGAGAAGCGCAAGCTGCTGTTCTACGGAATGCGTCATGGGCTTTCCCCACAAATCGTTCGCGGGCGGCGCGGCGTGATTATAAAGGCGGCTGTAGCGATAGCTCTTGTAGCCCACTCGATGCTTCGCGCCCGAAGCGCGCGTCAGGATTGTAGAGGTCGTTCCGCCGTGAAGATTGAAGGCCACATCGTAGCGCGCACTCCTCAACTCTTTCGCCACGCGCGCACGGGCGGCAACGTTTCCGCGCTCGACCGTGACGACGCGATTCATGTCCTCGAAGCCTTCCAGTAGTGGAGCGACCCAGTCTTCCAGCAGTATGTCTATCTCTGCTTCAGGTAAGAAACTGCGGAGCGCAGAGAGCGCAGGCGTAGCCAAAACAGTGTCGCCTATGGAGCGCAGGCGCACCACCAGGACTCGCCGCACGTCAGCCCAGTTGAAGCGCGCAGGCGCAAGCGGCTGAGGCTCTACCCTCAAATCCACTTTCATATCAAGCCCCAAGTCAAAACCTCTTTCTTTTAACCTGGAACTTGGGACTTGGAACTTGGGACTATTGGATAAGTGTGGCCGCACTCCGGGCACTTCAGGTTTTCGCCTTCGACCTGCATCATGGCGGTCTGCTTGCACGAAGGGCACTCTTCAACAATCAGCATCGAAGGGATGTCGTCCTGAATCGAATAGCTGCGCCCGCAATTCTGACAGACCAGTGCGCTCGCGTCTTCCTTCAACTCAACCTTCGCGCGGCACGCTGGGCAAATCAGAATCTCCAACAAATCCTGGCTAATAGGCATCTCGCTCAAAACCTCTGAACAGCAGTCTCAAAGACCGCCCGAGCTTAACAGTTTCCCAAAGCGGCGAGCAAGGAAGCAAATTCAAACAGGGATGGACAGGATAAAAGGGATTGATTCATTTATTCATTTGTTCATTGAATCAATGAAACAATGAACCGATGTATCAATTTCTTCTCATCCTGTCCATCCCTGTTAATTCTCTTTACCTTTTATGAACCGTCATCAGCATTCCGTGTTTGGGCCGGAGGGTGATGAGGGGTTGAAGTTCCACGGGATGCTGCGGGACATGCCGCATGCGCCATGTGCGCGCGAGCGTACTGATTAGGAGTATGCCTTCCATCCAGGCGAAGCTCTCGCCTATGCAGCGACGTGCGCCCGCGCCAAATGGAAAGTAGGAGAACTGCGGTCTAGCCTCGCGCGCTTCCACAGTCCAGCGTTCGGGGTCGAAATTTTCAGGCGCAGGATAATAGCGCGGGTCTCTGTGCATGACGTACTGGCTCACCAGCACCAGCGAGCCTGGGGCTATGGTGTACCCACCTATCTCTGTCTCTTTCGTTGCGAGGCGTCCTATGGCCCACGCGGGAGGATAGAGCCGCATGGACTCCGCCAGCACCATCTCCGTGTAGCGAAGGCGCTCGACCATCTCAAACGTCGGACGCTCTCGCGTCCCAAGCACCTCGTCAATCTCCGCGTGCAGCCGCGCTTCTTCCGCCTCGTGCTGTGAAAGCAAGTACCATGTCCAGGTGAGCGCGTTGGCCGTCGTCTCGTGGCCCGCTAGAAAGAGCGTCATCACCTCGTCGCGCACCTGCTCGTCCGTCATGCTGCCGGTGCCTTCTTCGTCCTGCGAAATGAGCAGCATGGAGAGCAGGTCGCCGTGGTCTTCCCCGCTTCTTCTTCGCTCGTTGATGATGCGGTAGATGGTTTCGTCCAGTCGGCGCTTGGCCCGCTCGAATCTCTTGTTCTGCGGGAGCGGCAATTTTTCCAGCAACTCCGAGAACGGAAATATCATGGCGTTGAAGAGGTTCAGGATGGTCGCAAGGGCTTCGCCAATCTCCTGCGCCTCTTCTTCAACGTCCGCGTCGAAGAGCGTCTTGCCGACGATGGCGAGCGTGAGTTTCATCATCTCGCGCGAGATGTCCAGTTGCTCGCCGTCCGGCCAGCGAGCGCCTGCACGCGCGGCGTACTCCGTCATCGCGTCCGCGTAAGAGGCTATGCGATGGCGATGAAAGGCGGGCTGCGCCAGTCTGCGCTGGCGACGATGAAAGCTGCCCTCGCTTGTGAGCAGCCCTTCGCCTAAGAGTCGCTTTGACCTTTGCAGCGCGCGGCCCTTCATGAAGTTCTGCTGGCGCATAACCAAAACGTCTTTGATGTAATCCGGGTGGTTCAGGAAATAGACATCCTGCGGCCCCATCTTGAAATAGACTATGTCGCCGTGTTCGCGCGCCGCGCGCTCCAGAAAGGCCGCCATGTCGCGGCGGTACTCGAAAAAGCTGATGACGGGCCATCGCGGGTGCGGCCCCGGTGGACGAACGCTGGCTGACATACTCGCTCCTCTTTCAACATCCGAGGGCTTATTCTCGCATGTAATAAGACGCATGAATAGCCTGTTGGGAAAGTTAATCTTTCATCAAGAGTCTTGTTCCTCGCGGCTTTGATGTTTTATGCTCGGCGGAGGTTAAAGGGTCGTTAATACGTCGCATGAGGTTTTCTCATAATCTACTCTTCATTTTGAACATCCTGGGGGCCGCGCAGGCTCTTCTGCTGGCGTGCGCGCTTTTCAGCACCAAGCGCGGCAATAGGACGGCCAACCGGCTCCTGGCAGCATTCGCCGCAGCCATAGCCGTGAGCGTAGGCGGCGTGGCTCTGGTAAAAACGCCGTACATTAATTCGGTTCCTTACCTGAGCAAGATTCATCAGCCATTCACACTGCTCGGCGCGCCGCTTCTTTTTCTCTACGTCAGGACGCTGTTCCTGCGAAAGCGCGAGTTTGAAAGGAAAGACCTGCTCCACTTTATCCCGTTCGCGCTCTGCGCTCTCTACCTGATACCGTATTATCTGCAAAGCGGCGTAGCCAAGTTGGACATAAACTTCTCAGTTTATTACGGAACGCGCTGGTACGCTGTCAGGTCGGCGTTCCTGCTCCTGCAATTCCTCGTCTACCTTTCCCTGATTTACCTGATGCTGGTGAGATACTCGCGCCCGAAGAGCGCAGGACAAGAGGCTGCGCCCAACAAGAACATTCTTTTTCAGGCGCGGTTTCTGCTCATAGCATTCACAGCCATGTGGATGATTGGGGTGCTGCACTACACGGCCAGCTTGCTCTCGACCACTTATTTCTACACCCCTGAAGCAGACTTAATTCTCCCCTTGTGCCTCACGGCGTTCGTTTACGCGCTCGCTTACCTGGGCCTTAGGAAACCCGAAGCCCTGACGGTGACCGTTGACCTCGCGCCTGCCAAAAGGTACGAGACTCCAAGCCTCACGCCGGAAAGATCTGAAAGGTACATGCAGAAGTTGCTTCACTGCATGGAGACCGAAAAGCCTTTCACGGACGGAGACCTGACGCTGAAAAAGCTTGCGAAGAAGCTCTCTGTCCCGCCCCAATACCTGTCCCGCGTTATCAACGAAAGACTGAACCAGAACTTCGTAGATTTCATCAACACGTACCGCATAGAAGAGGCCAAAAAGCGTTTGATTGATCCCGCCAGGAAACACTATTCGGTTCTGGCTATAGCAGAAGAGGTAGGCTTCAACTCGAAATCTTCCTTCAACCTGGTCTTTAAAAAGCACACCAGCATGACGCCCTCCGAATTCAGAAAAGCCGCCATAGAAAAGCGCTGATTTCATCCCACACGTCAGAAAAGCTGTTTTAGCACGTCCTAATTTGCGTTTTAGGACGACCCGCCAGAAGAGAAAATCTATATTCCAGTCTGTCACCCAGACAGGCCACTTCCAACCTTGCGACAACTATCATGAATGAACACAGCAACTCTATAAGCGCTCGTCTACGACGACTAATGTTTCTCTGTCTCATAGCAGCAGGTGCCGCAGCCAGCCTGTCGCCTTTTAAGCTCGCTGACTTCCACGCCAAGTCTGCCGCCTCCAAAGACGGTCTGTGGCAGAGATTCACGGACAGTAAATTAACCCTCAACGTGGCGGCCCAAGCCGCGCTCTTCGGCCAGGCACCCAGGGAATTCACTAAAGCGGCCAAGGAGATTCAGGTCGTCACAACATTACCCATGCCGGACGGAACGTTTGCCAGGTTCCGCATAGAGGAATCGCCCATCATGGAGCCTTCGTTGGCCGCACGCTTCCCGCAGATTAAGACCTACAAGGGAAAGGGCGTTGACGACCCGACCGCGACGGCCCGTATAGATTCGACACCGGCAGGATTTCACGCCATAGTGCTCTCGGCTCACGGCACCGTCGTCATTGCGCCCGCGTCGCAGGCAGATGCGAGCGCCTATCTCAGCTACGGTTCTCAGCAAGCGGAGAGCGCTTCTTTCATCTGCTCGACTCCAGTGGCCGAGCAGGCGGCTTCGACGGCCATCACAGATAAAGGGCTTCGACTCATCAACAAAGCAGGCTCCAGCGATTCCATAGGAGAAACGCTTCGCACTTACAGATTGGCAGTCGCGGCGACCGCCGAGTACACGCAAACTTACGGCGGCGGGAGCGTGGCCGGGGCGCTGGCCGCCATCACCACCGTCATTAATCAGGTCAACGCTGTCTACGAACGAGACCTTGCGCTCCGCCTGATACTGATTAATAACGAGACCAGCATTATTTTTACGAACTCCGCCACGGACGGTTACACGAGCGACGATGCCGATGCTATGCAGCACCAGAATCAGTCGGTGCTTGATGCAAGGATAGGCGCTAACAATTACGATGTCGGGCATGTCTTCGACGGTCATAGCTCTATAGGCAATGGTCGTTTTTTCTTTCAGGGAAGGGGCGACGTATCGAGCGTCTGCGTCAACGGGCGCAAAGGATTGGGAGCGTCGGTCTTTCGCCTGCTGGAGCCATCGGCCATCAACGCCGTCTACGTAGTCGCGCACGAGATGGGCCATCAGTTCGGCGCGAGCCATACTTTTAACGGAACTACGACCAACGATTGTTTGAATAGCAGAGTTGCTCAGACTGCGTTCGAGCCTGGGACAGGCTCTACAATCATGGCTTACAGGGGCAGCAGTGGCACCAATGTCGGTTACTTCAATCTTTGCGGCGCGGAGGATTTACACTCAACCGACCTCTACTTTCATATCGCAAGCGTGTCGCAGATAGTCAACTACACGAGCGGCGGCGGTGGTGCGAGTTGCGCTGGCCTCATCAGCACAGGCAACAATCCGCCGACCATTGATGCAGGGCCTGACTACACAATCCCGCGAGGCACGCCCTTTACGCTCACTGCAAGCGCCAGCGACGTGGACGGCGACGCCCTCACCTACTGTTGGGAAGAGCTTGACCTGGGCGCTCCGTCTCCGCCGAGCACGGATGATGGAAGCAGACCTATCTTTCGTTCCTTTGCCCCCGTCTCTAGCCCTTCAAGAACATTCCCGCAACTGTCCGACATTTTATCCAGCACTGCTACGCTGGGCGAATCGCTTCCCGTTACAACCCGCACTATGAGATTTCAAGCGACCGTGCGCGACAATCATTCCGGCGGTGGTGGCGGCAGCACCGACACCATGTTCGTCAACGTAGCGGCGAGCAGTGGCCCTTTCGTCATCAACGAGCCGGTCGCGGCTACGAACTGGCCCGCAGGCTCAACCCGGACGGTGATGTGGGATGTCGCCAACACGTCAAACGCGCCCGTAGGCTGCACGAGCGTTCGCATTCTGCTCTCAACCGACGGCGGCCTGAGCTTTCCGTTTGTGTTGGCCGCGAGCGTTCCCAACAATGGCGCTGCCAACATCAACGTGCCGAACGTTCAGACCACTACCGCACGCGTTAAAGTAGAAGCCTTGGGGAATATCTTCTTTGACATATCGGATGCCAATTTCAGCATCACAGGCGCGGCGGCTTCGACAATCCAGTTAAGCGCGCAAAGCTACAGCTTCAACGAAGGGACTATCAACACCGCGCAGAGCTTCGGCGCTCTCTCCGTAGATGTCACACGCACGGACACTTCCTCTGCCGCCACAGTCCAATTCGCCACGTCGGATCAATCGGGCGGCAACGAATGTAATCAAGCCACAGGACAGGCTTCTCAGCGCTGTGACTACGCTCAGCAAGCCGGGACTCTCCGATTCGCTACCGGAGAAGGCAGTAAACAGATACAGATTCCTATAGTCAACGACGGCTATCTGGAAGGAGATGAAGTCTTCACGCTTAGATTACAGAATCCCACGGGCGCGACACTGGGTTCTATAAGCCAGGCGGCTGTCACCATCGTTGACGATTCCGGCGACGCTACGCCAACGACCAGCGCAAACAACCCGTACCTCTCAATCCCCTTCTTCGTGCGCCTCAACTATCTGGACTTTCTCTCTCGTGAACCGGACGCCTCAGGCTTCACGGACTGGACAACTGTCTTAAATAACTGCGGCTCTCAGCAAGGTTTTTTAGGCGCTCCCTTTGA
>JACVRN010000279.1 GCA_014534425.1 Pyrinomonadaceae bacterium
ATCGTGAGGATTGTCTAAGATTGGAGCAGAATTTATGGCTGATGAAGACTTGCAAAAGAAGATTGAATTCATAATTGAACACCGGGCTCAATTGGTAGTAAATCAGGAGAAAGCTGAAGAGCGAATCACTCGCCTAGAAAATGCTCAAATCCAGACAGAAATCAGAATGGGTGAGTTAGCTGAAGCTCAAACTCGTATGTCGAGAGCGCAAGAACATATGAACGAAGTTGTAGCTGTTATGGCAGAGACTCAAACCCGCACCGACGAAAGACTAGACACATTCATCGGTGTGCTTGAGCGTTTTATTAGCGAAGGCCGTAATGGGAAATCTGAATAGATAGAAACTTGAGTATCACGTACGCCGCATAACAGCCCATTCAACCCGACCGCTCGATAGCATCTCTTTCATGGTCATCTGCTCCGGTTTTGCTTTAATGCTTCATGTTGACGGCGCAAAGTCCGGCGTCAGGCTGTTTAAAAGCTCAAGGTGTGGGAGAAAATCAGGTCGCCTATATTTTCTCTACCTGCAACCTGAGATTTGTGGTTGCTTGATTCTCAAGACTAAGTGAGGACATTTATGACGGCTACGAAATCTAAGTCCTGGTTTACACGCTTCGCCAAGTGGATATCACGGGCCGCAGGTCAACCCGCTGCTTTCGCCCTCGCCCTCTCGACCATTATTGTGTGGGGAATCTCAGGGCCGTTTTTCGGCTTTAGTGATACGTGGCAGTTGGTCATCAACACGGGGACGACGATTGTGACCTTTCTCATGGTCTTCCTCATCCAGAATACGCAGAACCGCGATTCCGAGGCCATCCAGGTGAAGCTGGATGAGTTGATTCGCTCCGCCGAAGGGGCAGACAATGCTTTGTTGGATTTGGAGGAGATGGAAGAGAAGGAACTGGATAAGGTTCGGGACACTTACGAGAAGATGGCCGAGCAAGCGAGGAACGAGTTGGAGGAACGCAAAAAAAAGAAGCGAAAGTCTCCGAAGTGAGCGACGAGAAAATCCTGACCCGCCTCGTCGAGTTGCTTTGGCGCAGCTAACGGAACTTTCCAAGATAGGTCTTGTCGATAGCCCAAGCGCGCTTTTATTTGCTATACGCCTCAGTCACTTTGCGAAAGTGGTAGCCCATCGCGGCCAGCGTGATCGCACGGGCGAGGTCCTTGCGGTGGGAGATGGTCGCGCGTTTCATGTAGCGCCAGAACTCCACCCGGTCGCGGTCGCGCACGCCGAGCGCGAGGACGACGCGCGCGAAGGAGGCCACGTCGTTGATGAAGCGGCTGCGGCGCGGCTCCGGCTTACCTTGCATCGAACGCGACAAACAATCGAGCGCACGCTGGTAATATTCTGCGGGGCTGTAGATGGTGCGCAATATCCTCTGATAACCTTTGATGAGGCGCGCTGAGTCCATGCGCGGGATGAAGTTGAGCGAGCCGTCCGTGTTGTTTCCAGTGCTTTCTTCCAATAATCTTCCCTCGCTCTCAAGGCGTAGCCAGAGCTGCGTGTATGGAAGCGCCGTCAGCAATCCTACCAAGGAGAGCGGGATGCCGCTCCCCCGAATGAACTCTATTTGTCGCTCGAAAATGTCTTCCGGGTCATTGTCGAAGCCGACAATGAAACCGGCCATCACTTCCATTGCATATGATTGAATCTTCTTGACAGACTCCAACAGATCGCGCTTCGTGTTCTGCCCCTTCTGCGCTTCCCTGAGGCTCTCTTCGACAGGCGTCTCGATGCCTAGAAAGACGCGACGAAAATTTGCGCGCCGCATCATCTCAAGCAGATGATCATCCTCGGCGAGGTTCACGCTCGCCTCCGTGAGGAATGAGAAGGGAGCCCCGTGACGCTCCGACCATTCGATCAACTCAGGCATGAGCAGCTTGACGTTGCGCTTGTTGCCGATAAAGTTGTCGTCCACGATGAAGACGAGGCCGCGCCAGCCTAAGTCCCGGAGGGCATCTAGCTCGGCCAGCATCTGCGCGTTCGTCTTGGTACGTGGGACGCGTCCGTAAATCTCTATGATGTCGCAGAACTCGCACTGAAACGGGCAGCCGCGCGAGTACTGCACGCTCATGGCGCTGTAGCGCTTGAGGTCTGCGAGG
>JACVRN010000013.1 GCA_014534425.1 Pyrinomonadaceae bacterium
ACCGATTCGGGCGGCAGGAGTTTCAACGCCACGACGCGATTCAGCTTTTCGTCCAGCGCCTTGTAAACAGCGCCCATGCCGCCGGAGCCGATAGGCTCCAGAATACGGTAATGAGCGATTAATGCACCCTTAGCTATAACGTCCATAATCCATGCGCGCGAGCCTAGCCCCGTAGCGGCGGCGAATGTACGTTCTTTTGATTTGGTTGCGATTAATGCTGATTCGGGAGTTAACTGCCAAAAGCCTTATCTCTCAGGAAGCCATCATTATACCACTTACAAATTCATTAGCCGAATAAAGCATGACTCAAACAGGATAGAGAGGATAAAAGAAGAACTATTTCTATTTCTTTATCCTGTCCATCCTGTTAATTCTCTTCTTTATTATAAGAGACAATTTCGGGAAATTTTTCTGTTCAGATGGCGCGCATGAAAGTATGGCCGGGGCAGCCTTATCCTTTGGGGGCGACGTGGGACGGCGCGGGTGTGAACTTCGCGCTCTTTTCCGAGAATGCTACACGCGTGGAGTTGTGTCTCTTCGATTCGGCAGACGCTGGAAGAGAGACTGCGCGCATCGCCTTGCGCGAGCAGACAGATCAGGTGTGGCACGCTTATCTGCCGGAAGCCAGGCCGGGACAGCTTTACGGCTATCGCGTACACGGCCCGTATGAGCCGCGCGCAGGGCATCGCTTCAATCCTCATAAGCTGCTGATTGACCCTTACGGGAAAGCCATCGCAAGCACTGTCAACTGGAGCGACGAGGTCTTCGGCTATCGCATAGGCGACGAGGGCGAAGACCTCTCGTTTGACGAGCGCGACTCGGCTCCCTTTGTCCCTAAGTGCGTGGTGGTTGACCCCGCCTTTAGCTGGGGCGGCGACGAACACCCGCGCACTCCCTGGCACAAGACTTTAATCTACGAGATGCACGTCAAGGGTTTCACACGGCTTCACCCGGACGTGCCGGAGGGCCAGCGCGGAACCTACGCGGGCATGACGCACCCATCGGTCATAGAATACCTGCTCTCTCTCGGAGTGACAGCCGTAGAATTGTTGCCCGTTCACCAGTTCGTCTCTGGCAAGCATCTTCAGGAGAAGGGGCTGACGAACTACTGGGGTTATAACTCCATAGCTTTCCTTGCGCCGGACGTGCGCTATTCGAGCGGTGGAGCGATGGGCCAGCAGGTCACAGAGTTTAAGACTATGGTCAAGACGCTGCACCGCGAAGGCATAGAGGTCATCCTGGACGTTGTCTACAATCACACGGGCGAAGGCAATCAGATGGGGCCAACGCTCGCGTTTCGCGGTATAGACAACGCGGCCTATTACCGACTGGTTGCGGAAGACCCGCGCTACTACATGGACTACACAGGCACGGGCAACACGCTGAACATGACGCACCCGCGCACTTTGCAGCTAATCATGGACTCCCTGCGCTACTGGGTTCTGGAGATGCACGTGGACGGGTTCCGCTTTGACTTGGCTTCGGCTCTGGCCCGTGAGCTTCATGAAGTAGACCGACTCGGCGCTTTCTTCGACATCATTCACCAAGACCCAGTGCTCTCGCAGGTCAAGCTGATAGCGGAGCCGTGGGATTTGGGCGAGGGCGGTTATCAGGTAGGAAACTTTCCTGTGTTGTGGGCCGAGTGGAACGGAATCTACCGCGACGTGGTGCGCGGCTTCTGGCGCGGAGACAAGGGGCTGATTGATAACCTCGCTTATCGTCTGACGGGAAGCTCTGACCTCTATGAGCGAAGCGGTCGTCGTCCTTATGCGAGCATCAATTTCGTCACGGCGCACGACGGCTTCACCTTGAGGGATTTGGTCAGCTACAACGAGAAGCATAACGAGGCGAACGGGGAAGAGAACCGCGACGGGACGGACGATAACCTGAGCTTCAACTACGGGGCCGAAGGCGAGACCGATGACCCGCAGATTCAAGCCGTGCGCGCTCGGCAGCAGAGGAATTTCATGGCGACGCTGCTTCTCTCTCAAGGCGTGCCCATGCTTCAGGCTGGAGACGAGACGGGGCGAACACAGCACGGAAACAACAACGCCTACTGCCAGGACAACGAAATTTCGTGGCTCGACTGGAATCTGGACGCGACGAAATGGAAGCTGCTGGAATTCACGCGCAACGTCATCAGAATCTTTCACGACCATCCGGTCTTGCGCCGTCGAAAGTTTTTTCAGGGACGACAGATTCGCGGCTCGGAGGTCAAAGACCTCTCGTGGTTTAGGGCCGACGGCGAGGAGATGCGGGACGAAGACTGGCACAATCGCTCGCTGCGCTCTCTGGGGATACGCTTCGCCGGAGACGCCATTGACGAAGTGGACGAGCGCGGGCGACGCATCACGGACGACACGCTTCTACTCATCTTGAACGCGCACGACAAGCAGGTCTCCTTCGTCCTTCCGGCGCACCGCGCGGAAGTGCGCTGGGAACTGATGCTAGACACGCGCGAGCCTACGGGCCAGCCGCGTAATCGTCGCCAGGTAAAAGGCGGCCAGGCTTATAGACTGGAATCCCGCTCGCTCGCGCTCTTCTGCCTGCAACGCGACGAAGGCGCGGAAGAGAAGGATTGAGTCCTAACAAAAGAATTGACTTCTTTCATCAACGGGAATATTTTGTCTGCGCTTTAGATTTGTGATGCCGCCGACAGGGGCCTCTGCCTTCTTCGGCTTCTCATTCCAACCTCTTGTTTCCGGCCAGGCGATTGCGGTCGCAACCCGCCGGTCTAGCTCAAACCCTGAAGCCGAAAGTGAGGGCCGACGCCATATGAAACAGAAGAAATCCTTCAGGATAAAGAATGACGATAGCGAGGGGCGCGCCTATCGCGCAGCGCCCCTTAACATTACAGGTGCCAAGCAAAGCCCTCCGAAGTCGGAGCCGGAGGATAGGGAGAAAACCCTACGTGACCTTAATCAACGGATGGACGATACCTTCAGGAAGCTAACGGCGAAGAAATTGACCCCTGCGGATGCGCCGCACCTCTTCGACCTGTTAGACAGAATTACTGAAAGTGTTGAAAGAATAGACAAAGAAAACCCCACCGGCCCGGATGAAGAGACAGACCCGCGAATCGTTACGCTGCTTGAGATGGGGCAAAGAATCACGGATTTGCTTGACCCACTGGTGCGCGAGAACTTCAAGGACAACCCCGACAAACTGGCCGAGTGGGACGACATCATGCGTATGCGCGACGTGCCTGAAGAAGGGAAAGACAGGTAAACAAGAAACAGTAGGGGCAGAGGACTTGTCCCCTGCCCCTACAAACTAATCAGGCTCTTTTGAAGTCTCGACCCAACACCTGAGGACTTCGGCAATGCTCCACGCCTGGGCTATGCAGCCGCGAGGGGTGAAGGGGGGGACGGCGTCGAAGACTTCGCTGATGGAGCCTACGCAGGCTTCGTTCAGGTGCGCGTGGAAGCCTTCTAGGAAGCGGCGAGCGCCCGCGCGGTCTTCGGGGTAAACCTTGAGCCACGCGTCTATGAAGGGGCCTATGAGCCAGGCCCAGACCGTGCCCTGATGATAGGCGGCGTCGCGCGTTCTGAGATCGCCGTGATATGTAGGCTTGAACTCCGGGTCGTCGGGCGCAAGCGAGCGCAGGCCAACCGGCGTGAGCAGTTTGTCGTGAGCTACCTGAAGCACGGACTTCCAGCGCTCAGGCTCAAGCACCGCGTTCGGAAGCGAGATGCTGAAGAGTTGATTGGGACGGCACGAAGAATCATCGCCTCCCTCTTCCGTGTCAACCACATCGTACAGATAGCCGCCCGCCTCATACCAGAACCTCTTGTTGAATGATTCGTAGGCACGACGCGCGTGCTCTACGAAGGGACGCGCCTCTGCTTCTCCCTTTATCTCCCTGACCCACTTTTCCAGAAGGCGCAGGGCGTTGTACCAGAGCGCGTTGATTTCCACGGCCTTGCCTCTGCGAGGCGTGACGACCCATCCGTCGCACTTGGCGTCCATCCACGTCAACTGGTAATTGGCCGCGCCCTGTCTGAGCAGCCCGTCGCTCGAATCAACGCCTATGCCGAAGCGCGTGCCGTTCATGTGATGCTCGGCTATGTCCAAGAGCTTCGGCAGAAAAAGCTCAAGCGACGCGCGGTCGTTCGAGTAGCTCATGTATCTATCAATGGCGTGAAAATACCAGAGCGTTGCGTCCGCAGTGTGATACAGCCCCTCGTTCTCGCCTTCGGGGAACATGTTCGGGATGAGGCCGTCATGCACGTAATGCGCGAAGGTGCTCAGTACCCAGTCTGCTTCTCTTTGTCGCCCGGTCGTGAGCGACAAGCCTTCAAGGCTAATCATGGTGTCGCGTCCCCAGTCCGTGAACCAGTGATAACCGGCTATGACGGAGCGAACTTCTTCGCCTGCGGCGCGTGCGCGGGCTTCATCTTCGCGGCGGCCCGCAGGCTTGATGACGAACTGGTCTGCGGCCAGCACAAGCTCTGCCGCCACGCCTTCGCGCGCCTTCTCAGGAGCGCAGGAGATAAGACGCCGCCGCCGCTCGCTCTCCGCCTCGAAAGCCTCTTCGGGACTGAGCGCCGTGACTATCTCCCAGGATTCGGTGGAAGCTACGAGCGTGGCTGTGGTCTTACGCGTCACGTCCACACTGAAATAGCCAGGACTCCAAAGCTCGCCCGTGTGGTCATAGCCGCGCTCTGCCTCAAGGCGATAAAAGACATCGTTCAGCTTTCCTCCGTCGAGCGTGAAGGTGGCGCGGTGGCCGTAGATTTTCAGTCGCAGGGGCGGAAAGGGTCTGCCGCTTGAAACCTCAAGGCGGTCTTCTATCGAAGTGACAGAGTACGGCTTCTTAATAGGCTTATTAACCGCGCCTTCGAGCGGGCGAAACTGCACCGAAGGCCGCAGCTTCAGCCGCACGCTCTGTTCGCCTTCCACCAGCCTATAGTTTACGTAGACGCTGTTCTGCATGTGAGGCATAAGTATCCGCTTTTCCAGCACCGAGCCGCTCAACTCATAACGCCACACGGGCAGTCCCTCTTCAAGACGAAACTCTACCAGGTGAACCGCGCCGGGAAGCTCCAGCGTGCCGCTTGCGCGCTCCTGCCCGCCTATCAAAAAGTGCTGGCCGTCCGCCAGCCGCACCCACTCGACCAGATGATTGAGCATGATGGAGCGGCCCAAAGGCGTGGGCAGCGCCGAGATGAGCATGCCGTGATAACGGCGCGTCGCCACACCGGCCACAGAGCTTGAAGCAAAGCCGCCGAGGCCGTTCGTCACAAGCCACTCGCGGCGCAGAAGCTCCTCCGGCCTGTGCGCGTCCTCTTCCGTGAAAGAAATCTTTCGAACCGTCTCAGTCATTCGTTCGGCCACCTCGTCAGCATCTCTCTACGAACTTCCGCTTCCTCGCTCTCTTCGCCCGCGCCCGACGCCAAATCCTCTACCTCGTCGGCGGGCGCTGCCTTCATGACGATTGCCGCGCGGCCCGGGAGATGCCAGTTGTTTCTGGTCTCGACGAGCGGAGTGCCAGAGCCGTTGTAGCGGCAATCTTCGCTAGACCAAAGCAGCGTCCAGAGCATGCCTTCGGGCGGAGCCAGCAGAGGCTCCGGCGCAGGATTCAGATTCAGGTCAACGCCCAAGTTAACCAGCATCAGTCGGTCGTCTCCCTCTTCGCTGAAGAAGCGCAGGACGAATGCTTCATCCCCCAGAACCGCACCGTCCAAGCCACGCGCGCGTTGGTTACTAAAAACGGCGTCTTCGCTTCTCAGCTTCAGCAGGTCGCGGTGCATCTCGTACATGGCGCAGTTCTTCTCGCGCTCGGAAAAATCCAGCTTGCTGCGTTCGAAGGCTTCGACGCTCGCGGGGTCAACCAGGCAGGCGCGCATCTCCGGCGTGGCTACGCTGCGAAACTGCGCCAGGAATTCCACGCGCCCCTTTCGCACAAGCTCTGCAAGCTCTCCCTTGTGATCCGCAAAGTAGTAGAAGGGCGAGGAGGCCGCGAACTCCTGCCCCTGAAAGAGCATAGGCGTGTTCGGAGCAAGAAGCATGAGCGCCGTCATGGCTCTATAAAGCCCCGGGCTGGTCAGAAGATGAATGCGCTCGCCGCGACCCGAATTGGCTATCTGGTCGTGGTTCTCCAGAAAGACCACAAACTGTTCGGGCTTGAGATTGAGGGCGGACGTGCCGCGCCTGTGACGCTGCCACTTGTAGCGCTGGCCCTGATACAGAAAGCCCCACTTGAGCGCAGAGATGAATTCCTGCGGCCTGCCCCTGTAATCCGTATAGTAGGCTTCGCTCTTTCCCGTCAGCGCTACGTGCGCGGAGTGATGAAAGTCGTCGTTCCACAGCCCGTCCAACCCATAGCCGCCCTCAGCGCTCGGCGTCAGCATCTTCACTTCCTGCGGCTCGTTCTCTCCGACGATGATAGTCGCGCGCCCGCCGCCCGCGCGCCGCACCTCTCGCGTCATGGCCGCCAGTATGTGCTCGTCCGAGCCGTCATGAATGCTCTGCGTGGCGTCAAAGCGCAGGCCGTCCATGTGAAATTCTCTAATCCAGTAGGAGGCGTTCGAGATGAAGAACTCGCGCACGGGCGCGGAAGTTTTCCCGTCGAAGTTGAGAGCATCGCCCCATTCCGTCTTGCGCTCTCGGTTGAAGTAGTCTTCGGAAAACTGGCTCAGATAATTCCCGTCCGGGCCAAGGTGGTTGTAGACGACATCCAGTATGACGGCCAGCCCATGCGCGTGAGCTTCGTTGACGAAGCGGCGAAGCTCGTCCGGGTCGCCGTAGAGATGCGTAGGGGCGAACAGGTCTACGCCATCGTAGCCCCATCCGAAGCGCCCTGGAAATTCCGCGACCGGCATCATCTCTATGACTGTGATGCCCAGCCGGGCCAACTCTTCCATCTCGCGGCTAGCGGCCCGCCATGTTCCCTCGCGCGTGAATGTCCCTACGTGCATCTCGTATATGACCTGGCCGCGAAGGCTGCGGCCCTGCCACGCGTCGTCTGTCCAACAGAAACTGTTCGGGTCAATTACCTGCGAGCGCCCGTGCGGGCCGTCGGGTTGAAATCTGGAAGCCGGGTCTGGATAGAGATAATCGTCCTCGTCCAGTCGAAAGCTGTAGCGCGAGCTAGCCCGCGCCGCGTCGGCATGAACCGAATAGTAGCCGTTCGGCTCCCGCTCCATCTCTATAGTCTGCGGCTCGCCGTCTGTCTCCAGTCGAAGCACTACGCGCTTGCGACGCGGTGCCCAGACGCGAAAGTGTACGCCGCCTTCCGGCAAGACTTCCGCCCCGACCGGAAGCATCCTCTTCACCTTCGTCGCCTCCATCCTTTAACTCTTAACCTTTTTCATTTGTGATTGACTATTAGATTAACACCGGAAGAAGGTAAAAGTGAAAACGGGTGACGGGAAAAGAAAAAACAATTATCTTTCTTCGCCCGTCACCCGTTCCTGTCTTTATTAATGAGCGCCCGCAGTGTGGCCTGTGTCGGTCAGGTCTTCCACGCGCCAGCGAGAGTTTGATTCGTCCAGCACTATGCGGCCTCGCTCGTCCACCATGTAGTCCGGGTGGTCGTGAAAAGCCCAGGCGTAGCGGCTAAAAAGAAAGAAGATGTTGCCGAAGCCCGTCTCGATTGCTGCCTTGCCTGTCTGGAAAATGGAGCGGCGTGTGCGGCTGGCTACGAACTGCTTCCCCTCTGGAGTTCTATAAATGCCTCGTTCCCTTAACTCTCTCACCCTTTGGATTCTCCCCTTGATAACGTGAGTTTCGGGGAGAGCATGTTTTAGATGCGCCAGCCCGCCCGCCGAGGTTGCCAGCCAGAGCCTTGAAAGAAGCCTTCCGTCTGAGGTAAAAAGATTGATTCAACGAATCAATTCCCATGACTCCAGAAGAAGCTGAACAAATAGATTTTCGCGCAGTGATACTGGTCAAGAGCGACACTCTTGCGCTGGTCGGGATGGCTACCACGCCGGAAGGGGCAAGGGTCGCGCGCTTTGACCCGCGCGCAGAGCCGCCCGTCAGCCTAGGCCCCCTGGAAGACCCGCCCAAGGTCGCCTACGCCTTCCGCCGCTCCGTCCAAACCAGCAAGACCAACGGCTGGACTGTCATCTACGACGGCCCACCCATCATTGGATAAGAAGACAAATTTTACTTTCGCTGAGCAAGCTGTGCTTCGGCTCGCAGGAGCCAGGCGAGGCGTTTGCGGTCTTCTTCCGAGGCGGCTGTGAATTCTATGGCGAAGCCCATATCTTCGATTTTGTAGACGACGCGGCCATCTATCTTAATCTCGCCTTTCGGCAGTTGAATCTCAAGCTTGACGGGTTCGCCCGGCTTCACCAAATCCGGCGTCAGTATGAAGCAGCCTGCGGCGCTGAGGTCTGTGATGTGCCCTTCGCGGCGCGCCCATGAGCCTTCCCATCGCGCCCTGAAATTGACACGTAGGCGACGGGCACGCCGACGCTCCGGGCCGCCATAGTCTCTTTTTGCATCCCTCATCTTAATCGCGGCCTGCTTCCACACGGTTTCCGAGCATGCTCTAAACTTATATCGAAGCAAGCCGCGCTGGCAACACCCGATACTCCCGAAGCGACAATCGCGGCCTCTTCCTGCTACACTCTAAAGCCTATCTAGACATGCAGAGCATCATTCTTCATACGCCTGAAACAGATAAAGAGCCGCTTGATGTCAGGGTTGAGATTGCGCGCCTCGAAGCTCTTCTGGAAGAGCGGCGGCGTGAGCTTGGCCTCTTGCAGGAAGAGATGCGCGTCTTCAAGGCTCGTTACACCGAAGCGGTCGGAAGTCGCCTCGCGGAGCTTGCGGAAATCGAGCGCGAGATTAAGCAGGCCGAAGCGCGCCTGCTTGGGCTTGAGACAGAAGAAGCTGTGCCGGACGGCGAAGCAGAAGCGGACGGGCAGCGTGCTCAAGACGGCGTGGCCGTTCCCGTGGGCAAAGCCATGCGTAAGCTCTTCTGGGCCGTAGCCAAGATGTTTCACCCGGACAAGGCCGCAGATGAAAGGGAAGCAAAGGCGCGCCACACTGTCATGGCAGAGGCCAGCCGCGCTTACCGCGAAGGCGATGTCGAAAGCCTTCACACGCTGCTCGGCGACGAGCAGTTGCAGTCTCTCTGTGCAGTCGGCGGCAAAGACGTGGAGACGGATGATGAGGAAGCGCGGCTGCTCGCGCTTGAGATAGAACTGCGTACTGTTCAATTCGGCATCAAGCGCATACGCCAGGACGGTCTCTACAGAACCAAGGTCAAGGTCGAAGAGGAAGCGCGAGAGGGCCGCGACGCCCTCTCGCAGATGGCCGAGCAGATTGACAGGCAGATAACGAAGGCGCGTCACCGCCTCGCGCATCTATCATGACAGATTATCTATCCTGACAGGCTCCACCTCGTCCGCCAGTTCAAAGCCGAAGATTTTTGAGTAGAAGTAAAGCTCGCCGTCCAGCGCGCGTCTTATATTCTCTGCGCGACGAAAGCCGTGCTGCTCGCCTTCGAAGGGAACATAGGCGACGGGCAATCCTTTCTCGCGCAGCGCATCCACCATCATCTCCGCCTGATTCGGCAGCACTATCTTGTCTTCCAATCCCTGAAAGAAGATGACGGGGCACGAGAGCTTTTCTGTAAAGAAGAGCGGCGAGCGCTCGCGGTAAAGGTCTGCGCGCTCCGGGTACGGGCCAATCAGTCTATCAAGGTAGCGCGACTCGAACTTGTGGGTCTCGGTCGCAAGCGCCGCAAGGTCGCTGACGCCGAAGTGGCTTGCGCCAGCTTTGAAGAGGTCGCGGAAGGTCAGAGCGCAGAGCGTCGTGTAGCCTCCGGCACTTCCTCCGTCAATCGCGCAGGCGTTCCTGTCAACCAGCCCACGCTCTATAAGGTAACGCGCGCCGTTCACGCAGTCGTCAACGTCCACTATGCCCCAACGGTCGTTTAACCTCCGGCGATACGCTCGACCGTAGCCAGTGCTTCCGCCGTAGTTGACATCCAGCACGGCTATGCCGCGACTCGTCCAGTACTGAATGCCAAGCGCGAAGGTCGTAGAAGTCGCAGAGGTGGGGCCGCCGTGGCTTTTGACCAGAAGCGGAGGCAAGCTGTTTTCCGGCGCAGAGTAATCGCAGTTGTGCGGCGGATAATAGAAGCCGTGCGCCGTCAATCCGTCTTCGGTCGGAAACTCTATGGCCTGCGGGACGGAGATGTAGCACTCGTCAATCCTTAAATCCGTAGCGCGACGCAGTGCCTCGTGCTTCATGGCGCTCAAATCGAGCGCGACGACTGCCGCCGCCTCTGTCGGAGAGCCTGCGCGAAAGACCGCGCGCCCCTCGGCTGCGCGAACGTACGTGATGTCGGAATACGGCAACTGAATCCGCTCAAGCTTTTTGCTCTCTGTATTGAGGCGCGCAAGACTCGTACGCCCTCTCTCCATAAAGGCGCAGATGATTGAAGACTCGGATTCGAAGGCGTACATGGACTGGCCGAAGACCCACTGCGGCTGGCCGAACTCCGCTTCGAGCGGGCAGAGCGCTTCCGCTTCGCCCTCCGCGTTAAGACGATAAAGATTCCACCAACCGCTTCGGTCAGAGACGAAATAGAGCCTGCCCGACGGCGACCATTCGGGTTGAAAGACGGACTCTTCCGTGCCGTCCGCAACACGCGCGCTGTTCTGAACCGCGCCGCTTTCATCCAACTCGCACACCCAAAGCTCGCACCCGTCCCAAGGCATGTTCGGATGATTCCACGTCAGATATGCCAGCCGCTTTCCGTCCCGGCTCAGACGCGGGCTTGAGTAGAAATCATTACCGGAGGCCAACACCCGACTGGCATCGTTACCGTCAAGGCTGACAGACGCAATTGTGTTCACGGCCTCGCGCTCGCTCTCGGTGTGGTCTTCGCGCACGCAGATGAGACGATTGCGCGCCGCGTCGATTATCATGTCCGCGTAGCGCATGTTTACGGCGGGCGTCAGCGCTTCAGGCTCTTCATTCCCGCGCAGCTTGCGATAGATTCTCTGGTCAGCGAAGTTCGAGAAATAGATAGTGCCGCCGGAGACTGCGTAGTCGCCGCCGCCGTACTCGTGAACACGCGTGCGAGCGTTGAAGTCGCGCGGTATGGCATCTTCAATCCCTCCATCGGGTGCGCGCCGGACTATGCAGTTGCGGCCAGCTTCCTGTGGCCGCCCCTCTATCCAGTATATGTCTTCGCCATCGAGCGCAATCTGGCCCAGGCCGATTGAGCCTTTGACAATCAACTCCGACGTAATAAGCGATTTCCATGAGCCGTAAGGCGCCACCTGCTTTGAAGACATCTTCGGTTTCCCCCGCAGAGATAAATTTTAGTCTTGAAGCGCTGCGCCTCAAGTATAACCGCAGAATCTGTATTAGAAGAAAGAGCGCTTAGCTTGAAGCCGACTCAGGCCCGCGCAGCACGTCTTTGATGACGTGCATGGGAGCGTTGACGGGTCTGCCCGACTCGTTGACAAAGATGCCCAGAGAATATTCGCGCGCAAGGAGTCGTCCCTTGTCCAGGGAATGTATTTCGTGCGTCCAGGCTCCGCGCACGCGCCCCACTTCGCAGACCCAACTCTTAATCTCAAGCTCTTCATTATCAAAGGCAGGCTCGAAATATTCTATGTCGTGGCCTCCCTGTAGCGCGAGCCAGCCTTCGGGCCGCGTGCGCTCGACAGGATGTCCAGCCGCGCGCAGCGCATCGAAGTACGCCTGCTCAATCCAGTTCAGGTAGACTGCATGATTGACGTGCCGCAATGTATCAAGCTCGAAGGTCTGCACGCGTCGCCTCGTCAGGTAGCGGAAAGCTTCAGGTGTCTTCTGCCCTTTTTGTATGTGTATGCCTAATTCTTCTTCCCGTTCGTTCGTGGGCGCGAAGCGTTCCCTGATCTCCGGCGGCAGTCGCGCGAGCCTGCCAGTGCTTGAGTCCAGATAGACCCACTGCACGCGGGCGCGTGCTATGCGCGAGCGGTCAGCCGTGCGAATAATCTCGTACTCGCGCGTGCAGGTAGCGCGTCGCACCTCGGAAATCCAGGTCGTGACTTCAATCTCGTCTTTGTAGACGGCGGGCAAAAGATAGCGAATCGCAAGCTTTCGTATGACCCAGTTGGTGCCGCGCTCCATGTACCAGCCGGGGCCGAAGCCCGCGTCGGCAGAGGCTTCGATGGCTGCCTCCTGCATGTAGTTTACGTAGACGGCATTGTTGACGTGGCCGAAAGAATCTATCTCGTACTGGCGCACGCGGAAACGTCTGGTGTAATGGCGCACGGCGCTCTTCTCCACGAAAGTTTGGACAAATTCTTTTACACGACGAACGGCGCGCGTGGCAAAGCAATATTGATTCTGTCGGTGGTTTTAGTTAACAATCCGTCATGCAGTACACGCCGCTCTCCCTTCTGTACAAGCTTGCTTACGCGTCGCTTCGCGTCTACTGGTTCCTCTTTCGTCCGCAGCTTTACGGCGTCAAGTGCCTGATTGAGTTCGATGGAAGAATACTGATGATTCGCAACACGTATGGCGATATGCACTGGACGTTTCCGGGCGGCGGCTTCAAGCGCAACGAGACGCCCGAAATGGCGGCCATGCGCGAAGTCAGCGAAGAGGTGGGAATCTCTTTGAGCGTCTTGCGCCCGCTCGGCGAATACACCAGCCGGGACGAGTTTAAGCGCGACACTGTGAAGTGCTACGCGGGAAGGGTGACGACGCCAGACTTCGAGATAGAAAGAAATGAGATATACGAGGCGGCTTGGTTCGCCTGGGCCGAATTGCCGCAGCCCCTCGCCTCGGACGCCAGAAGAGTGATAGAGCTTTATAGAAATGCAGAAGGCCGCAGTGCAGAGTGAAAAGAATTGATTCATTGAATCATTGTTTCATTGATTCAATGAACCGATGAATCAATGATAAAATTCTTTTATGCAGGAGCAGGAATCATCTTGTGCTAATTGCGGGGCGGAATTGATGGCCGAGGCCAGGTTCTGTAGGCGGTGCGGGCAGCCTTCGAATACTCTGTCGCGCGGGAGCGTGACGGAGGTTACTACGCGAAGGCTTGGGACGCCCGGAGCGCCTTTCATGCCGGGCGAAAATGTAGCCGGACAGCATCCGCTTGAGCAGTACGGCGGGCAGACGCGCGCGGCGCTGAGCGCCGACACGAAAAAACTCGCGCCCGCCTCTAAAGTTAAAAGATGGCTTCCGCTCCTGTTGCTCCTCTGCGTTGTCGTTCTTATTCCGACCGCCTATCTTCTCGGACAGTGGCGGCAACCTACAAGGCTTGTGCGTCCTCCGACGCGGCCCCCTGCTGTACCGCCCAAGCCTCCGCAGAATCCCGCTAGCGCCGTGCCGGTTGACCCGCGCTTTGTTTATCCGGGCGCGAGCAAGACTATGGTCATGTCCAGAGCCGGTGAAGGCGACGTGGTGCAGCTACAAACGGCAGACGGGATGGAAAAGGTCGCGGACTGGTACATAGAAAATTTGAAGCCGGAGAAGACAGTCAGGCTGCCCGAAAGCGTGATACTCAAATCCGGCGACGTTGGCATAGTCATCACGCCGAACGGGAGCGGCAGCAACATCATGCTCAGGCAGGGAGCGGATTAATCACATCTCAAGGGATGAAAGACGCAAAGGAATCTTTCATCCCTTACGCTTTTGCATCCCGCTCTAAAAGCCAGCGACGGTAGAATTCTTTGTCCTTCGCGTGCGTCAGCAGGTCTGCGACCTTCGTCGTCTCCATCCAGAGCGCTTCGGGGTTTTCAGGGTCTATGGGATTGAGCGCTTCCTGTTCGGTCTTGAAGAGAAACATGTGTATGGTCTTGAGTTCAGAAAAATCATCGTCGCCCGCAGCCGACAGCTTGTAGCGCTCGTAGCTTCCCAGTTTCTTCACAAGCTCAAGCTCCGTGATGCCCGCCTCTTCATAAATCTCGCGCCGCGCCGCTTCCAGATAATCTTCGCCCGCTTCAACGCGTCCCTTCGGCAGCGACCATGAGGTGCCGTGCTGGCTGACGACCAGAACCTGCCCGCGAGCGTTCATGACGACTCCGCCTGCGCTCTCTGTGCGTTTCATATTTTCCACCTTATGCGCGTAAGCTTAAGAGCGAAAGTGTACCGGCTTCGTGTTCCGTGTCAATCAAGTAAAAGGAATTGGACTTCAGAGGTAATGGCTAAACAGAGATTATTTGTGCTGGCGATGTATGCTATGAAGCTTGACCCGTCGCGCGTGCGATTTACGCCGCAGGAGGACGGCACCGTTCACTGGGAGTTGAAGGAGATGCTGGACGAGCGCGCGGGGCTTTTCCCTTCGGTCTCGCTCTGGGCCGTGGCCGCTCTGGCAGAGTCCGAAGATGAAGCCAGGGAGATGGGGATGCAGAGGCTTCTGGAAGAATGCCCCTGGCAGGAAGGCTGGGTCAATCATCACGTCACCCTCAACACTGTGCCGCGCAAGATTCTCTTAAAGGCCGCAGCAGTACCCGACGAAGATGAAGAAAGGGACGCGGACGACGACGACGGCGAGGACGAGCCGGAAGCGATTATGTGAGCGTGCGTAATGTTTCACGCGGCTGTAAGCTTGGGAAGACTCCTGGTCGTAGCCTCGTGTAGAATCCGGTTGCCTCGCTTTTATCTATCAAAAAAGTAGGAGTTCATGATGGCTGATGCGAATGTTTTGGGCAGTCCTGATAAATCAGAGGTGTGGCCGAGCCTTCCCTTGGAAGAGTGGGAGGCTACGCGCGCTACGCTGCACATGTGGACGCAGGTCATAGGCAAGATACGGCTGGCGCAGATGCCGCCCGTTAATCACTGGTGGAACGTTCCTCTTTACGTGAGCGCGCGGGGCCTGACAACGCACGCCATGCCGTACAATGAGCGCACCTTCGAGATTGACTTTGACTTCATAGACCACAAGCTCAATATCAAGACGAGCGAAGGCGCGCATCAGGAGTTGGAGCTTATCCCGCGCTCGGTCGCAGCCTTTTATAAAGAAGTCATGCTGCGCTTGCGCGAACTTGATATTGAAGTGAAGATTTGGACGACGCCAGTTGAGATACCTGACCCCATCCCTTTCGAGAAGGATGAAACGCACGCTTCTTATGACGCCGTATATGCCGGAAAATTCTGGCGCATACTCTTGCAGGCGACGAAGGTCTTCGAAGAGTTTCGTTCGCGCTTCATAGGCAAGTGCAGCCCCGTGCATTTTTTCTGGGGAAGCTTTGATTTGGCCGTGACGCGATTTTCCGGTCGGCCCGCGCCCGAACGCCCCGGCGCAGACCCCATCACGCGCGAAGCCTACTCGCACGAAGTCATCAGTCACGGCTTCTGGCCCGGCACCGTTGGCGCAGTCAACGCACCCGCCTTCTATTCTTACACAGCGCCGGAGCCAGCCGGATTGTCCGAAGAAAAGATTCGCCCCGAAAAGGCTTTCTATCATCAGGAGTTGAAAGAGTTCCTGCTTTACTACGACGACGTTCGCCTCGCTTCCGTGCCGGAAGAAGCGCTGATGGAGTTTATGCAAAGCACCTACGAAGCCGGAGCGAGGCTGGCAGGTTGGGATCGCGCCGCGCTTGAGAGAGCATAAAGAGCAAGGGGCTTGGAAGTTTTGAATCTGATAGACCTGTTTCTGGTTCTGATAGTCTTGGCGAGCGCGCTGTTCGGCTGGCAGCGCGGCCTCATACTTGGCTTGCTAGACCTTGTGCGCTGGATTGGAAGCCTGCTCTTAGCCCTGCGCTTTTATCAACCCGCAGCACGCTGGCTCGGCAGCGTCTTCGGCTGGCAGGACGTGTGGGCCTTGCCCGCAGGCTTTCTGCTGGTGGCAATCGTGTCGGGCTTCCTGATACATCTGCTGGGCTACGCGCTTTTAAGAAGATTGCCGCGCTCTCTGCATCACGGTCGGTTGAACAGAATCCTTGGTCTCATCCCAGGCTTCATTAACGGCCTCATCTTCGCTGCGATTCTCTCGCCACTGATTTTAGCCGCGCCGTTGCCGGACGGCCTGCGCGAGCACAGCCGAGACAGCGCACTCGCAAACCGCTTGGCCTCCGTCACAGAAGAGCTTGAGGCGCAGCTACGGCCCATCTTCGACGAAGCCATACGGCAGACGCTCACCATGCGTACTATCCGCCCGGACTCCGGCGAGACCGTTGAGCTTCCCTTCAAAGTCACGAATCCGAAGCCGCGCCCCGACTTGGAAGCGGAGATGCTACAGATGGTCAACCGCGAGCGTGTGGCCGCCGGTCTGAAGCCGCTTGAGGCAGACCCGGAGCTTCTGCCTGTGGCACGCGCGCATTCCGTTGACATGTTCGCGCGCGGTTATTTCTCGCACTACACGCCGGAGGGCCTCAGCCCCTTTGACCGCATCAAGGAGGCGCGCGTCTCTTTCACCATCGCGGGCGAAAATCTTGCGCTCGCGCCTACGCTGACAATGGCGCACACGGGACTGATGAACTCTCCTGGGCACCGCGCCAACATCCTGCGGCCACAGTTCGGGCGCGTAGGCATAGGCATCATGGACGGAGGCATACGCGGCCTCATGGTGACGCAGAACTTCCGCAATTAGAAAGGCGCGTTTTAGGGCAACAGGCCCGTGGGGCATCGCATCAAAGGAAAGGCAATTTGATTTCTCCCACGAGACGAAAATTCCGTGCGGCGCGTTAGATTCGGTTCTAACGCCTTTTTTGTCTGGAGAGATTAGGGAGAAGCCTTTAAGGACACAAGGGAGATGGCTGAAGAGAAGATTTTAATACCGGCTTATAAAAGGACTGCCAGTTGCGCGCGTTGCGGGGCGGATATTTATTCGCCCGACCTGAATCAGAAAGGCGGCTGGCCTTTGATGTCTGCCTGCGCCTGCGAGCATGGGCCGCAGATGGCTGGCCGCAAGCCGACACAGGATTCCAGGCGGAGCAGGGAAGCGAAGCCCGAAGAGCGCGCACAGGCTGCATAAAGGGGGAAGAGATGAAAGAGCAAAGAAGAGCTAAGAAAGAGAAGGCGAGCGCGAGCTTTAAGGCTGCGGCGGTCAGCTTTGAAGTCAATCCTTACTACGAGCAGTTGCTTGAGATGAGAGAGAAGAAGCCTGCGGCCTACAGGACTATGAGCACAGCAACGCGGCTGGCCGTAGAAGCATACATCAAAGCGAAAGAGGCTGCGGCAGGTGAGGTCGTGAGAAAAGCTGCCGCCTGATTATTCGCGGGAAGCAAGTAGCGCCCGCCTTTGATTTCCAGATTCCTTCAAGCAGTGAGTTACGGGTTCCGTCCGGCTCACTGCTTTTTAATGAATTTCATAGCCACGCCGTTCATGCAGTAGCGCAGGCCCGTAGGCTGCGGCCCGTCGTCGAAGACGTGCCCAAGGTGTGCATCGCAACGCGCGCACAGAACCTCAGTTCGCGTCTCAGCCAGGCTGTTATCCGCCGTCTCGCGTACGTTCTGTTTGGCAATGGGTGCCCAGAAGCTGGGCCAGCCCGTGTGCGAGTCGAATTTCGTGCGCGAGCTAAAGAGCGGAAGCTCGCAGCAGACGCAAGCGAAAATCCCTTTATCGTGAATCTCGTTTAAGGGGCTGGAATAGGGCGCTTCCGTTCCCTTCTGCCTGGTCACGTAGAATTGTTCTGGCGTCAGAATCCTCTTCCACTCTTCATCCGTCTTAATCACTTTTGGAAAGGGCGAATCCGTCTTCACCTTACCCGCTTTCATAGTCTGCGCTCGCGCGGTCTGAGATGAAACGGCGTAAAGGCTGACGCCTCCTGCGCCCGCCGCCAGGATGTAGGAAAGAAATGAACGTCTATCCATGTTGAAGATTCCCTGAACTGATAGCCTTGAATAAGAGAGAGGCGCTTACTGCTCGCTTTAGCTAAAAGCGCCTCTCTCTCAAGAGCAGCTTCGTTTATTGGGGCAGTATTACAGTGTCAATGACGTGTATGACTCCGTTTGATTGATACACGTCTGCGGTCGTGACCTCGGACGAGCCGCCCATCTCATCCATGAGTGTAATGCCGCCCGCGCCGTTTATGCGAGCCGTCAAAGTATCGCCGCTCACGGTCATCAATTTGGCAGAGCCTCCGCCCTTCTTAATCATCTGCATCAGCCTTTTCGAGTCGTAGCGGCCCGCCAGCACATGATAAGTCAGAACCTTCGTCAGCTTAGCCTTGTTCTCAGGCTTGAGCAAAGTTTCGACCGTTCCTGCCGGAAGCTTGTCAAAGGCCGCGTTGGTCGGCGCAAAGACCGTGAAAGGGCCTTTGCCTTTAAGCGTCTGAATCAGGTCGGCTGCCTTGACCGCCGCCACCAGCGTAGTGTGGTCTGCGGAGTTCACTGCGTTGTCAATAATATCCTTTGTGCGATACATGGGCGCGCCGCCGACCATAGGGTTATTGCCTTGGGCTAGAGCCTCGGATGTAACGAATGTCAGTGGCGCTAATGTTAATACCAGCGCGACGAAAAACTTTTTCACGTTTCCTCCCTTACGCAATCACAAGTTAATGTTTGTGGCGTTCGGGAGACTATACGCGAGCCGTTGGGATGGCGGATTGCGCGGATGGAATAAATTTAAGGAGAGCGATTACCAAAACTGTAGGGGCAGAGGACTTGTCCTCTGCCCCTACGAACAATGTGACGGCGGAGCGAGAAGCCTCTAATCAGTGGTCGGGGCCAGATTGGATTTGTACTTGGTACTCGTCTGCCGGTCGTTCATCTCTATATAAATCCAGCTTGGGGGAAGCACGCCCTCTTCAAGCGCGAACCAGAGCTTGTCCAGGTCGTTGTTACTGCCGAGCGCGCAAAATCCGTAGAGCCGCTTTCCGTTCTGGTCATAGATGTCCACCCATGTGCGCGACGCTTTGGTGTTCTTGCCGCAGGGCGGAAGGTTGGGCGAGGCCGCGAACATAGTGTTCGGATACTCAGCCTTGTTGAATACATAGTACTTGTATCGTATCCAATTCTTGCCGCCCGTCTGATACGGTTCCTGCCCTATAAATACCAGCACGGGATTAGGAATCGGAGGCGGCGCTGAAGCCGTAGAGACCCTATCGGTTGCAAGGGGCAACAGGAACAGACCGGCTAAAAGCAGTATGCTTATTCTACCGATGCTTACTCTCATGGTTGTTTCCTTTCTCGTAGGAATAAAGGGGCCTGGGCTTGTCCACGGAAGCAGAGAGAGAAGCTTCTGATTCCGTGAGAGAAGTCGGCTTGAGGTGGATTCATCGCGGGCCTTTTCTCCTCGCTACAAAGTTGGAGATTGCGACTACTGACCCCTGCATGTAGGAAAACTGTTGATAGGCCGACGAAGGTCAGGCTTCTCGTCGGCGAGAACCATCCAAGATGCGTGAAAAGATATGCCTCTATTTTTAGAATGTCAATAATTAAGAAAAGAATTTAATCATTGGAATGTAAGTGCGCGTGCCGTCCAGGCGGCGCGAACGATAACCATGCAAGGATACACACCGAAAGTATAAAAGCGATGCAAGGCAGCCCCGTTTAAGAGCGGCCCACATGCAGCGTGAGTCTTGCGCTCAGAACTAAATGAAGACCGATTTTATAAGGTTATTAAATCTTCCGCCCGTTTGAAATTTGAAGCGGCGGCAAGAGTGGTACGGTCATTGCTGTAATCCATCTCGGTAATAAGAGGGAAAGAAATAGATCGGGTCAGGCTCTTTGAGACAGCAGGTGGATGAAAGCTTTGGGGGAGGCTCTCGTTCACAATCTTTCGATGATGGCCCTTTGGGGGAGGGGCAATCATTATTTTAGCTGTCTACAGGGGCAACAAATGGGGCTGTTAATCTTTCTAAGCGATTTGGGGGAGTCGCTTTGAACGACTAGCAGCCCTAATTTTTGTTTGTTTCCAGGCAAAGAAAATTCCCGCCCGTTCCAAATTCTTCATAAAGTCAAAACGGTTTCAGAAAGTTAAAGGGTTTCACTTCTCAAAAGATAAGCTTTATCATCGGTGATTATTTTTCCGGGCGCATAAGAGAGCAGAAGATGTCGGAGTTCGCAGACGTACAGACTATAGTTGAAGAGCCGCCGCTTGAGATGTCCAAGCGCAGGCGTTGGGCCGTAACCATAGGCGTGATGACGGGAATGTTTCTGGCCGCGCTTGAGGCCACAGTGGTCTCGACGGCCATGCCCACAGTCATAGCCTCGCTCGGCGGCCTGAGCCATTACAGTTGGGTCTTCTCGGCCTATCTCATCACCTCTACTGTGACGGTTCCGGTCTGGGGAAAGCTCTCTGACCTTTACGGTCGCCGCCTCTTTTATCAACTGGGCATAGCCATCTTTCTCTTAGGCTCAATCCTGTCGGGGATGTCCACGTCCATGACGCAACTTATAGCCTTTCGCGCGATTCAGGGCCTGGGCGCGGGCGCGCTCATCCCGCTCGGCATGACCATCATAGGCGACATCTACACGCTCAAGGAGAGGGCGCGCATGCAGGCGCTCTTTAGCGGCGTGTGGGGATTTTCCAGCGTCATAGGCCCCGTCGCAGGCGGCTTCATCACAGACCAACTCTCCTGGCGATGGGTCTTTTACATAAACATTCCCGTAGGACTCGCGGCGGCTCTCATCATGGGGCTGGCTTTGAAGGAGCCTAGACGACACGCTCGGCCTGCGATTGATTACGCGGGCGCAGCCGTCCTGATGATAGCGATTACGCTCCTGATGCTGGCGCTGGTAGAAGGCGGGGCAAGCATTCAGACGCTCACAAGCCCGCCCAACCTTGCGCTCTTCGCAGGCGCGGCACTGCTCACGGCACTCTTCGTCTGGATAGAGCTTCGGGCGCAAGACCCAATCGTTCCGTTTGCGCTCTTTCGCAATCGTGTCGTCGCCGTCTCCATCATCGCGGGCTTCCTCGCGGGCGTCGCCATGTTCGGAGCTATCACATTCGTCCCGCTCTTTGCACAGGGAGCGCTCGGCGCGACCGCCACGGAAGCGGGATCGCTCTTGACGCCGCTCATGCTCAGTTGGGTGGGACTGTCCGTCATTGGCGGGCGACTGCTCCTGCGCGTAGGCTACAAGCCCACAAGCATAGTCGGCTTCATACTGCTCACGGCGGGCCTAGCCCTGCTTGCGAGCTTTAACCGTGACACGCGGCGCGTGCTGCTCTATCTGGATCTGGTAATGATTGGAGCCGGTCTGGGATTAACCATGCTCACGCTTCTGATAGCCGTGCAGCAATCCGTGCCGCGCGCACAGCTTGGCATAGCCACGTCCCTCAACCAGTTTTCCAGAAGCATCGGCGGTGCTGTAGGCGTAGCCGTCATGGGCACAGTGCTCTCAGCCGGGCTGACTTCCTACCTGAGCGATTTTGCCGGCAGGAATCCGAACGCGCTCACGCCGCAGAGAGCCGCAGAGCTTGCCGCAAATCCTAACGCGCTGATAGAGCCTGCTGCGCGTGCAACGTTGCCGCCCGTAGCGCTAGGCGCGCTTCAGAGCGCACTCGCCTCGGCCATACACAATGTCTTCTGGGTAGCCACGGTCGTAGCCGCCCTCGCGCTCCTGGCCTCCTTCGCCCTGCCACGCGCACGCGACGGCGCAGCATCACAACCCCCCACCGAAGCCACCTGCTCGCCCGAACAGTGCGAGCGACTGGTCGCAGCCGAACTCGCAACCTTTGACCCCGAACACGAACCAGTGGAAATGCAGGGATAAAGAAGAATTTAATCATCGGTTCATTTCTTCATTGAATCAATGAACCGATGAATAAATGAATCAATCTCTTTCATCCCTGAAGTAGTGACTGTGCGCCGTCTATCCAGATTTCTGTGCCGGAGATGTGATTGGAGGCGTCCGATGCCAGGAAGAGCACAAGCTCTGCCACCTGCTCGGATGTCCCAGGCTTGCCGTCTGTTAATGGAATCTCGCCTTCAGGGAACTCGACCGGCTCGCGTACCTTTTCAAGCTCGCGCTCTTCTCCGCTATCGCTGATTTCCGTCTCAATCGCGCCGGGACAGATGACGTTGACGCGTATGCGATGCTCTGCCAATTCAAGCGCCATCATCTTCGTGAAGGCGACCTGCGCGGCCTTGGAACATGAATAAGCGGTCGCGCCCGTGTTGCTGAAGATGCGCGTGCCGTTGACGGACGATGTGACTATGACGGAGCCTCCGCGTTTCTTCAGATAAGGCACGGCGTACTTGACCGTCAGAAACGTTCCCCTCAAATTGATGTTCAGAGTCCTGTCCCACTCCTTCGGCGTTAACTCTTCAATGGGTGCCCACACGCCGTTGATGCCTGCGTTGGCGAAGACAATATCAATGCGTCCCCACTTGTCCGCGAGTTGCTCCACGGCGCGCATCATCTCTTCCGGCTGAGAGATGTCCGCCTCAAGAGCTATCGCCTGACCCTTAGCCCTCTTAATCGCCCTCACAGTCTCTTTAAGCTCATCCTCCGTGCGGCCCAGAGCGCCTATGCGCGCCCCCTCTTTGGCAAGCAAGAGCGCCGCAGCCTTTCCTATCCCCGAGCCTGCCCCCGTCACCAGCGCCACGCGACCCTTTAGCTGCATCCTTCCGATTCCTCCCCTTGTATCGTTCTCATTGCTGAATAAGCTACTTTAGCCGAGAAAAGAAAGACTTGACAAAAGCCTCTGGAGGAATAAAATACGAGCGTTCGTTTTTTAGGTGCGGTCATGCCCAAACTCAGCCACGAGGTCATTGAAGAGAAGAAGGGACGCATTGAGGAGGCGGCTAAGCAGCTTTTTATCAAGCAGGGCTTTCATGCCACCTCTATGCGCGACATAGCGGCACGCACGGGTGCCAGCCTGGGCAATCTTTACAATTACTACTGCACCAAAGAGGAAATCCTGGAGTCCATCATAGGCAAGTACCAGAAGGTAATTGACGCGCGCCTGCGAGCAATCTTCGACGAGATAGAGGAGCCTTTCGAGCCTGAGAGCATGACGAACTTCGGGCGGCTCGTCAAAGAGATGGTCAACGACCATCATGACTTCTGGCTCCTGATGTACATAGACGTACTGGAATTCGAGAATCGCCACTTTCGCAAGATGTTCGAGGGGCTGGCGCAGAACCTACGCCGCCGCTTTTCAGGTTACTTCGCTGAGTTGAGACGAAGGGAAGCGCTCTATGACGGCATAGACCCTGCGGTGGGGTTCACTGCCGTCTACATGCAGTTCTTCAACTACTTTCTGGTCGAGAAACTGTTCGGCGGCAACCGGCACTTCGGCATCACGGACGATCAGGTAATTGTGAAACTGACGGAGATTTTTCGTCGCGGCATATTGAAGCCGGATAGCAAGCAACTCAAGGCGGCTCGACGGGGACGCGCTCGCCAGAGCCGTTCCAGGTCTCAGAAGAAAGCCGATTAAAAAAGTAGCCTGTGAAATAATCTAAAAGAGGGCGCGTGGAAAAGTCGTATCAAAAACGCGCCCGTTCAATCTTGCGGAAATAAAAACGTACGTCCGTTTTTATCGGGGGCGGCTCAAGGAGAAGCGCCCGCCCACTCTTTTCTAGGTAAAGCTCAATCAGCTTGGAGGTTTACAAAATGGTTCGGAGCAGATGGTTCAATCTTTTGATGCTCGTCGGCCTTCTCTTATCCGTCAGCCTTCCCGCTTACGCACAGGGCGCTACGGGCCAACTGAGCGGGACGGTCGTGGACGCACAGGGCGGGCGCGTGCCCAATGCATCGGTCAAGATAACAAACCGCGACACGGCGTTTGAGCGCGAGGTGGTCACGGACGAGAACGGCAACTTCGCCGTGCAGCTTCTGCCTCCGGGCAAGTACCGCGCCGAGGTCAACGCTCAGGGCTTTAAAGCAGCCGTGGCCGAAGAAGTCAACGTCAACGTGGCGCAGACGGCCAGCTTGGACATCACGCTCGAAGCCGCGACCGTTCAGGGCGGGACTGTGACGGTGACCGCAGAGCAGCCGCTAGCGCAGACGGAAAGCTCGCAGGTCGGTCGAGTCATAGAAGAGACTCAGATTCGACAGTTGCCTCTGCCCACGCGCAACTTCCAGCAGCTTCTGACGCTCTCGCCCGGCACCAGCAGTTCCGTGTCGAACAATACGGAGCTTGGGCGCGGCGACACGACCATCACCGTCAACGGCCAGCGCACGACCTCGAACAACGTACGCATCAACGGCATTGACGCCAACTCCATAGGCACCAATTCGACTCCGAACATAGCCGTGCCTGCAACGGACAGCCTTCAGGAGTTCATAGTACAGACGAGCCTTTACGACGCATCACAAGGGCGTAACGCTGGCGGCAACGTCGAGGCGATTACCAAATCAGGCTCGAACGAGTTCCACGGCAACGTCTACGAGTTCTTCCGCAACAAGGCGCTCAACGCCAATGACTTCTTCCTAGAGAGACAGGGACAGCCCAAGCCTGTTCTGTCGCGCAATCAGTTCGGCGGAACCATCGGCGGCCCCATAGTCAGAGACCGGGCCTTCTTCTTCGCTTCGTATCAGGGCACGCGCGAGCGCAACGGCGCGTCTTTGATTAACAGTCTGATGTCTCCAACGCTGCCGCCTTTTTTGACGGACGCGAATCGCACTGCGGCAGGAATCGCTGCGGCCTTCAACGTCTACAACGCGACGCTGCCCATAGCGCAGCAGCAGGCCGCTCTGGCCGCAGGTTCCATCAGCCCGGTTGCCATTGCGCTCCTGAATGCGCGCTTGCCGAACGGGCAGTTCGCTATTCCGTCGGCTTCTACCTCCACGGGTTCCGTGACCATCTCGGACATCTCCACCTTCCGAGAGGATCAGTTCAACGGCAACTTCGACTTGAAGCTGAGCGAGAACCATTCCTTCTCGGCCAAGGCTTTCTTTGCCAGCAATCCGACGACGCAGGCTAACTACAACTTCGCGGGACTCGGCAACGGGCCGACGCAGCTTCCGGGCTTCGGCGGAAACCTGGACATCATACAGAGCCTTGCTTCGTTGACGGACACGTACGTCTTCAGCCCGAACGTGGTTAACCAGGCGCGATTCGGTTTCAGCCGCCTTCGCGTGACCTCTGTCCCCGTTGAGCCTTTCACGGGCGCGCAGTTCGGCATCACGAATCCGATTGGAAATCTCTTTCCGGGGCTGCCGACCATAGTGCTGCCGGGGCTTTTCACGCTCGGCTCAAGCAGCTTCGCGGATCAATCGTCGCGCATCAACGCCTGGAGCGTGAACGACACGCTTTCAATCGTCGCGGGCAATCATCGCCTGCGCGTGGGCGGCGAGTATCGCTACTCGCAGGTGAACTTTTACTTCAACGCCTTCTCGCGCGGCTTCCTGCAATTCTCGCCTACGACGCTCAATCCCTTCTCGGCTTTCACAAATTTCCTGACGGGCACAGGCATCTCCATCATAGGCTCGGGCGTTTACGACCGCGCGCTGAGGGTGAATGACCTGGGCCTTTATGTTCAGGACGATTGGAAAGTATCGAATCGTCTGACGCTGAACCTTGGTTTGCGCTATGACTTCTACGGCTATCCGAAGGACATACGCGGACGCCTTGTGAACTTCCTGCCGGAGCAGTTCAGGGCGGGGACTACGGCAGCGCCCGCAGGGCCGCCGAACGGTTTTGTGCAGGCGGGCAACGCGACCAATCCCATTCCGGGCGTGCCGCTTGTGGACGACACTCTGGTTCCGAACGATAAGAACAACTTCGCGCCGCGCGTGGGCTTCGCTTACAACGTTTCCGAATCGGAGCGAGTGGTGCTGCGCGGAGGCTACGGCATTTACTACGACAGACTGTCTACGCGCTACGCCAACACGCAGCTTTTGAACTTCCCTTACTTAGCGCTGGCCGTAGGCGTGGTCAATCCTCTCGGAGGAATAGTGCCGGGCCTGCTTCCTTATTCGAACCCGTTTGTGCCCGTGCCGCAGCCCACGCAGTTCCCTGTCAATGCGACTATCCCAAGCCCTTTAAGCCCGCTCACGCCTCTGGTAGGCGTTCCCATTAGCGGCATCTTCATCGACCCGAACCTTCGCACGCCCTACATACAGCAGTACAACACGAACGTGCAGTGGGAGTTTGCGAACAACTTCCTGCTTGAGATGGGCTACGTTGGCGCGAGCGGCAGAAAGCTGCTTCAGGTGATTACGCTCAACCAGCCGGTTTATAATCGCGCGACCAACAGCTTCGCTGCTCCTCTGGGCACGGCTCTTTCGACGCAGAAAAATAGCGCGGGCGGCATACAGCAGGTTCAGTCAAGCTCTAACTCGCAGTACAACTCGCTGCAAATCAGCGTCACGAAGCGTTTCAGCCGTGGGCTTCAATTCCTGGCGGCTTATACGCTGAGCGATTCAACGGACTACTATTCGGGCACGGCTGTTAACGAGTTGCAGGCGGTGGCGGGCGACCAGGTCAACTGGCGCACCAATCGCGGGCCTTCGGATTTCGAGCGCAGGAACCGCTTCGTCTACAGCTTCGTTTACGACCTGCCAAAGTCCAACTCAGACTCCAGCGCCGCGCGCGTCCTGCTCAACAACTGGCAGATTGCGGGCATACTGACGTTGCAGTCGGGGCTTCCTTTCTCCATCATTGACAACCCGAACAACAACATCATTCAGCGAGCCAATCTGGCCCAGGGGTTTTCGGGTTTAATCTACACGAGCGGCGACGTCACAGACCGTTTGAATGCTTACTTCAACACGGCTGCGTTCGCCACCTCGCGCCCGATTGTGGCCGGAGGCGCAGTGGGCGCTGTCAACAATCCGACCTTCGACCCGTTGTTCCCCTTCGGCAACACGCCGCGAAATTTCCTGCGCGGCCCGGGCCAGAAGAATCTGGACTTTTCAGTGGTTCGGTTCATCCCGTTCACGGAGAGCGTGCGCGGCGAGTTCCGCGCGGAGTTCTTCAATCTCTTTAACTGGACGAACTTCGCCAACCCGAACAACAACATCGCCGTGCCAGCCACGTTCGGTCGCATCACGCAGACGACCACAGGGCCGCGCGTTATCCAACTCGCGTTCAAGCTTAACTTCTAAAAGCAGTGATAAGAAGCAATCAGCCATCAGCAATCAGCGTTCAGCAAGAAGAATCGGCGCTTGCTTTTGCTGACTGCTGATGGCTGATTGCTGACTGTTATTCTTATGCCGAAGATTGTTGCGGGCGAGATAGAGCTTTACTATGAAGAGTACGGCGAGGGCGCGCCGCTCGTCTTGATTCCAGGCTTCGGCACGGGCTTGTGGATTTGGTTCAAGCAGGTTCCGGCCTTCTCAAGAGAGTTTCGCACCCTCGTCTTCGATCCGCGCGGCATCTCTCGCTCCGATGCGCCGAACGCGCCCATCACCATCAGAACGATTGCGGACGACTTGGCCGCGCTCCTCTATGCTCTGCGGATTGAGAGCGCGCACATCCTCGGCGCATCCTTCGGCGGCTTCGTGGCGCAGGAGTTCGCGCTCGCTTATCCCGCGATGACAAGGAGCCTGACGCTTTGCTGCACAAGCTTCGGCGGCCCCGGCCACGTCCCGCCCTCGCTTGAGACGCTGCAAGCGCTCGCTTCCACGAAGGGGCTGAACACGCAACAGCGCGTGCGCGAAAATCTGCTGCTGGCCTTTTCGCCCGCGTACGTCGAGCGAAACCACGAAGAAGTGGAGAAGGTGATATGTTTGCGCGCAGAGAACTTCGTGCCCGAACACGCTTACCTTCACCAGCTTCAGGCTGCCATGGCCTTCAACACGGAAGAGCGTGTCTCGCAGATAAGTGCGCCCACGCTCGTCTTAACCGGCGACGCGGACATCATCGTGCCCGAAGAGAACTCGCGCAACCTGGCCGCACGCATCCCCGACGCGCGGCTCGTCACCATCAAAGGCGGCAGCCACACATTTTTCATAGAGCAAGCGGACGAATTCAACACGGCTGTCATAGAGTTCATTAAAGAAATCGAGAAGGCATCATGCGCTACGCAAAGATAGTTGGCACGGGTTCATACGTGCCTGAAAAAATTCTGACAAATGACGACCTGAGCCGTATGCTGGGCGAAGACATCAACGAGTTCGTCTCGCAAATCCTTGGGATACGCGAGCGCCACATCTGCGCGCCGGATGAGAGCACGGCTGACCTTGCTACGGCTGCCGCAGAGCGTGCGCTTACGACTTCGGGCGTCAAGGCGGAAGACCTGGACTTAATCGTGCTTGCGACTGATACGCCGGAATACGTCTCGCCTGCGACCTCGGTCGTCGTGCAGTACCGCCTGGGCGCAAAGAGCGCTGGCACCTTCGACATGAACTGCGCCTGCGCGGGCTTCGTCACGGCTCTGGACACCGCTTCCAAATACATCATCGCGGACGAGTCTTACAGAAACGTGCTGGTCATAGGCGCGTACGCCATGAGCAAGTACGTTGACTGGACGGACAAGAAGACCTGCACGATATTCGCGGACGGAGCGGGCGCGCTCGTGCTTCAGGCTTCCACGGATGGGCCGGGATTTCTGGCCTCAAAGCTCGTCGCCGAAGGCAGCTTTCACGACCACATGGGAATCTACGCGGGCGGCACATACATGCCCGTCACCGAAGAGGTCTTGCGCGAAGGCACCTGGGCCAAGCTGCGCTTTGCCAAAAAGTATCCGGCGGAAGTCAATAATGAAGGCTGGCCCGCAATCGTGCGCGACGTGCTTCGGAAAGCAGGACTGACGCTCGACGACATCCCGCTCTTTCTCTTTACGCAGGTCAACCTGAGCACGATAAAGGAAGTGATGTCCAGACTTGACCTTCCCATGTCGCGCACGCACACAATCATGGGCAAGTGGGGCTACACAGGCTCGGCCTGCATCCCTATGGTACTCGACGACGCCATACGGGAAGGAAAGCTGAAACGAGGCGACAACTTCGTGATGTGCGCCTCCGGTGGCGGCCTCAACATGGCCTGCGTAGCCTTTCATTACTAAAAACTGTTTTATGAAGTATCCGAATATCTACACGCTGTTCCGCGAGAGGGTGGAGCAGTACTCGGCAGGCGCTGGACGGTCGCGCGCTTGTTTCTACGTGCGCGAGGGGGCCGAGTGGAAGGGCATCTCGTGGGAGCGCTTTGATAGAGAGGCGCACGAGTTCGGGTGTGCGCTGCTGGCTTCTGGACTGACGCGCGGCGCTTCCGTCTGCATACTGATGGGCAATGTCCCCAAATGGCCCATCGCGGACATAGGCGTTATCGCGGCGGGCGGCATCTCCGTCGGCCTGTACCCCACAAGCTCTGCGGAGCAGTGCCGTTACATCATCAATCATTCGGACGCGGAGTTCGTGCTGGTTGATAGCCTTCAACAGTTGGAAAAAATCCTGAGCGTCCGGCAGGAGCTTCCAAAAGTTAAAGCCGTCATAGCGCTTGATGAAGAAGCTGCGCGAGAGCATCCCCTTGTAACCGGCTACAGTGATTTTCTTCAGTTGGGACGGGATGCAAACGCTGGCGTCATGCCTCTGCTCAGGGAAAATGCTTTGAGCGCAGACCCCGACGACGTAGCCATAATGGTCTACACCTCCGGCACAACGGGACTTCCTAAAGGCGCATGCCTGAGCCATCGCTACATCATCAACAGCGTGGAGTCCTTGCGCGAGACAATCCCCGTTTACGATTGGGATGTCTGCTTTTCTTATCTGCCTTACTGCCATGTGGCAGAGCGCATCAGTGGTCTCTACAATCGGCTGTACGCCGGAACGCCAGCCTATTTCGTAGACGACCTTTCAAAGCTCTGGGCCTACATGATGGAGGTGCGGCCAACCGTCTTTGCGAGCCTTCCACGCTTTTTCGAGAAGGTTCACGCGCGCATCATCAGCGATTTAGAGAAGGCTACGGAAGAAGAGCGGAAGCGATTCTATGAAGCGCTCGAAGTGGGAAGACGAGTCAGCCGCTTGCGACAGGCCAGGGAAGCTGTCCCGGAAGAGTTGCTGAAGGAGTATGAAGAACGCGCTCTTCCCACGCTCTCTTCTGTCAACGACTATTTCGGCGGGCGCATGCGGCTGGCTACTTCGGGGGGCGCGCCCTTGCTGATGGAGGTCGCGGAGTTCTTCGACGCCGCAGGCATTCCTATTCTTCAGGCGTACGGGCTGACGGAGAATGTCTGCGTGGCCTTCAATCGCCCGGACAATTACAAGTTCGGCACGGTCGGGCCGCCAATGCCCGGCTGCTCGGTTCGCATTGAAGAGGACGGCGAGATTCTTGTCAGAAGCGAGATGATGTTTAGCGGTTATTACAAGGAGCCTGAAAGAAGCGCGGAGGTGATGCGCGACGGGTGGCTCCTGACGGGCGACCTTGGGGAAATGGACGCTGACGGCTTCCTACGCATCACTGGCCGCAAGAAGGAACTCATTATCACTTCTACCGGAAAGAACGTCGCGCCCGCGCTCGTTGAGAATCTAATCAAGGAGCATCACCTAATCAGCCACGCTCTGCTTTACGGCGAAGGCAAGAGCTACCTGGTCGCGCTGATTACGCTCAATCAGTTGGAGGCGGAAGAGTATGCGCGCTCGCGCGGGGTTTCGTTCGAGAGCTTCGCAGAACTCACGCGTCACCCTGAAATCGTGCGGCTGGTGCAGGAGATTGTTGATAAGACAAACGCCCGCGTCTCTTCCACTGAGGCCGTCAAGCGATTTGTTATACTTGAGCGCGACCTTCAGATTGAAGCGGACGAAGTGACGCCGACTATGAAAATCAAGCGCAATGTTGTGAGCGAACGCTTCAAGGAGCTTTTGGAGAATTTATATAAGGGGCCGGGAATATGACGAACATCATCTTCAACAATGCGCGCCGCGCTCTCTTCCTGTTCGCGGCGCTTCTACTTTTTCTAGGCGCTTCGAGCGCTCAAACGCCTGCGCCGCAGCGTACAGAGAAAGAGGTCAGGATTTACGGGCAGAAGATTCGTTATGTTGAAGCGGGCGCGGGCGAGCAAGTGGTAATTCTGCTGCACGGGCTGGGCGGGAATTCCTCTAACTGGACTCTGAACATCAATCCATTGGCGGCCAAATATCGCGTCATAGTTCCAGACCAGATAGGTTTCGGCCAATCGGACAAGCCTCTGATTAACTATCGCGTAGGCACCTACGTCGATTTTCTGGACAGGCTCTACAGCGAGTTGAAGATTGAGCGGGCGACGCTGGTCGGCAATTCTATGGGCGGTTGGATAGCTGCGCTCTATGCGATTGCTCATCCCGAACGAGTGGAGCGGCTAGTCCTGGTCGATGCCGCAGGTTTCGCTCCGCCGAAGGATTTCGACATGAAGCAGTTGGCGATCCTCAATCCCTCCACGCGTGAAGAAATGAAGGCGCTGATCGCGCTCGCCTTCTACAACAAGCAGCTTTACGCTTCGGACGAGGCCATTGATTTTGCTCTCACACAACGCATGGCTGCGGGCGACGGCTACACCATACAGAGCCTGATGGAATCCGTTGCGCGGCGCGAAGACATGGTGGACGGGCGGCTGTCGGCTATCAAGCAGCCCACGCTGCTCATATGGGGACGCCAGGACGGGCTGACGCCGCTCGCCGAGTTCGGCGAAAGATTCAAGCGAGAGATTGCGGGCGCGGAGTTAATCATCTTCGACCAGTGCGGCCACGTCCCTATGGTAGAGAAGGCTGCCGAATTCAATGCCGCGCTCCTGAAGTTTTTAGCAGAAACACGGAAATAATTCTGAGTGGAGAGCATTAATGTCTTTAAAGGTCGGGGACACGGATTCGGTAACGAAGACTATCACGGATGACGACATCAGAGCGTTCGCAGCTTTGACGGGCGACAACAATCCTGTTCATCTGGACGACGATTTTGCAAAGACGACTCGCTTCGGTCGCCGCATAGCGCACGGCATGTTGAGCGCGGGGCTTATCTCAGCAGTGCTGGCGAACAAACTGCCCGGTACCGTCTATCTCAGTCAGACGCTCACCTTCGTCGCGCCCGTCTATCCGGGCGACACCATCACGGCCCGCGTCACCGTCACGCGCGTCAGGGAAGACAAACCCATCGTCACGCTCGAAACCATCTGCACCAATCAGAAAGACGAGCCGGTCATACGCGGCGAAGCCGTCGTGCTGGCCGCAACGATTCTGGATTAAGCATGGCGACGAAAACAACTGTCTACGGCAAGGACGAATCTGCAACGCAGAGGGTCTCCGCTTATGCCTGGTACGCGCTCGCACTTTTGACGCTCGTTTACGCTCTGAACTTTTTAGACCGCACGCTCATCTACATACTGTTTACGCCCATCCAGAAGGATTTGAATTTCTCGGACACGCAACTGGCTTTCATAGGGCCGACTGCGTTCGCCATCTTCTACACGGTGCTCGGCATTCCTTTCGGGCGCATGGCAGACCGCAGGACTAGAAAATATCTGATTGCCGCAGGTCTCGCCGTGTGGAGCCTCTTTTCGGGGCTGACGGGCTTCGCCAGCAGCTTCAACACAATCCTTCTGTGTCGCATCATGGTCGGAGTTGGCGAAGCCACACTTGGGCCTGCCGCGCTCTCACTGCTCAGCGATTACTTTCCACCGCGAATGCGCGCCACGACTCAGGCGGTCTATTCTTCCGGCATCTCCATAGGCGGAGCCGTAGCTTATTCCCTTGGCGGATGGATTGCGGCTAATCACGGCTGGCGCTGGTCGTTTTATCTGCTCGGATTTCCAGGACTAATACTCGCCGTGCTGGTCATGCTGCTGAGGGAAGAAGCGCGCGGGCGAACAGAAACGAAGACGGTCAGCTACACTAGCCGCGACTGGAAGATTCTCTTTCAATCCGTCCCGCTTCGTTATCTTTATATAGGCTACGCGCTGTTCGGGCTGGCCTCCAACAACCTTGGCATCTGGGGGCCTAGCTTTTTCATTCGCGTGCATAAGCTGGACGTTAAGCTGGTAGGAATGTTCGCCGGACTGATTTCGGTGGCGGCTGGCGTGCCTGGAACAATCCTTGGCGGGTACGTGACGGACAGAATGAGGCGCACGGGTCGCGGAGGCCGCATGCTCTTTAGCGCCTGTGCGGCGCTCGTCTCAGTCCCGCTCTGGCTTGCGATACTTTTTAGCAACAACCTTGCTGTACTTGCCGTCGTCAACTTCATCTTGCTCGGCCTGGTCTTGATGTGGGTAGCGCCTGCCGCCGCAGACGTTCACGAAATCGCTGGGCCGCAACTGCGCGGTCTAGGGATAGGCATCTACTTCTTCACAGTCATCATTGCAGCCTACGGCGTAGGCTCTCTGCTCATAGGCAGGCTCAACGACTGGGCGAATATCGCTGCCAACCCGCAGATGATGAGATACACGCTGCTGGTCTGCCCCATAGCCAGCGCCCTCGGCGCGCTCTTCCTGTGGCTCGGCAGCCTCTCGCTTGAACGGGGCGAGTAAAGCAGGTCTCGCGCCAAACGAGCAGCATGTGCGCTATACTTGCGGGACTGGAAAATTTTTAAGCTCGGGCGCTTTTCAGTAGAAAGAGGGTTTGTATGAGTAGAGATTTAGGTTCGTCTTCAAGCGGGGATAAGAGGGAAGTGGCTACGCTTGCGGGTGGTTGCTTCTGGTGTCTTGAGGCAGTCTATAACCAGTTGCGCGGGGTGCTGAAGGTGGAGTCGGGTTACGCCGGAGGCCACATTCCGAATCCAACTTACCAGCAGGTCTGCACAGGCAGCACGGGCCACGCCGAAGTTGTTCAAATCACCTTCGACCCCGAAGTAATCACCTTCCGAGACCTGCTAGAAATCTTCTTTACCATACACGACCCCACGACGCTCAACCGACAGGGCGCGGACGTTGGCACGCAGTATCGCTCGGCCATCTTCTATCACACGCCGGAGCAGAAGGAAGTGGCCGAGCAGATTATCGCGGAGATGAGCGATGAAAAGGTCTGGGACAATCCAATCGTGACGGAGGTCGCGCCCCTGGAAGTTTTCTACAGCGCGGAGGCTTATCATCAGGAGTACTATCAGAACAACCCGTCGCAGCCCTACTGCCAGGTCGTCATAGCGCCCAAGGTCGCCAAGTTCCGTCAGAAGTATCTGGAAAAGTTAAAGAGAGAAAACTAAGAGCGCCAAACAAAACCTCCGGCGTCATGATATTTGTAGGGGCAGAGGACTTGTCCTCTGCCCCTATAGAGGAGCCTGCAAATGAGCAGAAAGACTTTGCTCTGGTTAGTGCCTGTCTTGCTCACCCTTCATAATCTGGAAGAGGCTTTTCTGATGCCAGCTTTCATAGAGAAGCGCAATGCTTCGGTTCAGGGAGCCATGCGCGGCGTTGTCCCGCCCGTCACGTATAAACAGTTTCTCATAGCTCTAGTAATCATCACCGTCATTCCTTACCTCATAGCGCTTCTCTGGCTTGGCCGTAGGTGGGCCGTTTACCTGCTGGTGGGCTTTCAGGTGGTGATGCTCATTAACGTCTTCGCGCATACTTTGATGGCGCTCTTTCTGCACGGCTATGCGCCGGGGCTTGTGACGGCGATTCTTATTAACCTGCCGTTCTCGCTCTACCTGTTAAAGCGCGCCGTAGGTGAAAGGTGGATGAGCAAACGGGCTGTGGCCTGGATGTTCCCCATAGGGCTTTTGATTCACGGGCCAGCGCTGGCGGGCTTGATGCTGCTCTCAGGCGCGATTGCTGACATGGCTTAAGGCAGTCTCTTCGCCTAGCGCCGAGGCGGTCAGCAGCACCAGGCAAGTCCAGACGAGGTCTGCCAGCAAGAGATGCACAATCTGCATTGGTATCGGAGCCAGGAGAATCAGGTTGACCAGCCCCGCGCAGAGTTCTATGAGAACTAGAATCGCAAGCGCCCACGCCAGGCGCTTTGTAGTTCGTACGGGGCGCTTGTCTGCTGCAAAGCGCGCCGCGAAGATTAGAAGGGAACTCACCAGCAGCGCAATCGTGGGATGCAGCACACGCAGGCGTACCAGTATGTGAGCCGTCGGAGAAAAGTCGTCCCGCAAGCCTCCCATCAAAGTGCTGCCCGGAAAGAGAGTGTCGCCCAAAGCAGTCACAGCCCCGCTTACGCCAAGCACGAGCGCTCCCACCAGACCCGCGCAGAGGATTAATGAAAGCGCGCCGTGCCCTCTTAACTTCAAAGCGCTGCCGCCCGAAGCCCACCATGCAGTGAGCGCCAGCGCAGCCAGAAGTAGAAAGGTATTGACGAGGTGTATAGATAAATAGACGGCGCGGCCAATCGAATCATTGTCGGCGACGAAGCCGAACAGCACCAGCCCCGCGCCTATCAATGCTTCTGTGATGATGAAGAAGACGGAGAGCACGGCTCCGAGCCTCGCAGGATGTTTGCGCGGAAAGGCTCTGAACGCCCAGACCAGCAGACCAAGAACCAGCAGGAGCGCTACGCCGCTAGTCGTGCGATGCGTCAACTCTATGAGGGTTTCTGCTCCACGCGTGCGCGGCACAACCTCACCGTTGCAGAGCGGCCAATGGCTGCCACAGCCCGCGCCCGAACCGCTCGCGCGCACGTACGCGCCCCACAGAATTACCAGCAGGTTAAATCCCAGGACGACCCACGCGTAGACAGAGAATCGCCCGGTCTTTCTATCGAGCTTTATTGAAGTTGGGATTGTCTCTCGGACACTAGCCCCGTAAGCGCTCTCGACCACCTCTGATTTCCTCTCCGAAGTGGCGACAGAATAACACAAAAGCAATTGATTCATTGATTCAATGAATCAATCCTAAAGCAGTCTGCTGCTCCTGGGGTATTGGGCGCGGCGGCCCGTGTCCACGAGTTGTTCTATGGAGAGGTTAGTGGGCTTGCCCTTGATGAGCAGCCGCCCTTCTCTTGTGACCAGATACTCCGTGCTCCTGAATTGATTCCAGAGTTGCGTCGGGTATAAACGATAGCCTGCGCCTGGTTCCACTTCTGCTATTAATTCTTTTCCGTCCGGCAGGGTATAGACACCCAGATTTCTTAACTTTTTCATACAGCCACTTCCCTTTGTTCACAGAGGTTGAGGTCTTTCTCAAATGCCAGAGGGGGAAGGCTGACTATCTTGAGTTTTAAGCGATGCGAAATTTTATCAAAACTATTAAATGAGTCTGTACGATAGCGAACGAAAAAGTCCGTTATCGTACAGACTCGACTCTCATTCGGGGCTTAAACTTCCATGAAAAATTCCCCTGTCGAAAAATGGCTCAAAAGAGTGGCGAAAAAGCTTTTGCCTGCGTCGCTCTCTTTTTTTCATGGAGGTGAGTTCCAGTGAGGTGTCTTTACTGCGGGATTAGATTGAAGATTGCCAAGCATGCCAAGGTGATAGAGCATTGCCCGGAATGCAGCTTGAGAATGGAGCAGGAAGGCAGACAGGAGTCTCGTCTTCTTCGCGCCGAAGATAAAAACAGGAGCGCGCGGGCGCAGACGCCTCGCCCTCTGGCAGCTTTCGCCGCTATGAAGAACGCCTGAGACGGTTTTAAACTGCGAAGACGTGAATCTCTTTTGAACTTTAGAGCGGCTGGTGTTGCAGGATTTCGAGTTACTACAGTAACATTCAGGGCACAGATAACCTGTAAATTTAATTATCTATTTCAGTCGGGCTGCTGCCCGCTCTTCCGGCGGAGAGCGGAAATCGGCAGCCCTTAAATTTGTCGAATACTTGTTAAGCTCATCATGCGGGCGCGTATCCCTGTCTCAACTTACAGGCTGCAATTCAACAATCAGTTTCCCTTTGCGGGCGCAGAGGCGATTACGGATTACCTTGCTGAGCTTGGCATCACGGACATTTATTCGTCCCCGATTTTGATGGCGCGCCCAGGCAGCCTGCACGGCTACGACGTTGTGGATCACACGAGGATTAATCCTGAGCTTGGGACGGAAGACGAGTTCGTGCGCTTCGCGCATGAGCTTAGAGCGCGCGGCATGGGTGTTTTGATGGACGTTGTGCCCAACCACATGTGCATAGCAAGCTCTGAGAATCGCTGGTGGCAGGACGTGCTTGAGAACGGCCCCGGCTCGCCTTACGCGCGCTTCTTCGACATAGACTGGCACCCGCCGAAAGAGAATTTCGCAAACAAAGTCCTGCTGCCGACCCTGGGCGACCAGTACGGGCGCGTGCTTGAGAATCAGGAGATAAAGATAACTTATCGCGGCGGCGCGTTCTTCACGAACTATTATGAAACGAGCCTGCCGCTAGCGCCCCGCTCCACGACCCACATCTTGCAGCTTGCGCTCACAGAGTTGAGAAAAGCCGTCAACGATTCGCACCCGGACGTGCTTGAGCTTGAAAGCATCATGACGGCCCTCAATCATCTTCCGCCGCGCACCGAATCCAACCCTGAAAGAGTAAGAGAGCGGCGCAGGGAAACGGTCGTCATCAAGCGCAGGCTTTCAAACTTAGTCAAGAGCAGCCAGCAGGTGCGGCACGCGGTTCACCAGGCGCTCATGGAGATAAACGGCAGGCGCGACGACCCGCGCAGCTTTGATTTACTGGAACAGCTTCTCTCAGAGCAGGCTTATCGTCTCTCTTACTGGCGGGTCGCTGCCGACGAGATTAATTATCGCCGCTTCTTCGACATTAACGAACTGGCCGCCGTGCGCGTGGAAGAGCGCCCCGTCTTCACGGCCATACACGAAGTCACCTTTCGCCTGATGAAGAAGGGATGCATCACTGGGCTTCGCATAGACCACGTTGACGGCCTGCTTGACCCTGAAAAGTACCTGCGCGATTTACAGCGCGCCTGTGCCGCCGCTTCGGGTCAGATGCAGAGCGCCAGAGAAAAAGAGAAGCCCTTCTACGTAGTGGTGGAAAAGATTCTGGGGCATGACGAGTTGCTCAGGACGGACTGGCCTATTTACGGGACGACCGGCTACGAGTTCATGAACCTGCTCAACGGCGTCTTCGTCGACACCGCGAACGGCCAGGCGTTTCACGAGCTTTACAGGAATTTCACGGGCGTCTCCGAAAGCTTCGGCAAGATTCTGTACGACGCGAAGAAGTTGATTCTGAGAGTCGCAATGTCGAGCGAGCTTCACGTACTGGCGCGCCGCCTAGACCGCATCTCTGAGCAGCACCGCTTTTCGCGCGACTTCACCTTCAACAGTCTGCACGACGCCTTGAGCGAGGTGATAGCGTCGTTTCCGGTTTACAGAAGCTACATTCGCCGCACGTTGACGAGCGTGAGCGCCGACGACCGCCTGCACATCAAGGCGGCCATACGCGCGGCCAAGCGGCGCAACCCCGGCATCAACGCCTCCATCTTCGACTTCATAGAATCCATACTGCTCCTGCAAGACCCGAAGGGCTTGAGCGAAGAGCACAAAGCGGAGCGCAGAAACTTCGTCATGCGCTTTCAGCAGTTGACCGCACCCGTCACCGCTAAGGGTCTCGAAGACACGGCCTTCTATCGCTTCTATCCTCTGGCGTCTTTGAACGAGGTGGGCGGCGAGCCAGCCATCTTCGGCGTCTCCATGGAGCGCTTTCACCGCCGCAACCAGGAGCGCATGGAGTTCTGGCCCGCAACGCTGTCCGCCACCGCAACGCACGACACCAAGCGCGGCGAAGACGTGCGTGCGCGCATCAACGTTCTCTCCGAGATGCCGGAAGAGTGGAACGACGCCATTCACCTGTGGCGCGAGTTGAATCATGACAAGAAGACAAAGGTCTCCGGCGAGCTTGCGCCGGACGGCAACGAAGAATACCTGCTCTATCAAACGCTGGTCGGCGCATGGCCCTTCGCGGAGATGACGGCGGAGGCGCACGACGAGTTCACTTCGCGCGTACAGCAGTACATGAACAAGGCTCTGAAGGAGGCGAAGGTTCATACTAGCTGGATAAGCGCGGACGAGGATTACGAGCGAGCCGTGCGCGATTTTGTGGCGGGGATTCTCTCGCGCCATGAGCAGAACCAGTTCCTTCGTGAGTTCGCGCCGTTTCAAAGAAGGGTTACGCGCGCGGGGATATTCAACTCGCTTTCGCAAACGCTCCTGAAGATTACAGCGCCCGGCGTGCCAGATTTTTATCAGGGCACAGAAGTCTGGAACCTGAGCCTGGTTGACCCGGACAATCGCCGCCCCGTGGATTACGCACGAAGCCAAGAGCTTCTTAAGTCCATCAAGGTTGCAGAGGAAGAAAACGCTACGGCGCTCGTTGATGAATTGATGAGAGAGCCGGAAGACGACCGCCTCAAGCTTTACCTGACCCGTCGCGCTCTCAAGCTTCGTGTGCGCGAGGGCGAACTGTTCGCAAGGGGCGGCTATGTTCCCCTGCGCGCTATGGGGGCGCGTTCTCATCACGCAATCTCTTTCGCGCGCAGGCTCGAAGAGAAAGAGGTCGTCATGGTAGCCGGTCGCTTCTTTACAAGGCTCTGCGATATGGAAAGGGAGTTGCCGGTCGGGCCTAGAGCCTGGCGCGACACGGTCGTTCTTTTAGGAGAGCAGGCGGCTGTCGGTACGACTTACAGGGACGCTTTGACCGGAAGGAGATTTCGTGCCGTGGATTACAACGGCACGAGCGCGCTCATCCTGCTGGACGTTCTGGCGCACCTGCCCGTAGCTTTGCTTGAGCGTCTTTGATGAAGAAGTAAAAGGATGATGCGGTTTCATAAGTTTTAAGTAGAGATGAGTGTGAGGCAGGTTGATATTCATCACAGAGGCACAGAGAGCACAGAGATAGCACAGAGGGTTGAATTCCTCTGTGCATCCTCTGCATCCTCTATGCCTCTGTGATGAAATCCGACTCTCATCACACTCAACCCTGAATTGAACTGAAGTTTTAAGAGCAAGGGGTTTGCCCCGAAGGAAAATATCCTTATGTCCTCAGCACAGATTAGCCACGCGCGCACGGACGCGGCGTGGGAGTTGGAGTTCGGCGCGCGTCCGCAGCCTGACGGAAGCACAAGGTTTCGCGTCTGGGCACCGCGAGCGCAGAGTCTTTCGGTCAAAATCTTCGGAGAGAGCGAGCGCACGCTGCGTATGGAGCGCTCCGCAGATAATCTATTTGAAGCCCTGGCTCCTGACGTGGGCGCGGGCGCGGATTACAAGTACATCATCGATGATGAAAGAGAGCGTCCCGACCCTGTTTCGCGCTGGCAGCCCGAAGGCGTTCACGGCCCCTCGCGCGTAGTCGACCCTGAAGAGTTCGACTGGACGGATGAGGACTGGAAAGGCGTGCCGCTCAAAGACCTCATCGTCTACGAGCTTCATGTGGGAACCTTTACGCCGGAAGGCACCTTCGAGGCAGCAATAGAAAAGCTTCCGTACCTGAAGAACCTAGGCATCACGGCCATAGAGATAATGCCCGTCGCGGAGTTTCCGGGCGGGCGCAACTGGGGATACGACGGCGCGCATCTTTACGCTCCGCAGTCAACCTACGGCGGCCCACACGGGCTTAAAACTCTGGTCGACGCATGCCACCGCGCAGGGCTTGCCGTCATACTGGATGTCGTCTACAACCACCTTGGGCCAGAGGGAAATTACCTTGGCGAGTACGCGCCCATCTTCAGCAAAAGCTATCGCACGCCCTGGGGCGATGCGCTCAACTTCGACTCTGCGGAGTCGGACGGGGTGCGCCGTTACTTTGTAGAGAACGCGCTCTACTGGCTGACCGAGTATCACGTGGACGGCCTGCGCCTTGATGCCATTCACCGCATCATGGATAAAAGCCCCAAGCATATTCTTCAAGAGATAGCCGAAGAGTTCGAGCGGCAGGCGCGGCTTCTGGGCCGCATGGCCTGGACGATTGCCGAGAGCGATTTGAATGACGTGCGCGTTATCAAGCCGCGAGAGGAAGGCGGTTACGGCCTCAATGCTCAGTGGAGCGACGACTTTCATCACTCGCTTCATGCTGTCCTGACCGGGACGGGCCGTGGCTACTTCGCGGACTTCGGGCGTATGGAAGACGTAGCCAAGTCCATCTGCGAGGGTTTCGTCTACGACGGGCGCAGGTCTGAGTTTCGCAAGCGACGACACGGCACACCGAGCGCGGACTTGCCAGGCGAGCGCTTCGTGGTCTTCACACAGAATCACGACCAGATTGCGAACGGCTACTGGGGCGACCGCTTGGCGGCGCTGGTCACGCCCGCTCAACAAAGAATCGCAGCCGCGCTGCTTTTGACTGCGCCGAACCTGCCGCTCTTCTTCATGGGTCAGGAGTGGGGAGAAACCGCGCCCTTCCTCTACTTCACCAGCCACACGGACGAGAATCTGGCCGAAGGCGTGCGCGAAGGTCGCAAGGAAGAGTACGCATCCTTTCTTGAGACGGAAGAGATAGGCTCGTCTTCCATGCACGAAGGCTTCGCAGACCCGCAAGACGTTGAGACCTTCAACCGCTCAAAGCTCAACTGGTCGCTCGGCACGGAAGCGCCGCACAGGGGGATACTGAATTTCTACCGCGAACTGCTCGCGCTCAGACGTGAGCATCCTTCGCTTTCAAACTGCGACAAGCGTTTGACGCGCGTGCAGTATGACGATAGCGAAAGATGGATTGCGGTCGAGCGCGGCGACGAATCCGGCGAAGCCTCTCTGCTGGTCTGCAACCTGAGCGCGGATGCGCGCAGCCTTGAGCTTAAAGTGGGACGCGGGCGCTGGCGTCTGATACTATGGAGCAACGATGCACAGTACGGAGGCGAGCCTGAGAATGCATCGCCGCCGCCCGTGCTGCCCGTCGAAGGCGAAGGAGAGATTTTTATACCGCTCTCAGGCTGGAGCGCTTGCCTATACATGCAGAATCACGAGCCGGAAGGATAATAGTTCGGAAGAATGAAACCCTCTCTGGTCATACACGGCCATTTTTACCAGCCGCCGCGCGAGAACCCCTGGACGGATACTGTCGAGCGCGAGGCGGGCGCGCATCCCTTTCATGACTGGAACGAGCGCATACATTACGAATGCTATCGTGCCAACGCCTTCGCACGCATCAGCGACCGCTACAACCGCGTAGAGGCAATCGTCAACAACTATCAGAAGCTGAGCTTCAACTTCGGCCCCACGCTTCTGACCTGGCTTGAGCGCTATCACCCAAAAACATACGAGCGCATCCTGGAAGCAGACCGCTTGAGCGCTAGCCTCCGAAACGGTCACGGCAACGCCATCGCGCAGGGCTACAATCACGCCATCCTTCCGCTCTCGAACGAGCGAGACCGGCGCACGCAGATACGCTGGGGCATAGAAGACTTTCGCTTCCGCTTCAAACGCGACCCGGAATCCCTGTGGCTGCCTGAGACGGGCTGCGACGATGCGACGCTCGGCGCGCTGATTGATGAGGGCCTGGCTTACGTCATTCTCTCTCCGTTTCAGGCCGAGCGCGTCCGTCGCATAGGCGGCGAGGAGTGGCGCAACGCCACGGACGGCAACATAGACACGAGCATACCCTATCGCTACTTTCATAGAGACGGTACGGGACGCTCCATAGCCGTCTTCTTCTACAACGGTGCGCTTGCGCGCTCCATAGCTTTCGAGGGCGCGCTCGCTTCCAGCCGCGCGCTCGTTGAGCGATTCGTGCAGGCGTCTCAAGCAGGCGAAGGCAATCTGGTCTCGGTTGCGACCGACGGCGAAACCTACGGGCATCACTTCCGCTTCGGCGACCGTGGCCTGGCCCACGCTCTTGAAGTCGAAGCCGTGCAGCAGGGCCTCCGCGTCACAAACTACGGCGAGTACCTGGAAGAGAACCCGCCGACCTGGGAAGTAGAGATAAACCTTGGGCCTCTGGGCGAGGGAACTTCTTGGAGTTGCGCGCACGGCGTCAGTCGTTGGATGCGCGATTGCGGGTGCACTACGGATTCGACCGAAGGCTGGACGCAGCAGTGGCGTGCGCCCGTCCGAGCGGCGCTCGATTTCCTGCGGGACGAAGCGGCGCTCGTCTTTGAAGAGACGGCGGGCAGCCTCTTCCAAGACCCGTGGGCTACGCGCGACGATTACATCAAGCTGATTGTCAGCCGCCATCGCTTCCGCGAAGAGTTTCTATATCGCCACGCGGGGCGCTGGCTTCAGGAAGAAGAGAAGGAGCGCGCCCTCACCTTTCTCGAATTGCAGCGCCACTCCATGCTCATGTACACAAGCTGCGGCTGGTTCTTCTCAGACATCTCCGGCATAGAGACCTTGCAGGATTTAGAGTACGCAGGCCGCGTCCTAGACCTCATGCAGGAACTCGGCATAGAGCCGCCGCGTGAGCGCTTTCTGGAGATTCTGTCCGAAGCTAAAAGCAATCGTCCAGAGATGGGAAACGGCGCGGACATCTTTCGCCGCTTCGTTGACACTGTGAGGGTGAGGCCCGCCGCCATAGCATCGAGCCACGCCATCTCAAGCCTGGTCAGCCACGAGCCTGAAGAGGGAGAGATGGCCGGCTTTCGCTTCCGGCGCGAAGAGTTCAATCGTCGTCAGCACGGGCGACTGAAGCTTGCCACGGGTCGCGTGATGATGGATTCCGTCTGGACTGGCCGCCACTACGACTACGCGTTCGCGGCCATGCATTTCGGCGGCGTGGATTTTCTCTGCACGCTAAAAAGTTTTCCGGGCGAGGCGGAATTTCGTGAGGCTGCGGAAAAGCTGTGGAGCAATTTTCGCACGGCCTCTTTGCCCACGATGCTGAGACTCATGCAGGCTCTCTTCGGCCCTGAAGAGTTCGGCCTTGAGCACGTCCTGCCCGAAGGCCGCGAGCGCATTGCCGAAATCATCTTCAAGAATCTGGTCAAGCGCTTCACGGACGAGTACGCGCTGCTTTACAGGGAGAACCGCCGCCGCATAGAGATGCTGCAACGCGCGGGCTTCGAATTGCCGCAGGAGCTTCGCGCGGCTGCCGAGTTCACCTTCAGCAAACGCTTCGAGGAAGAGATACGCCGCCAGCACCAGAGCCTAGACCCCGTAGCCTACAGAAAGGCCGTGCAGATTGCTCACGAGGCGGCAAAGCGCAACTACAAATTCGACCGCTCGTCTTCGCGCCCCGTCTTTGAAGAGATGATTGGCGGCGCGGTTCGTTTGGCCGTGACCGAAGCTACGGACGAAAACATACATTCGGCGCTCGCGCTGCTCTCGCTCGCAGAGGCTTTAGGGATAGACGTTAACCTGGACAAGCCGCAGGAAGAGATTTACGAGGCGCTTGAGAAGGGAAGCGTAAACGCAGAAGCCGTCAGCGAGCTTGCATTGAAAGTCGGACTTGCGCCGAGCGTGCTTTCGAAATCTGAACCGGAAAGGCTCAAGGAAGCCCAAGGCTCATCGGAAGAAGCTATAGTCTCATAATGACTCCGCAATTCATTCTGACCTGCCAGAAAGACTAATACCTGGCTCATGCTTTAAGAATCATTCGTCGAAAAACAGGGATTTTCAAGATGTTTCCGCCTGATTACGAAGGTGGCACATCCCATGCAGACGTGTGTGCGGGGCAGCAAGTGCCGCCCGCCAATTGTCATTAACGATTACATTGCCCTGTAAAGACTATGCGAAGATCAGCCCTCGTCTCCCTCTTTATCATCTGCGCGCTGTTGTTCTCGCTCGGCGCGGTTGGCTTGAGCACCAGTGGCGCGAGCGCTCAGGCGGACAAGGCTGAGCAGAAGGCCAAGAAGGGCAAGCCCCGGCGCACGAAGGATGAAAAGGTCTCTGAGACTTTGCGCGGGCGCGGTAAAGCCGGCGCGCCGTCAGCCGCAGACGAAACCGTCAGAATTATTCTTCAGTTTAACAGTGAGCCTGGCGGGCGTTTGAAGTCACTGCTTAAACGAAACGGCGTGCGCGTCAAAGACGAGTTCGCGGACTTCAACTCTGCGGTCGTAGAGCTTCCCGCAAGCGTCGTCGCCGAGCTATCCGAGTTTGATGAAGTCGAATTCATCTCGCTCGACAGGGAAGTGCGGCTGTTGGGACACGTCGAAGAGACTACGGGCGCTGTAGACATGCGCTTGCAGTCCGGCAATAGCGGCATCAAGGGTAAAGACGTAAACATAGCCGTACTCGATTCCGGCATAGATAAAGACCATCACCAGATTGGCAGCCGCATAGAGGCTCAATTCGATTTCACTGGCGAAGGGCGCACGGACGACCCTTACGGCCACGGCACGCACGTAGCTTCGCTGGCCGCAGGCACAGACCACGTCTCGCACGGCGCTTACACGGGCGTCGCTCCCGAAGCCAAGGTCATAAACCTGCGCGTCCTGAACTCGCAGGGCGTAGGCTCTGTCTCAAGCGTGCTGAAGGCGCTCAACTGGATTCTCGCGCCCGTTGACCCCAGCAAGCCGCTCGGCGAAAAGAATTATCAGAAGTACAAAATCAGAGTCGTTAACATGAGCCTGGGCTCACCCGCCGTAGATTCATACCTGGACGACCCGCTTTGCATAGCCGCGCGCCGTCTTGTCAACGCGGGCATCGTTGTCGTGGCGGCTGCGGGCAACGACGGCACGGACTCAACGGGCAGAAAAGTTTACGGTCGCATACACGCGCCCGGCAACGACCCTTCCGTGATTACTGTCGGCGCGAGCAACACCTTCGGCACGGACAGTCGCGCGGATGACGGCGTGACTACTTATAGCTCGCGCGGGCCTACCCGTAGCTACCGAATCGTAGACGGCGTCAAAATTTACGACCACCTCATCAAGCCGGATTTGGTCGCGCCCGGTAACAAGCTCATAGGCGCGGAGGCCAAGGCAAACAGGCTCGTCTCCGAATACAAACAGTTGGAAGCGACGCCTAGTAGCAACGCCAATCACAAGATGATGAAGATGAGTGGCACCTCCATGGCGACGCCGCTCGTCTCCGGCACAGTCTCTCTGCTCCTACAGGCCAACCCGAAGTTGACGCCGAACATGGTGAAGATGATTTTGATGTACACGGCACAGCAACTCGCGGGCGCAAACATGCTTGAGCAGGGCGCGGGCGAGCTTAATATTGAAGGCGCTGTGCGGTTGGCTAAGCTCGTTCGCACAGACCTTACGAACTCGACTCCGCTCAACGCGCAGCTTTTAACCACCACCACGCCGCCCAATCCTTTCTCGACCGTTGAAGGCTACACCTTCACCTGGTCGCAGGGAATATTGCTCAATCGCGGCTACGCCACGGGCACGAATCTCATCACGAAGTACCAGAGGATTTATGACCTCGGCGTGGTGATGGGTGATGGCATACTGTTCTCAGATGGCGTTGTCATGGGCGACGGTATCCTGTTCTCGGACGGTGTTGTTATGGGTGATGGTGTGGTGATGGGCGATCAGATACTCACCAGCACGGGCGTAGTGATGGGCGACGGAGTTCTTTTCCTTCCATGCTTTATGCTGGCAAACGGTGTAGTGATGGGCGACGGCGTCGTGATGGGAGATGGCATTTTGTTCTCGGACGGCGTTGTCATGGGCGACCGCGTGGCCGATGGCGACGCGGCTATATGGGCGCTCTCGGTGCTCACGAAAGGAGATGATACAGCCGGGATGAGCGCCGTACAGGAAGACGGCTCAGTGCCGTAAACTTTAAACCATAATCTAACCCGTGGGGCCGGTCGCTTTTATCGAACGAGAAGCGTCCGGCCTCTTTTTGTTTGCTTCTGCTGCGGCTGCTCGGCTTGCATTCACACTCTTGTCTCACTATCTTTATCTGGTTCATCAACAGTTCACAATTTAAGGGGCGCTTGAGGGGCATGGTGGATTCGGGGAAACTCCGTGATGATCCATTGTGGTACAAGGACGCGGTCTTTTATGAAGTTTACGTGCGCGGCTTTTATGATTCGAACGGGGACGGCATAGGCGATTTCCGTGGGCTGACGGAGAAGCTGGATTATCTGGAATGGCTGGGGGTGGATTGCCTATGGCTGCTGCCCATGTACGTTTCACCTTTGAGGGACGGCGGCTACGACATCTCGGACTATTACACGATTCTTCCAGAGTTCGGCACCATAGAAGATTTCAAAACCTTTCTTGACGAAGCGCACGCGCGGGGCATACGCGTCATCACAGACCTCGTCATCAATCACACCTCAGACCAGCATCCCTGGTTTCAGGAAGCGCGCTCGTCGCCCGCGTCGCCTAAGCGCGACTGGTACGTCTGGAGCGACACGGCTGAAAAATACACGGGCGCTCGCATCATCTTCCTGGACACGGAACACTCCAACTGGACATGGGACGACCAGGCGCAAGCCTTCTACTGGCATCGCTTCTTCAGCCACCAGCCGGATTTGAATTACGACAACCCGGAAGTTCACAAGGCCATGCTCGACGTGGTGGACTTCTGGCTTGAGATGGGCGTCGACGGCTTTCGCGTGGACGCAGTGCCTTACCTTTATGAGCGCGAGGGCACTAACTGCGAGAACCTGAAAGAGACGCACGCCTTCATCAAAAAGCTGCGTGCTCATGTTGAAAAGCATTTCCCTAACCGCCTTCTGCTTGGCGAAGCCAACCAGTGGCCCGAAGACGTGGTGGCATATTTCGGCGATGACGACGAGTTCCAGATGAACTATCACTTCCCGATTATGCCAAGACTCTTTATGGCCTTGAGACAGGAAGACCGTCATCCGATGACGGAAATACTGGAGGGCACGCCCGACATCCCTCCCAACAGCCAGTGGGGAATCTTCCTGCGTAATCACGACGAGCTGACATTGGAGATGGTGACGGACGAGGAGCGCGACTATCTCTATAACGAGTACGCCAAGGACAGGCGCATGCGCTTGAACTTAGGCATACGACGACGCCTTGCGCCACTCTTGGACAACAGCCGCCGCCGCATGGAGCTTTTGAACGGACTGCTCTTCAGTCTTCCGGGCAGCCCCTTTCTTTATTACGGCGATGAGATTGGCATGGGCGACAACATCTATCTGGGCGACCGCGATGGCGTACGCACACCCATGCAATGGACAGCCGACCGCAACGCCGGATTCTCTCGCGCGGACTTCGCGCGTCTCTATTTTCCGGTCATCATGGATCCCGTCTACGGCTATCAGTCCGTCAACGTAGAAGCGCAGTTGCGCTTTGATTCATCCCTGCTCTACTGGATGCAGCAGGTGATTCGGCTGCGTAAAGACCACAAGGTCTTCGGTCGCGGCTCTCTGGAATTCGTCAGGCCGGAGAACAGAAAAATCTTTGCCTTCACGCGCGAGTACGACGGCGAGACTGTGCTCTGCGTCTTTAATCTCTCGCGCTATCCGCAGCCGGTCGAGCTTGATTTGAGTAAGTACGCGGGGCGCACGCCGATTGTGATGGTCGGCGAAACCACTTTCCCCGTAATCGAAGACCGCCCGTATCAGTTGGCCCTGAGCGGCTACGGCTTCTACTGGTTTCTTTTGAAGTAAGGTATTGAACAACAGACGAGCAAAGGGTAAAAAATGAGGTTTCCCAGATCAAGCGGCATCTTGCTGCATCCGACTTCGCTTCCCGGACGATACGGCATTGGCGAGCTTGGCCTTGAGGCTTACAGTTTCGTTGACGCACTTCAACAAGCGCGACAGACGCTCTGGCAGGTTCTTCCTCTTGGGCCTACGGGCTACGGCGATTCGCCCTATCAATCCTTCTCGGCCTTTGCCGGAAACACTCTGCTCATCAGCTTAGACCTCCTGGTCAAAGAAGGATTGTTGACGGGGGAAGAGCTTGAGGGCGCGCCCGCCTTTGCCGAAGACCGTGTGGATTTCGGCGGCGTCATAGAATTCAAGAACGCGCAGCTTGAGCGAGCTTACCGTTGCTTCAAGCAATCGGGGAGCGAGCATCTGCGCCGCGCCTTCGAGGTCTTTCAATCTTACGCCGCCGCGTGGCTCGATGACTACGGCCTCTTTCGCGCCATCAAGAATCATCAGGACGGGAAGGTCTGGAGCGAGTGGGATAAAGAACTCGCTTTGCGCGATAACGCTGCTATGAAGAGCGCGCGTGAAGAACTTGCGGATGAAATCGAGGCGCAGGAGTTCTACCAGTTCCTATTCTTCCGACAGTGGGCCGCGCTCAAAAAATATGCGAATCAGAAGGGCGTCTCGATTGTAGGGGACATTCCCATCTTCGTCTCCTACGATTCGGCGGACGTGTGGACGCACCCGCAACTCTTCAAGCTGGACAAGCACGGCAAGCCGGTCGTAGTCGCGGGCGTGCCGCCGGATTACTTCAGCGCGACCGGCCAGCTTTGGGGCAACCCGATTTACGACTGGGAGCGCATGCGGCAGGATGGTTTCAGTTGGTGGACTGAGCGCGTCTCTGCCTCGTTCGAGTTGATGGACATTCTTCGCATAGACCATTTCCGTGGCTTCGCCGCCGCGTGGGAAATTCCTGCGGGCCACGAAACGGCGGAGCATGGGAAATGGGTCAAGGTGCCCGGGCGTGAACTGTTCAGCACCTTGCGAAAAGAGCTAGGCGGCAATCTTCCAATCATCGCGGAGAACCTCGGCCTCATCACGCCCGATGTCGAAAGCCTGAGGCGTGAGTTCGGCTTTCCGGGCATGAGAATCTTGCAGTTCGGCTTCTCATCAGACGCGGAGAACAAATTCCTCCCGCACAATTACGAGCACGAAGACGTGGCATACACGGGCACGCACGACAACGACACGACCGTTGGCTGGTTCAACGCCGAAGAGGGCGCAGGCTCCACGCGCACAGCCGCGCAGATTGAGAAGGAGCGCGCCTACTCTCTGAAGTACCTGGCGACGGACGGGCGCGAGATTCACTGGGACTTCATACGAGCCGTCTTCGCGTCTGTCGCCGACATAGCGATTATCCCCTTGCAGGACGTGCTCGGCCTGGGCACGGAGGCGCGCATGAATCTTCCTGCCAGCACTTCGGGCAACTGGGACTGGCGCTTTCGCAAGGGCGATTTGAAGAGCAGCATGCTAGCGCGTCTCGCAGAGCTATCCGAGACCTACGGCAGAAATATGCCCGCGAAGACGGAAGCCAAAGATGAGACGGGCGATGCCGCTATGGGCTGAAGAAAGCTTTCACGTAGAGCGCGGCTTTTGCACTCTTGTAAGCCTTGGGATTAAACTCTAAGCAAGCTAGGGTACAGAAGCCGCTAGAGCCTGATTGTTATATTCCCTCTTTCCTCTCGAAATTCATTTCCCCCGCCCGACGCGAGTCCCAAAAAAGGCGTAACCGCCCTTGGCTTCCGAGCGTCTTTAGCTCTTGAGCAGCAATCCGGCCACGACCGGCGCTAAAACAATCCTCCCCCAACCAATGCCCGGTGGCAGATTTGCAGTAGCTTCCGAAGGCTTAAAGGCTTCCACGAAGCATCATCGTTCATAAACAGGCAGGATAATAATGAGAATACTGGCAAGACTATTAACGGCAGCCGCGCTCGCTCTACTCTTGGGCGGAGTTTCGCAGGACGCTCGCAGCTTTGCTCAGCAGACAAGCGCTGCGAGCCAGGAGACGCCGAGCGCGCAGAACCGTCTGGTCGGCGAAGTTCAGACGGCCAACGCGGGCGCAGGCGAGTTCACGATTAAGACGGACGACGGGCGCACCGTGACTCTGAAGACTGCGGACAAAGTTTCTGTGCTGAGGATTCCTCCGGGCGAAACCAGCACTCAGAGCGCAACAAAGATTACGCTCGCGGACGTGGCCGTAGGCGACCGCGTCTTTGCTCGCGGCGCTCTCGCTGCGGACGGCCAGAGCTTTAGCGCGCGTCAGATTGTCGTCGCCAACAAGCAGGCCGTAGCGCAGACGCAGGAAGCGCAGCGCGAGGACTGGCAGCGTCGCGGAGTCTTCGGTCGCATAGAGGCCATCAACGCCGACCGTAAAGAGATAACCATTCGCACGCGCGGGCGCGAAGGCGCGGCGCAAACGGTCGTCGTAGACGCTTCTGGCAAAGTCAAATTCATGCGTAACGCTCCAGACTCGTCTCGCTCGCAGGACGCGCTCGCAAGCTCTTTCTCGGAATTAAGAGTCGGCGACCAGCTTCGCGCTCGCGGCGAGCGTTCTGCGGACGGCACGCGCATCACAGCCGAAGAGATAGTCACCAGCAACGTGCAGAGAACCGGCGGCACAGTTCAATCCGTCTCGGCTTCGACAAACGAGATAGTCGTTCACAACGACCAGACGGGACAGACGCAGACCATAGTAATAGGTCAGCGAACAATGCTCAGGCGCATCACGCCTGAGATGGCTTCGCAGATGGCTGCGCGCAGGGCGCAGGCCGGTGGAGGCGGCGCAAACGCTGCTGGCGGCGGACGCGGCCAGGGCGAAGCTGGCGCGCGTAGAGGCGGACAAGGCGGCGCGGGCGAAGGTCAGCAGAGGCGCGGCCCCGGTGGCGGCGGTCGCGGCGGCGGCATGCAAGAGATGCTTCAGAATCTTCCAGCCGTCAGCATCGGTGAATTGAAGAAAGGCGACGTGGTGATAGTGACAGGCTCCGCTTCGGGCACGGACAGGTCACGCTTGACGGCCATCACGCTCATCACGGGCGATGCGGATTTCCTGAAGCGACTGATGCAGTTTCAGGGAAGACCTAACCGCGACGGGCAGAACATGAGTCCGGGGCTTCCTTCGGATGTGGTCGGCGGCGGGACACAGAACACGCCGCGCGAGCAGCCGTAACCGTTAAAGCCAGCCCTAAATTTTCTTCCCCCGTTCTATTTAATCAACTTGGGTTTCGGGTCAGGGATGATGAAAGTGTTTCAAAGAGTAATGGGTCGTGTACTAATTATGCTGCTGGTCTTGCTGGCGCTCGGTTCTTTCAACCTGTTCGCGCAGCAGCAATCAACGGCTACGCTGCGCGGCACCGTGGCGGATGAGTTCGGAGGATTGATAGTTGGCGCGACCGTCACGGTGGCCGACGCTAGCGGCGTGCAGAAGCAGGCGACCACGGACGAGGAGGGCCGTTATACTTTCACAGGGCTTGCGCCTGGCCGCTACACTGTGAACGTGAGCGCGCCTGGCTTTGCGGCCTACGACAACGAAGGGGTGGAATTGACTGTCGGGCGCACAGACCCGCTCAACGTCACCTTACGCATAGCGGTCGAGCAGGTAGAGGTCACTGTCTCTGCGGAAGAGGCCATAAGCACAGACCCGGAAAATAACCTGGGCGCGGTCACGCTGCGCGGCACGGATTTGGACGCTTTGCCGGATGACCCTGACGATTTAACCGAAGCCTTGCAGGCTCTTGCAGGCCCTTCGGCTGGTCAGGAGGGCGGAGAGATTTTCATTGACGGCTTTTCCGGCGGGCGGCTTCCTCCGAAAGAGTCTATACGAGAGATTCGCATTAACCGTAATCCCTTCTCGGCTGAGTACGACCGGCTGGGCTACGGGCGCATAGAGATTTTCACCAAGCCCGGAACGGACAGGTTTCGCGGCCAGGGCTTCATCAACTTTAATGACGAGAGCCTGAACTCGCGTAATCCGTTTGCGCCGAACCGCGCTCCGTATCAGGTGCGACGCTACGGCGGAAACTTTAGCGGCCCCATAAGCCGGAAGCGCGCCTCTTTCTTCTTCGACGTGCAGCGCAACGAGACGGATGATAACGATGTCATCAACGCCATCATCCTAGACCCTGCGTTCAACATCGTGCCGTTTCTCTCGACCGTATTGACGCCGAGGCGAACGATTAGCTTCAGCCCGCGACTTGATTATCAAATCAACAGCACGAACACTTTGGTCGCGCGCTACACTTATCAGAAGACCGAGAGGCAGAACATGGGACTCGGGAGTGGCTTTGCGTTGCCGAGCGTGGCCTTTGACTCCGAGAGCACGCAGCAGACTTTCCAGTTGACGGAAACATCCGTCATCAACAAGAAGATAATCAACGAGACGCGCTTTCAATATATACGCCAGCGCAGTAACCAGACGGGCGCAAACGCCCTGCCGACCATCCGAGTGCTCGAAGCCTTCACGGGCGGAGGCTCGAACGTAGGCTTCTCGTTCGATAACGAAGACCGCTTTGAGCTTTCGAATTTCACTTCATGGGCCGTGGGCACGCACGCGCTCAAAGCTGGCGGGCGGCTCAGAGTGGTGCGCGTGCTGGATGTCTCGCCGCAGAATTTCAACGGCACGTTTACGTTCGCTGGCGGCACCGCGCCGCTTCTTGATGCGAACAACCAGATTGTGCTGGATGCCCAGGGCCAGCCCGTACTGACGACCATCACGAGCATAGAGCGCTATCGCCGCACGCTCCTTTTTCAGCAGCAGGGATTCACCAACGCGCAGATACGCGCGCTCGGCGGCGGGCCAACGCAGTTCTCCATAGCGGGCGGCGACCCCAAAGCGAGCGTCACGCAGGCGGATTTCGGCGGCTTCATACAGGACGACTGGCGCGTGCGACCCAACTTCACGCTCTCTCTGGGATTGCGCTACGAGACGCAGAACAACGTGCATAGCTGGACGGACTTTGCCCCGCGCGTGGCTTTCGCGTGGGCACCCGGCGCAGGCGCAAACGCTCGCCAGCAGAAGACGGTGATTCGCGGCGGCTTCGGTCTCTTCTACACGCGCGTAGCTGATTCTCTGACGCTGCAAGCCAACCGCTTCAACGGCACGAACCAGCAGCAGTTCGTCGTCACGGCGAACACCGTCGGCGGCCTTGGCGTATTGAATCAGGCTACGTTCACGAACGCCGGTGTCTCGAACGTTCCGACGACCGCAGAGCTAACTGCTTTTCAGATTCCGCAGACGACACGTCAACTCTCTGGAGACCTGCGGACGCCCTACACCATGCAGACCGCTTTGAGCCTTGAGCGGCAGTTGCCGTACAACATAGGGCTGTCCGTGAACTTCATCAACACGCGAACGCTTCACGTTCTGAGGTCGCGCAACATCAACGCGCCGCTTCCCGGAAGCATCACCGTGGCGAACCCCGGAGGCGTGCGTCCCCTTGGCGACATAGGCAATATCTTTCAGTACGAGTCAACGGGCCGCTTTAACCAGAGCCAGTTGATTGTGAGCCTCAACAGCCGTTTCAGCCGCAACTACACGCTCTTTGCGACCTACACGTATAACCGTGCGCGCAGCGACACGGATGGAGCGAATACTTTCCCCGCGAACCAGTATGATTTAACGACCGAATACGGTCGCTCGTTCCAGGACATAAGGCATCGCTTCTCGATAGTAGGTTCCATCAGTGGGCTGCCCTGGGGAATACGTCTTAACCCGTACGTCGTAGCCTACTCCGGCGTGCCCTTTAACATCACGATTGGTCGTGACATAAACGGCGACACGCTCTTTACAGAGCGGCCAGCGTTCGCCACGGATTTAACCAGGCCGAGCGTAGTCGCCACTCGCTTCGGAACCTTTGACACTAATCCCGTAGCGGGACAGGAGATTATTCCGCGCAACTTCGGACAGGGGCCAGCCTTCTTCACCACGAATCTTCGCATCAGCAAGACCTGGGGCTTCGGCGGTGAGCGTCCGCTTCAGGGCGCGGGCGCAGGCGGTCAGACCGGCGGCGGTCGCGGACAGCGCGGGGCCGGAGGCGGCGGCGGTGGCGGTCGCGGTGGCCGAGGTGGTCGCGGTGGCGGCGGCTTCGGCGGAGGAATGGGCGGCGCTGATGCAGGCGGCGGCACAGCCGAGCGCTATAACCTGACATTCTCCGTCAGCATTCAGAACATCTTCAACAACGTGAACCTTGCTCCGCCGGTAGGAAACCTCTCTTCGCCGCTCTTCGGCCAATCGGTTTCCACGGCAGGACGCTACGGCTTCGGCGGCAATCAGGCCGCAGGAAATAGAACTATAGAAGCGATGCTGCGTTTCAGCTTCTAGAAAACGCAGAAGTCAGAATGCCGCAATGATGAATGAAAAGCTTTTGGCGCTTTAATTCATCATTGTGGCATTCTGACTTTTACCTTACCTTCTGCATTGTCTTTTCCGTCTTCTCGTACTAAGCTACAGGTCAATCGCCATCAATTCAAAAATCGCTTAGGAGGAATGGGAATGTCAGAACAAGTTAATCCTGTGCCTGCGGAAGAGAGAGAGTCTCAATCGGGTCTTCTTCTATCCGTAGAGCCTTTGGAAAAGAGCGCGAAGCTCCATGCAACCGACACGGTAGACGGCGGCGCAGACTCGGACGTGACGGGCGCTGATACAGATACGACCGACCGCTCGGACTCGGACGGCACAGACCTCCTTTCGGATTCTGACGGCACGGACAGTTCGGATTCGGATGGAACCGATGCTTCGGATGCCGATGGCTCTGATTTAACAGACAAGGTCAAGGATGCGCTCGGCATGGATTCCGACCGTTCTGACACTGTCGACGCGGACGGCACAGACTCGCGTTGATTAAAGAAGAGGTAAGGCGTGGCATGGCGGCTCTCTATCCTCTGGAAAAGATTTTGGAGCCATGCCGAGCGGAGGAGTTTTTTGCCTCCTACTGGGGACAGAGCTACAAGCACATAAAGGGTTGGCCGGAAAAGTTCCGGGCGCTGCTGCCTTGGCCTGAGTTGAATGAAATCCTGCGGCGGCATCGCCTGGACTTTCCACGCCTGCGCCTCATGCGCGACGGCCAGAGGGTTCCCGTCTCATCCTACATACGCCACGCCACGACGGCACGCACCAAGACTTCTATCCCAAGACTGCTGCCCGCAGAGTTAACCAAGCATTTAAGAGAAGGCGCAACGCTCGTCCTCGACGCCGTGGACGAGCTTTATCGTCCCATAGAAGAGTTGGCCGAAGGTCTTGAGTTTATCTTCCGTGAGCACGTACAGGTGAACATGTACGCCGGTTGGCAAACCTCGCGCGGCTTTGACCTTCACTGGGACGACCACGACGTTTTCATACTACAGGTCACAGGCAGAAAGCTCTGGCGCATCTACGGCGAGACTAGACAAGCGCCCATCACAGGCGACACTGCGGAAAAGCCTGCCGATATAGATGCCCCGCTCTGGGAAGCCATGCTCGAAGACGGCGACCTGCTTTATATCCCGCGCGGTTGGTGGCACGTTGCGTTTCCACAGCAGGAGCCTACGCTGCACCTGACCGTGGGCATACACAACTGCACCGGGCTGGACTTGTTGAGGTGGACGGCGGATAAGCTGCGCGAGAGCGAGGAGTTTCGCCGTGACCTTCCGCGCTTCGCTTCAACCGAAGAGAAACGCGCTCATCTGGACAGGCTGCGCGCAGAGATTGTCAGGGCACTGAATGACGAAGCTCTTGAGAGTTTCTTACGCGAGCACGACGAGGCGGCCAGCCCCCGCGCTCATCTCAGTTTGCCCTGGAGCGGAACAGAGGAGATTCTGCCCGAAGCTGCGGAGGCGCGCGTGCGTTTTCTGCCCCCGCGTCCAGTGGAGATTAAAGTCGAAGGCGGGGTGATAGAATTTTCCTGTCTTAAAAAGCGCTGGCGCTTCGCAGAGGATGCGGCGCTTCTTTTGAAGCCTCTCATGGAGCGGCGCGTCTGTTCCGTGGCGGAATTGATTGACGCTACGAGCGCCCGCTTGGACGAGAGCCGTGTGCGGCTGTTTCTGTCCGAGCTTATAGCGCACGGGATGGTCTGTGTGGTCGAAGATTAAATCAGATGGTTCAGCAAGATTTTTATTGTTCTCAACTCTCGCGCAACGCCGAAGAGAATACTTTCGGCACCGCTTCGGTCGGTGAAGTGTGGCTGCTGGTGGAATACACAGAGCCTTGGGGGATTAAGGCTCTGAACGACAGCAGCCTCTCTACGGAAGTCAAAAATTACCTGGGCCAGCTTATACGAAGAATCCCTCGCTCGCGCCTGCTTTTTATCAAACAGGAGAGGCGCAATCAAAAGCGCTTCAACTTCTTCATCGTACGTGCGCGCGAGCGCAATCCCTTCATAGTCAGGTTCGAGCTTGATGATTACGAGAAGCTGCGCGAGCACTACCTTGATGTCGCTGCGTGCGCGGCGGGCGAAAAGACTGCGGGCGGAGAAATCATCACCGAGCCGCTTTATCTGGTCTGCACTCACGGGAAGCGAGACAAGTGCTGCGCCAAGTTCGGCTTTCCCCTTTACAAGTCTTTGAGAGAAGAGCGCGACGGGCTGGTTTGGCAATCTTCGCACGTTGGCGGAGACCGCTTCGCGGCCAATCTCCTGTGCTTCCCGCACGGCCTCTTCTACGCACACATGACGGAAGAGAGCGCGCGTACGGTTGTTGCGCGCTACGAAGGGCAGCAGATTGTGCTGGATAAATTTCGTGGCCGCGCCTGTTACTCTTATCCGGTTCAGGCTGCAGAGTTCTTCATACGCAGGGAGACGGGACGGACTGGCATAAATGAGTTGCGCGGCTTGAGCAGCGAGCGCGTGGAGGACGACGCCTGGCGCGTGCGCTTCGGCACACGGGACGCCAGGGAGATTCACGAGGTCGTCATACGACGCCGCCATTCCGATTTTCACAACTACATCACTTGCAGCGACGTTGAGCGAAAACAGGTCGTACAGTTTTTCATGGAAGATTACAATGTGTCTAAGGTCTGAAAGTTGCGGTCAGCATAATGGTTGTAGGGGCGGGGCTTGTCCCTACGATTTATCTCAAAATAAAAGGGGCTTACGGGGCCTGGCGACTCCGTAAGCTCCTTTCTTTTTCCGTCTTCAGGCTTTAGATGGTGATTCCATCTTTGGAGGGACTGCAAAATTAAACCCTTCCGGCTCCTGAGTCGGTACGGTACAGAACAAAAAAGGCTTTTTCTTAGCGGCGCGGCTCAGGAATCTTTATTCTTTCGCTACATCTTTGCGAACCAATTTGAAAATCATAAGAGCTTTAGTGATAAGAGGGGCAAAGTTTATGAGCAAGCATAAAAGGGCAGGGGATGAGAAGGCGGAAGTGGGCAAGTCGGGCGCTCCGCCTAGCGGCACGGAGAACGAGAAGGCCGTGGACGAAAAGGAAGAGAGCAGGAGCGTGCCGAAAGTTAGTAAAAAGGATGTCGGCGAAGGCTCTCGCGGCGGCGGGCTGCACTGAAGCTTCGCGCCTGAACTTTCAAAATTGAAAAAGGGTATGGAGGAGAAGAGTAATGTCAGAGAAGAAGCGGCAGAAAAAGGACGGCCAGCGAAAAGATAAACAGAACCAGGCGATGCGCGAGGCTGTGAATGAAAGAAAGCAGGCCGACCCGACGGAGGGCGTGAGCAATGCTACCAATCTGTCGGAGTCTGGAGAGGGCGCAACCGACCGCGCGCGGGGCGCTGGCGGCGAGCGTCAATAACAAACAGAAGTTCCGACTTCTTACTTCACGGTGTACTCTGCGCTGGCGGGTTCGTACCTGACGCGGCTTCCTGCCTGGACCGCGCCTTTTAAATAATCCAGCCGGACGGGCAATTCACCTTCAGGGTAAACAAGCACGGCGTAGCGCGTGCCCTGTTCCTCGTTCTCCACGAGCCTGTCCACCTCTGCTTCGTGCGCTCCCAGCAGGTGATGCTTGAGGAATATGGCTACGGCCAGGGGGCCGCGCACCTCTAGGCTCTGCGCCGCTTCGATGGCGCGTTTCATCTGGGCGGCGTCCATCTTTTCCATCTCTGAAAGAAGCGCTCGCACTTTCCTGAAACTATAATTATCGGGTAGCTCTGCGGGCAGCAGTCCCGCTTCCATAAGGCTGTGGTGAATATCTAACAACGCGCTGCACCTCCGTTTTGACTGGACTAAGAGCATCCTGAACAGTATAATCCATCGCCTTTGTAGCCCCTCGTCGGGCTGAGAGTTTTCCTTTCAGCCCTTCAACCGCAACCAGCTACCGCTTTTGAAGGAGTATGATCCATGAACAAATACGCCTATCTTTGTATCCTCGCCCTGCTGTGTATCCTGAGCTTTTCCACCTTCGCCCAAGCTCAACAAGTCAGAATCGTCCACATAGATGTCGGGCAGGGCGATTCTACGCTGATAGTAGGCCCGACGAAAACGCTGCTTTTCGACGCCGGAGTGACCGGCTCAGGGACGGATATTCGCGCAGTGCTGAATTCCCTGGGCATCACCTCGATTGACTATTTCGTGGCAGGCCATTACCACGCAGACCACATAGGGGCCATAGACGAAGTAATCAACGGCGGCATCCCCATCAACATAGCCTCTTATGACCGTGGAGGAAGCTATTCCTCCCAAACCTATACGGATTACGTCAACGCTGTCGGCGCAAAACGCACGACCATCACCTTGAACCAGCAGATAGATTTAGGTGGCGGCTGCATTTTGACCTGCATAGCCGTCAACGGACAGACCAATCACGGCAACGTGACTATGACGGGCGAGAACGACCGCTCGATTGCGCTCGTCTTGAGGTACGGAACCTTCGACTACTTCATCGCTTCGGATTTAACCGGAGGCGGGGCCTCTACGCCGGACGTGGAGACGAAGATTGCCGTGGACGCTGGCGACGTTGATGTCCTTCACGTAGGCCATCACGGCAGCAACACCTCCACGAATCAGACGCTCGTAGACACCTTGAAGCCGGAACAGGCCGTCATCAGTTGCGGCGACGGGAACAGCTACGGCCATCCCGTACAATCAACGCTCGACCGCTTGGCGGCAGCCACGCAGATGAACACCATCTGGCAAACCGAAGGCGGAAACGGCGGCACGTCTTCAAAGGTCAGGGTCGGAGGCAACATCACCTTCCTGACGGACGGCAGCACCTATTCCGTCACCATTAGCTCTACGGGTCAGACCTACAACTACAACACGGATGGAGTCTACAGCCAGGCTCCGGCTGTGGTCATCAACGAAGTCGCGTGGGCAGGCTCTTCGGCCTCAGCCTACGACGAGTGGATAGAGCTTTATAACACCACGGGCAGCGCCATAAGTCTTACTGGCTGGAAGATAGTCGATGACGCTGGCGCTCAAACCTATAACCTTTCGGGCACCATCGCGGCGAACGGCTATTTCCTGGTAGAGCGCTCTCAGGCAGTGACAAGTGTGACGGCTGACGTGCTGGTCTCAGGCATCAGTTTAGCCAACACGGGGGACACGCTGGAATTGCAGGACGCAAGTGGAAATCGCGTAGACCTTGTCAACTCGTCGGGCGGCGCGTGGTACGCCGGATCGACTACGGGCTATTACACTATGGAGAGGATAAGCGCTGCTGTGAGCGGCAGTTCTGCGTCCAACTGGTCGAACAACAACGGCGTCACACGCAACGGCACCAACTCAGGCGGCACAGCCATCAACGGAACTCCTCGCGCCAAGAACTCTGTCACGCCCTGAACTATCCTGACGGGCGAAAAATTGTAGGGGCAGAGGACATGTCCTCTGCCCCTACAATCATTATGCTGGCCGCTTCAGCCGCTAGCGTTGGGTGTGCTGCCAGTGTTGCCGCCCTGCTTTGAGCTATCCGTGCCGCCTCCCTGTCTGGAGACGTTCGCGCCGCCCGCATCATTGGCGGGTTCTGTCTCGGTCGGCTCCACATCGCCCGCGTACTGGTTATCCGCGAACGAAGAAGCATCCTTCGGTTTGTCGCGCAGCACGCCCTGCATAGTCTCCTGATTGCCCGCGCCTTTATTCTGACTATCAGCCATCTCTAGTTTCCCCTCCATTAACTGTGACGTTCGCCGCCGGGCGTGCCGCTCTTTTTACCACTGCCTTCGCCCTTGTTAGTGCTGCCAGCGCCTTCGCTCCTGCTGCCGGAGTCGCCGCGCTTGCCTTCGCCGCCCTTCTGGCGCGTCCCGCCCGAATGACCGCTCCCGCCCTGCTTGTTGCTTTCGCTATCTGCGCCCATGACCTTAATCTCCCCCTTTTAATCAGAGTACTGCTTTAGAGATTAAGAGCCATGTTTGGGGGAAGTATGATTTTTGTGGAACGAACTGTTTACATTTATCAGGATGCCGGGCGACGCTTGCCGTTGATTCTCTTTCTATTGACAGCTTATTGCTTCAGGCATATCTTCTCTGGCGGCGCTGTCCGGGTGTAATCAACTTACGGGTGAGAGCACCGCACCTGGAAACCCCGTGACGGTTCTAAATCACTATAATTGATTGGCGATGGCAATAAGCCGAAAGGAGGAAGTTATGCCTAGTATTTTGGAGAGCATCAGGGTCGGAAGCGTACTTCAATTCGTAGCGCCCATGGGTTTCGTTGTCCCCAAATTCTTTCAAGCCAAGCACATTACTATTCTCTGCGTTGACTATTATCCTATGGATTTCACAGTGTCATGGTATGAGTTTAACGGAGGCGACGAAGCCAAGATTTCGCTGAGGCAATCGGGAGACTTTGGCTTCTGGGCTGTCGGTCGGCCCGATGCTGGCGGGCTAAAGAACCCGATTATCATCGCTCCTACAGAAGACCGGTTTGTAATCACGGACAGGGGGGCTGAAAAATTCTCCATCAAGAACATCTTCGCGCCCCCGGCGCCCTTCATAAAGCCTGTGGAAACGTCAGAGGGCACTATCCTGTCCTACGGGTTTGATAGTCCCGAGCCGGATGGCCTGTTCAATATACTGCTCCTTCAGCAAAGCGAATCTAACCCTAGTGCGTAGTCATAGTCTGAGGCGAGACAGGATTCGCGCGCCTCTGCATTTACTTTAAGGCATAGGCGACAATCTGCTCTATATTCATGGTGCGGCCTTCGAGCCAGAGTGAGGTGAACTTTTCCTCACCGAGCGCCTCGCGGGCCGTCTTCAGGTAATGGTCTCTGTCTTCATGCTCGACTTGGGGCAGGGGAGTGCCGACCGCTTCGCGCAGGGCTTCGGCTGAGCCTAGCAGCTTGGCCGAACGCTCATGCTCCTGCTGCTCGCTGGCGATTGCCGCCAGGCTTTCCAGCACGCTTGCGACCCTCCACCTGTCCTGCAACTCGTAATGCAACTCAAGGCTCTCGCGCAGCAGGGCTTTGCCTCTCTCAAATTGTCCCTGACGCCGCGCGACGTTTCCCCAGATGTTCAGCGCCCAAGCGATTCCCTCCTTGTATCCTATCTCGCGCGACTGGGCCAGGCTCTCGCTACAGAGCGAAGCCGCCACGTCGTATCTGGCCCTGTAATACATGACCGCAGACATGTTCATGAGCGACCATACTATGCCTTCCTTGTCGCCAAGTTCGCGGAACAGCCCGAGGGTTTCTTCACAGACGGTTGTTGTTTTCTCAAAGTCGCCATGCAGCCAGGAGGCGAAGCCTATGTAGTTTAAGGAGCGCGCGATGCCGCGCTTGTTATTCAGCGCTCGCCAGAGCGTGAGGCTTTCCTGATGAAGCTCAATCGAGCGAGCATAATCGCCGCGCTCGCGCGCTACGCTGCCTAATAGCTGGAGCGCCGTAGCGATTGATTCCTGGTCGGATAATTCACGCGCCAGCGCAAGGCCCTCTTCCAGCAGCTTCTCCGACAGAGAGTATTCGCATTGCAGGAACGCCAGCCCGCCCGCTCCTATCAGCGCGCGGTCTCTGAAGGTCGTTCGCAACTCTCTGCCTTCCTCCAGCACCTTTTCGAGCCACGCGCGCCCCTCGCTGTAATGACCGTGCAGATACCAGAACCACCAGAGAGAAGCAGCCAGGCGCAGCGCGACCTCTGCCTGACGCGCCCTGAGCGACCAGCGAAGCGCCGCCCTGAAATTGTCGTGCTCCTGTTCCAGATAAGCCAGCCAGAACGATTGCTCCGTTGTGCCAAGCTCAGGCTCCGCGCGCTCTGCCAGTTGAAGGTAGAGGCTGGCGTGGCGGCTTCTGAAAACCTCCTCCTCGCCGCAGACCCTCAGACATTCCAGCCCGTACTCCCTTATCGTCTCCATCATCACAAAGCGAGGCTCGCCACCGGCCTGCTCTATCTGCTGTATCAGGCTCTTGTCTACGAGCGACGAGACGCCTTCGTCTATCTCTATCCCGCAGCCGCGCTCGGCGTTGCAGATTGACTCCGCAGCTTCCAGAGTAAATCCGCCACGGAAGACGGCCAGCCGCCGGAAGAGAGATTTTTCCGGCTTGTCCAGAAGGTCGTAGCTCCACGCAATCGTCTCGTGCATGGTGCGCTGTCGAGCGGGCGCGTCGCGCGTCCCGCCGGTTAAAAGCTTGAAGGGCGATTCCAGCCGCACAAGCATGGCCTGCGGCGGCAGCAGCTTGATGCGCGCTGCCGCAAGCTCTATAGCCAGAGGAAGCCCGTCCAGCCGCGTGCAAATCTCCGCGACAGCGCGGGCGTTTCTTTCCGTCAACAGAAAGTCGGATTTCGCGGCCATCGCTCGCTGCGTGAAGAGCGCTACCGACGAGCAATGCACCAAATCCGAGACGGGCGGCAGGCTCTCAAGGTTGGGCAGGTGAAGCGGCGGCACCTGATACTCCTGCTCTCCGCTCACGCGCAGGGCCGCGCGACTCGTTACCAGAAACACAATCCCAGGCGCAGACATCAATAGGTGAGAGACGAGCGGCCCTGCTGCCGCCACATGCTCGAAGTTATCCAGAATCAGGAGCATTCGTTTATCCCGCAGGTACTTCTTCAAGCTCTCTGCTAGCGGCGCGTCGGATGCTTCCTTGACGCCGAGCGTCTGGGCTATGACGGAGACCACAAGGCCAGCGTCGGTTATAGGCTCAAGGGCTACGAAGAAGGTGCCGTCGGGGAACTCTGCGCGAAGGTTCTCGGCCACCTTCAGGGCAAGACGGCTCTTGCCTGTGCCGCCCGGCCCCGTGAGCGTTAGCAGGCGAACGTCCTTGCGCCTGAGCAATCGCTCCACGGCGGCTATCTCGGCCTTGCGCCCGATGAAGGGCGTGAGCGGCACGGGCAGGTTCGTAGCATAAATCTCCGGCTGGAAAGCCTGTGAAGCTGTATCCGCGAGTCGTCCACTCGCGCCTTGAGACTCTGCTTTGAGCGTCGCTTCCGGCCTGCTTTCCGGGGCGCTGCCGGAAGTCTCAGGCTCATCCGCGAAGGCGCGCACGTCAGCCGTGAAGCGATAGCCGTGGCGCGGGACAGTCTCTATATATTTTTCGCCCGTGGGATTGTCGCCGAGCACACGCCGCAGCAGCGAGATGGATTGAGCCAGATTGTTTTCCTCTACGAAACTATCCGGCCAAACCTTGCTCATGAGGTCTTCTTTGGTGAGCAGACGGCCATTGTGCTCCACGAGCACCAACAGCACATCGAATGCCTTGGAGGTCAGTTTTTGCCGCGCGCCTTCGCAGAAAAGGAGCCGCTCCTCAACATCTATGCGAAAGCGCCCGAACTCGTAGAAGCGTTTTTCTGGCTTGTTCATATCCGTCCGCCTGGGCCCGTTCGGAGATAATTCAGAGTAATTTCAGAAATTTCTAAGGATGTTTATCCATCCTTACCTGTACCGTCGGTCACGTTGTCTGAGGGGGAATCCCATAAGGGACTTCCAGGGCAGCAGATTTTGCAGTTTATTGTAGCGCAATCTTACAGGGAGAAGTAGGAAGAGACAAGATGAAATTTCACAGGAGCGGACAAATCACCTCCAGGGACAATCACAAACCCTGGTACATACGCCAGGGCGGGCACCAGCCCAGGATGTTCTGCGCCGAATGCACCGAACGGATTCAGATGATAACTCTGGAAGAGGCCGTGGTGGCCGCGAACGTAGAGGCCAATACTATCTATTCATTGATAGAAGCCGCGAAGCTTCACTACGCGACGACGACCGAAGGAATATTATTACTCTGCCTCAACTCGTTGATTAATTTTAGAGAGTCTGAGAAAGCCTGAAGGATAGCCCCGCAGAAAAAAGTTTTCCACGGAAGCCGAACACGGCGCGTTCGTTTCTTAAAATCGGATTCTTAAAAAGCGAGCTTCAGTGAACGGTGGTGCGTCTACGGACGGTGATTCGCTGCCAGATGGCATTCTCATCCGGGAATTCCAGTTGGTCATTGGACTTGCCTAAGGATGTGGCCGTCAGGACTATGGTTTGAAGGTCTTCGTAAACGCCGCAGCAGGGGGGACAATCCGCCAGATGACGGCGAATTAAGAGGGCTGTTGATTCTTCAAGAGTGCCTGCGTGTAATTCCGAGAGAAGTTCTAAGCTCTCATCACATTCCATTACGGGGTTCTCCTAGCGAGTAAATCAGGTGAGCACCTGCATAACACCATTAGACTCTAATTGAGCGCCGCCTGTTGCCTGAGCAACTGTCTTAATTTTAGCCGCGCCTTGTGAAGCTGGGATTTGCTGGTTCCAGCCGAAATGCCCATCATCTTGGAAATCTCATCGTGCTCGTAGCCTTCAACGTCGTGGAGGACGAAAACCGAGCGATAGCCCGGCGGCAACTGTGCTATGGCCCGCTCTATGGCTATGCGGTCGACGACCGGCATGCTTTCGGGGTTCTCCGTACCGCGCACAATCTGCACGGGCGTCTCGCCCTCTTCGGTCAAAAGCTCGCTGCGGGTGCTGGCCTTGCGAAAGTACATTAAGACCAAGTTGACAGTCATGCGGTGCAGCCAGGTGGTGAAGGCAGACTCTCCGCGAAAGCTCCCAATCTTGTTGAAGAGTTGCACGAAGACCTCCTGCGTCATGTCTTCGGCGCGCACGGGGTCGCCCATCATGCGGAGGCAGAGCGCGTAGACTCGCCTGAAGTGGCGACGATAAAGCTGCTCGAAGGCGTCGCCGTCGCCCGCCGCAGCCTTTTTCGCCAACTCAAAATCGTTAGGCTCCTTCTTATCCGCAGCCTCGGCGGTCGCCACCGCGCCGTCTCTCTTGTCATCGTCTGCTTTGCTCATAATATTTCCGCCGATTATCCACGATACGCCCCGGATTTGGAAGGCAACGAGCATACCGCCAGGGAAGAAAGAGCGTGCGCGCAAGTAAACCCGCATGATTAAAGACGCGAAGCCCGCCCACGCAAAATCCTATTCTCACCCTGCGGCGTATGCATCGCTTACACGGCGCGTCCACTTATCGAACTACCACAAAGTCAGGAAGGGCTGTTAAAATCCGAAAAGCCATGATGCCTTTCAGCCCCATCACTCTAGGCCAGCAGATAAAATCGGCGGAGGTCGAAGGCTTTGTCTTAACAGAGACAAAGCACGCTCCGTCTCTCGTCATCCCAAGCCACGCGCACGAGCACGCGAGCCTCTCTTTCGTCCTCAACGGCTCTTTCATAGAGACGCTCAATCGTCAGGCCCGTCAGTGCGCGCCCTTCAATCTGGTCATCAAGCCCGCAGGCGAGATTCATTCGGACAGGTACGGCCAACTCGGCGCGCAGTGCTTGATTATCGAAATCAAGCCCGGACGAATGGAACGCCTGCGCTCCGTCTCAAGGCTGCTCAATAGTCCCTCGCTTCTTCAAAGCGACTCACTCTCGCTTCTGGCTATGCGCGTGTACAGCGAGTTTCAAGCGATGGACGCGGCTTCTGTCCTGACGATTGAGGGATTGATTTTAGAGATGCTGGCCGAAGCCTCGCGCTCGTACTCGATGAGGAAGCAGGGAACGACTCGCCCGCGCTGGCTTCTGCGCGCAGTAGAGTTGATGAACGAAGAATTCGCGCGCGAAGGATTAACGCTCTCGCGCGTGGCCGCAGAAGTGGGCGTGCATCCAGCGCATCTGGCGCGCACCTTCAGGCGCGCATACCGCTCGACCGTAGGCGATTATGTTCGCAGGCTTCGCGTTGAGTACGCGGCGCGAGAGATTGCGCGCTCAGACCGCTCGCTGGCGGAAATCGCTAGCGCCGCAGGCTTCTACGACCAAAGCCACATGACGACGGCCTTTCGCCTGCACATGAGAACCACGCCCGCAGCCTTTCGCGCCGCCTTCAAAACAAGCAACCCTGCTACAAAAAAGCTCCGCCCTTCCAAGACTTAATCATTAAAAACAGTCTAGAGAGTCCTGAGAGTCTGGAGAGACTAGAGAGAGAAAAGAACGAGTTTACTCTCAAGACTCTCAGGACTCTCCAGACTCTCTAGACTTCTTAAAGGTGGTGGAGGCGATGTGGCAGGACGTTCGTTATAGTTGGCGCGTGCTGGTGCGTGCGCGCGGGTTCACTACGGCTGCGATACTGGCGCTTGGCCTTGGCATAGGCGCGAACACGGCCATCTTCAGCCTCGTCAATACGGTCTTGCTTCGTGCGCTTCCCTTCAAGGAGCCGCAGAAGCTCGTCTGGATTTGGTCAACGCGCACAGACCGCGACAAGGCTTTCTTCTCCATCCCGGACTTCATTGATTACAGGGAGCAGACGCGCACGCTCTCTGAGATGACGGCCTTCGCCAACTGGAACGCGAACCTCACGGAAGGAGGCGAGCCGGAAAGGCTGCAAGGCGTACGCATCACGGCGAATGCCTTCAGGATGCTCGGCGTGGAAGCGGTCGCAGGCCGCACGATTCTTCCCGAAGACGGTCAGCCTCAAAGCCCTCGCGTAGTAATTCTCGCATATGGCTTGTGGCAGCGACGCTTCGGCGGCGACCCGAATCTTGTGGGCCGCAATATAAAGCTCAACGGCGACGAGTTCACGGTCGCAGGTATCTTGCCGCTCGACTTCATCTTTCCGGGCGCGGACGCAGAGATTGCCGTGCCGCTCATTCTTGAGACTGACGCGCGACGCACTGAGCGAGATTCAAACTTTCTCAGGGTCTATGCGCGGCTGAAGCCGGAGGCATCGCTCGCGTTGGCGCAGAGCGAGATGGCGCAGATTAACGCGCGTCTTCGTGAGCAGTATATGGAGGCCAACGCCAAGAAGACCGCGCCTAGAGTCCTGCTGCTGCAAGACGAGATTGTGGGCGATTATCATAAGCCGCTACTGATGCTGCTCGGCGCGGTCGCGCTCGTGCTCCTCATAGCCTGCGCCAATCTTGCGAACATGCTGCTCGCGCGTGCCAGCGCCCGCTCGCGTGAAGTGGCGATTCGCGTCTCTATAGGCGCAACTCGCCTTGTGCTCGTGCGACAGCTTTTGACGGAAAGCTTGATGGTCTCGCTGGCGGGTGGAGCAATGGGCCTTCTGCTGGCGTGGTGGGGCGTTCACCTTCTTCTCAAGCTCAGCCCTGCGGATCTTCCGCGCGCAAGAGAAGTAGTAATCGACGCGCGAGTGCTTGGCTTCACCCTGCTTCTCTCTTTATTGGCGGGAATCATCTTCGGTTTGATGCCAGCCTTCAACGCTTCGAAGGTTGACCTCAACCGTGAACTGAAAGGCGCGGGGCGCGAGACGACCGCAGGCGCGGGAGGTAAGCGCACGCGCAGCCTGCTGGTCGTGCTGGAAGTTGCTCTCTCCGTGATGCTCTTAATCGGCGCGGGCCTCTTCATCAAAAGCTTCCTCAGATTGCAGCAGGTCAGCCCCGGCTTCGACGCGCATAACGTGCTAGCCGTGCGACTCTCTCTGCCGCCCGCGCGCTATAAGAAGCCGGAGGCGGTCAACGCCTTTTATGAAAAGCTGGCACCGCGCGTCAGAGAGTTGCCGGGCGTAGAGGCTGTCGCCGTAGCGTCCGTCATGCCGCTTAGTGGCTCAAACGTGCGCGCGGATTTTACTATCACGGGTCGCCCGCCACTGAAGCCCGAAGAGGTGCCCGCCGCTCAGAATCGTTGGGTCAGCGCGGGCTACTTTCAACTGATGCGCGTCCCCATCCTCAAGGGGCGCGAGTTCGACGAGCATGACACGGCGCGCACGACTCCGGTCGTCGTCATAGACGAAGCGCTCGCGCGCCGCTTCTGGCCCGGCGGCAATCCACTGGGCGAGCATCTGAAGATTGACGACGCATCGCCCGCGCCCTGGCGAGAGGTAGAGATAGTGGGCGTCGTAGGCAACGTCAAGCACAACACTCTCTTGGACGACCCGGTGCCGACCGTCTACGCGCCCGTGGCCCAGAGCCAGGAAGGCACGGTCGGCTTCCTAGCCAACAACATGAGCCTCGTAGTGCGTACGTCTTCAGACCCGCTTGCCATGTCAACCGTTATCACTCGCCAGGTGCGCGGGGTGGACAATGAGGTGGCGACTTCAAACGTGCGTACGATGGAGCAGTTCATGGCTATGACCGTGGCCGGTCGGCGCTTCAATCTGATTCTGGTTACAATCTTCGCATGCATCTCTTTGCTGCTCGCGGCGACGGGCATCTACGCCGTCATCTCTTACACAGTGGCGCAGAGCACGAAAGAGATAGGCATACGCATGGCGCTCGGCGCAGGCGCAAGCGATGTTTTGAAGATGGTTCTAAGCCAGGGCTTAAAGCTCACGCTCTTAGGCATAGGCGCAGGCTTGCTCGGAGCCTTCATCCTGACGCGCATCGTCGCAAGCCTGCTCTTCGGCATAACCGCCACAGACCCTGCGGCCTTCGTCTTCATGCCGCTCATCCTGATGGCCGTAGCGCTCCTGGCCTGCTTCATCCCCGCGCGCCGCGCAACCAGAGTCGACCCGCTCGTAGCACTCAGGATGGAGTAGAGAGCCGGAAAGGTTATGCAAATCTGAGTGAGAAGAGCTACTATAAGCTGCTTTCCGAAAACACGCAGCGCCTTTGTAGCTCTTCATGCTTAAAAGACCTCTTCGCTTAAAGACCATCACGTTCACCTTCGTCAGCATCCTCTTCATCTCTCTGCTCTCCGCGTCCTGCGGGCGAGATAGCGGCGGAGGCGGAAAACAATTGACGCTCGCCGTCAACGCCGGAGTGGAAGGCGATGCTCTGAAGCAGGCCGCGCGCGATTATGAAGCGCAGACCGGCGTGCACATCAACATAGTAGAGTTTCCTTACAGTAATCTCTTCGACAAGGAACTGGTTGATTTGAGCGCCAGGACGGGCGCGTATGATTTAATCATGCTGGACGACCCTTGGTTCCCGCGCTTTGCTGGCGAAGAGTACCTCGCGGACTTGATGCCGCTTTACAAGAAGAAAAATCTGGCGGGGCCGGACGATGATTTCGTGCAGACATCGCTTGCGCTCTGCCGTCACCCGTACTCTACAGGCACGCTCTACGCGCTTCCTTATCTTGGCAACTCGCAACTCTTCTTCTATCGCAAGGACATCTTTGAAAAGCACGGACTGAAGGAGCCGCAGAGTTGGGAGGACGTGCTTCAATCCGCGCGCGTCATTAGCGAGCGCGAGATGACGGGCGCGCCCGGCGGCGGTCGTCTCTACGGCTACGTGATGCGCGCGGCGCAAGGGAACGCCGCCGTAGCTGACTTCATGCCAATCTTCTGGGCCTTCGGCGCGGAGATGTTCGACGCCGAAGGGCGCGCAACCGTTAACTCCGCCGAAGGCATCAACGCCTTGCGCTTCATGCTTGAGCTTGGAAAGAGCGCGCCGCCCGGCTATTCGAGCTTCAATGCCGATGAGGTCTCGGCGCATCTCTTGCAGGGCACAGCCGCCATGAGCATCAACTGGCCCGCCTGGATTGCGGCCTTCAGCGACCCGAACAAGTCTAAGGTCATAGGCAAGATGGCGTTCACGACTATGCCGGGCGCTGCGAAGCCCGGACAGGCTGAGATAGGCAATTGGCTGATAGCTATTCCCAGAGACGCGCGCAATGCGGAAGCGGCCTTCGACTTTCTGGTCTGGGTGACGAGCGCAGAGCAACTGAAGCGCTCCGCCCTGCGCGGCAATCCGCCCACGCGCCGCTCCGTCTTCAATGACCCTGAGCTTGTGGCAAAGTTTCCGACCTACCCCGTGCAACTGCGCTCGCTTGAGACTTCAAGACCGAGGCCGCGCACGCCTCGCTGGAACGAGATAGAGAACGCCTTCGGCATCTTTCTCTCAAAAGCCAATAGCGGCGAACTCTCGCCCGAAGACGCCATGAACCAGGCCAACGCCGAGATTATGAAGATAGTCGAGCGCAAGTAAAGCGCACCACTCTTTCAACGTGCAGAGGCTTCACGGAAACAATTCCTTCTCGTCTGGAGGCGAGCGTGCGCTTCCATTTCTTCTGCTTGCGCCGACGCTGCTTGTTCTCTTGGCGCTCTCAATCTACCCGCTCGTTTATGCCGTCAGAGTGAGCCTGCAAACAGGAACGGGCGCGGGCGCGCGTTGGTCTCTGGATAACTTCACGCGGCTTTTCTCGGACGGCTTTTTCCTGAGCGCGCTCTTGCACACGCTCGTTTATGCCGTCGTTGCTCTAAGCTTTGAGTTTCTGCTGGGCCTTCTGCTCGCGGTGCTTTTGAATCAGGAGATGCGCGGGCGCTCGGTTTTCCGTGCGGCGCTGCTGGTGCCTATGATGCTGCCCTCCGTAGTCGTGGGCGTGGTGTGGCGGCTAGCGCTCAACCCTAACTTCGGAGCAATCAACGGGACTCTCAAGAGCCTGGGCCTCAACACCGAGAGCCTGACGTGGACTGCAAGCCCTCGCCTGGCCTTTCTCTCTGTGATAGCGGTTGATGTTTGGCAATGGATGCCCTTCGTCTTTCTGATACTGCTCGCAGGATTGCAGGCCATCCCGCAGGAGCCGTACGAGGCCGCGCGCATTGACGGCTCAAGCACGTGGCAGACGTTTCGCTATATCACGCTGCCGCTACTGAAGCCAGCCATCTTGATTGTGCTGCTCCTGAGGACTATGGATTTGCTGCGCGTCTTCGACCAAATCTTTATCCTGACAGAAGGCGGCCCTGGCTTCGCCACGGAAACCATCAGCCTCTACATCTATCGCGCGGCCTTTCGCTTCGGCAATTTCGGCTACGCGGCGGCCATGTCCTTCGTGCTTCTGATAGTGACGAACGCCATCAGCCTCGTCTACATTCGACTCCTACAGAAGCAGGAGACGGCATGAGAAAAGATTTCGTCACACGGATTTTAAGATACGCGCTCGCTCTGGCAGCAGTGGTGGTTGCCGTCGCGCCTGTTTACTGGATGATGACAATTTCTTTGAAGAAGGAGATTGACCAGTTCAGCATGCCGCCGAAGTGGGTCGCGTTTAATCCTACGCTCGCGCATTACGCGGACGCTTTCGGCACTCGTTCCTTCGGCCAGTATCTTCTGACGAGCGTCATAGTCTCTTTGCTTGCGACCGCCTGCGCCATGCTGCTGGGCACTCTGGCGGCTTACGCGCTGTCGCATTTTCGCCTTCCTCGCAGGTTGGACAAACACTTTGCGCTCTGGATACTTTCGACGCGCATGTTTCCGCCGATTGTCACAGTCATTCCGCTCTTTCTGATGATGCGGGACGTGCGTTTGCTGGACACGCGTCTTTCGCTCGTCATAGTCTACACGGCCTTTAATCTTCCGTTCGTGGTCTGGATGATGCGCGGCTTCTTCGGCGAGATTCCGCGCGAGTTGGAAGAGGCCGCGCGCGTGGATGGTGATTCGCGCCTCGGCGCGCTTTGGCGAGTAGTGCTGCCTCTGGTTGCGCCGGGTCTCGCGGCCACAGCCGTCTTCTGCTTAATCATTTCCTGGAACGAGTTTCTCTTTGCGCTCGTCCTGACGCAAACGGACGCGGCCATGACGCTGCCCGTAGGCATAGCCGGGCGCGTCACTCAATACGAAATTAAATGGGGAGTCATGAGCGCAGCCGCCACGGTCGCCATGATGCCCATACTGGTCTTTGCCCTGGCCGTCCAACGCTATCTGGTGCGCGGCCTCTCTCTGGGCGCTGTGAAGGGCTAAGGGATGGACGTAAGGTTCCTCAAGGTGACGAAGGCGTTTGGCTCATCCGTGGTGGTGGACGCGCTCGACCTTGCTGTTGAGGACGGCGAGTTCGTGGTGCTGCTGGGGCCTTCTGGCTGCGGCAAGACCACCAGCCTGCGTATGCTCGCGGGGCTTGAAGAGGTCAGCTCGGGCGACATCCTGATAGGCGGAGAGCGCGTCAACGACATTCCGCCGCAGAAGAGGGACGTGGCGATGGTCT
>JACVRN010000051.1 GCA_014534425.1 Pyrinomonadaceae bacterium
CCCGCTCGTCTATATCTTCAAGTACATAGCCTTCGGCGAAGGCGACACAGCGCCCGTCACGCACGAAGTCCTGCGACAGGCCGAGAAAGACCCTGAGCGTCGTCCGACTGTTCACGTCGGCGGTTGACGAGATTTAATTGAGCGCTGATTGCTTTCACGAGAAAGCGGGCGTAGAATTTCTTCAGACTTCTTCTTTGATAATTTGTCTGCCGAGGCTGCTCGCGCCGTCTGACCAGGTTTAGCGCGGAGAGACGAGCAGCGCGGGGGAACCAACGTCGTCGCTTGTTGACAGGCGACGGCACGGGGCGAATCGTGAAACGCGCGTACTTAGCTGTTGCGCGCTTCGGCTTTCACGTAGAACACTTCCTTGTTCGAGTCCGTCAGCTAACCTCGCAGGCTTATTGGAAGGGCGACAATCGCCGCAAAGTTTTTTTCGGAGGGCGCGCGAGCCAAAAGGTTGCTCGTGCGCCCTTTTTCTTTGCGTGCGAAGAACAGTTCAGTTCTCTCTCTCTCTCTGCGCGAAACGTGTGAGCGGATTTCCATTCGCTCGGAGGAGGGAGAAAAGTGGCAACATCGGTTAAGCGCCTGCTAGTGGGTAGTCCGAAGAAGACCGAGCAGGCTGTTCATGAAAGATTAACTAAGAAGACTGCGCTCGCGGTCTTTTCATCCGACGCGCTTTCGTCCACGGCCTATGCGACGCAGGAAATACTGCTCGTCCTGGCCGTGGCCGTCGCCGCAGGCCAACTGAAAGCCTTCAACTACGTCATACCGATTTCCGTAGGCATCGCCGCGCTTCTGGCAGTGGTTGCCATTAGCTATCGTCAGACCATCTTTGCTTATCCTTCGGGCGGCGGCGCTTACATAGTGGCGAAAGATAATCTGGGCGTGTATCCGGGACTCGTAGCGGCGGCGGCGCTTCTGGTCGACTACGTGCTGACGGTTTCGGTCTCCATCTCTGCGGGTGTATCCGCTATAACTTCAGCCGCGCAGGGCACACAGTTCGACTGGGTATACAATCAGAAGATAGCGCTCGGCCTGGTCTTCATAGCCCTCATAGCGATGGCGAACCTGCGCGGCGTGCGCGAGTCCGGCGCTATCTTCGCCTTACCGACCTACGCCCTCCTGCTGAGCTTCCTTTTCATGCTCGGTTACGGGTTCTTTCATTACTTTGTGATAGGCGGGGCGGCTCCGCATCCGGGCGAGCAGTTGAAGCTTGCAGAAGGCTACAGCCCGCAGCCCATCACGCTCTTCCTGCTCCTGGGCGCGTTCTCGAACGGCTGCTCCGCGCTGACGGGAATCGAAGCCATCTCAAACGGAGTGCCAGCCTTCAAGTCGCCGGAATCTAAGAACGCCGCGCGCACGCTCGTCTGGATGGCAGTGCTTCTGACGATTATGTTTCTGGGCACGAGCGTCATGGCCTATCTTTATCAAGTCCATCCTTCGCAGAAGGAGACGGTCATCTCGCAGTTTGCGCGCATCATGTTCACGGGGCCTATGGCCTGGTTCTACTACGTGGTGCAGGCGACTACGACGCTTATTCTGGTGCTCGCGGCCAACACTTCGTTCGCGGACTTCCCGCGCCTCTCAAGTTTGCTCGCGCGCGATCGCTTTCTGCCTCGTCAACTCAGCAATCGCGGCGACCGCCTAGTCTTCTCAAACGGCATACTCATCCTGGCCTTCTTCTCAAGCCTGCTGGTGATTGCCTTCGGCGCGGACGAGAACCGTTTGATTCCGCTCTACGCCGTAGGCGTCTTTCTCTCGTTCACGCTTTCCCAGGCGGGGATGGTTCTACACTGGCTGAGGGAGCGAAAGCTTATGCTTGAGAGAGCTTCTGCGGATGACGTGGAGCAAGGAGTTGAAGTGAAGACGCGTGATGAAAGCGGTGGCGTGAAGCATGTGCCTGACCTTCAACTGGCGACGGCTGACATACACGCTTCCGTAGAGTCGCAGAGAGCGCTTGAGCGTGATGCGCCCGCAGCTTCGCACTGGAAGAAGTCAATCGTCATCAACGCGCTCGGAGCCGCCGCAACCTTCACGGTGCTGTTGGTTCTCATCATCACGAAGTTCATGCACGGTGCCTGGGTGGTGGTCATGATAATCCCGCTCCTGGTGCTGCTGTTCCGCGCCATCTATTCGCACTACGTGAGCGTGGCGAAACAGTTGACGACCGAAGGACTCGAACGACTGCTGCCTATAAAGCACACTGTGGTCGTGCCCATCTCAGGCATTCACAGGGGCGTGATAGGCGCGCTTCGTTACGCCAAGGCCATCTCGGATGATAACGTGCGGGCTGTTTATGTTGACATTGATGAAGAGGCTACGCGGAAGCTCAGAGAGAAGTGGGAAGAGTGGGGCGCGGGCGTCAAGCTGGTTATATTGCCTTCGCCTTACCGCTCGCTGGTGCGCCCGCTCCTGCGCTACCTGAATCGTTTAAGAAGGCAGGGCTGCACGGAAGTCATCACGGTCGTGCTGCCGGAATTTGTGCCCGCGCGCTGGTGGCAGCATCTCTTGCACAATCAAAGCTCTCTTCTGCTCAAGGGAGCGCTCCTGTTTAAGCGCGGTATAGTCGTCACAAGCATCCCTTATCACCTGGAGCATTAACCGGGCAAAAAGATAGAGGCCAGAGGTCGGAGGTTGAGTCGATTGTCTTTCGACTCAACCTTCAGACCTCTGGCCTCTATCTTCTGTTCTTTACTTCTCAGGCGGTGGCTTCTGAACTGCGTCCTGAGAGGAAACAGGAGCGGCAATAAACGGGGCGTCCCTGCGAAGGATAGAAGGGAACGGTCGTCTGCTGTCCGCACTGAGCGCATTGCACAGAGACCTCTATGCGCTGGCGCACGCCAGAGGCTTGTGCGGCGGCGATGGCCGCCAGTCGCTCATTCTTGGCCTGCTTGCAGGGCTTGCATCGCTTAGGCTCGTTCCTCAGCCCCTTGTCCTGAAAAAAGAGTTGCTCGCCTGCCGTCCAGATAAAGCTCTCTCCGCAGTCTACGCAGTTGAGCGCGCGGTCTTCAAACTCCGTGTCGGTGTGGCTCCATTTACCGTTCGAGCCAGTCGCTATCTCTGTCTGTGCCATGATGAATAACCCCCACTGATAAGCGCTCGTGGCGTAGCATCTCTGTTGAGTGGGACGGATGCCTTCGTCCTCAAGCGAGCCAGCTATTTAATCGTAAGAAATTCTTGCGAGGATTTAGCCTGTCGGGATGCCTCTCTGCTTTCCGTAACGGCATAAGGCTATCTATGCCGCAAGTCCCTCCCGGCTCATTAAAGCTCCGGGCCTAATTTATCTTCAATGTAGACAGCAAGCCTGAAGCTGCCGGATTGACGTAAGCAAATTATAACTATGTCGAAATTGTGTCAAGGTCTAGCCGGAAAATCTGAGCATAGATTTTTAGCGCGGGGCCTGCCTTGACAGCGCGCGACCCGCGCGTGATAGCATCCGCCCCGGCTTCAAATCGACAACACACAGGGCGGAAAGCTTTTTAAGGGCTTGAGGGATGAAAATTCTTGTCATAGGCTCCGGCGGGCGCGAGCATGCGCTCTCTTGGACGCTTCAGAGAACAAGGCGTGCGGCTCTGAAAATCTACTGCGCGCCCGGCAACGCAGGGATTGCAAGTGTGGCCGAGTGCGTCTCTTTGAATGCGACCGCGACGCGCGAGCTAGCGCAGTTTGCAGAAGAGCGCGGCATTGAACTGACGATTGTAGGCGGCGAAGCGCCACTTGCCGCAGGCATCGTGGACGAGTTTGAGAGCAGAGGATTGTTAATCGCAGGCCCGCGCCTTAAAGCTGCGCGTCTTGAGGCCAGCAAAGCTTTCGCCAAAGATTTCATGGCGCGTCACAGAGTTCCGACCGCGCGTTATCGCGTGACGGATTCTGCTACGGCTGCGCTTGAGATTCTGCGAAGCGGCGAGTTCGGAGGCGAAGATTCTCCCATCGTGGTTAAGGCTGACGGACTTGCGGCAGGCAAAGGCGTAGTCGTTGCGCGCTCTCGCCGCGAAGCCGAAGATGCGATTAAGAATCTGATGTTAAAAGGCGCAGTCGGCCCGGAAGCCGCCAGCCGCGTAGTCATAGAAGAAGCGCTCGCGGGACGTGAAGCTTCGCTGCTGCTTTTTTCTGACGGGCGCGATTACGCCTTGATGCCCGCCGCCCGCGACCACAAGCGAGTGGGCGAAGGCGACACAGGCCCCAACACAGGCGGCATGGGAGCCATCACGGACAAAGAGGTGCTCGATGATGAAACCCTGCGCCGCGCGGTTCAGGAGATAGTGGAGCCGACTTTGCAGGGAGCGCGCGACGATGGCTTTGCGTTCCGGGGGGTGCTCTTCATAGGATTGATGCTGACTGAAGAAGGCCCGCGCGTGCTTGAGTACAACGTGCGATTCGGAGACCCTGAGACTCAGGCCATCCTGGTACGTCTCGAAAGCGACCTGGCTCAAATCTTCGAAGCGGTCGCGCGCGGCGGTCTTAAAGAAGTGTCCGGCTCCTGGAGCGATGACGCTTCGGCCTGCGTGGTGCTGGCGGCGAGAGGTTACCCCGCGCGTCCCGAAACGGGAGCGCTGATTACTGGGCTTGAGCGCGCGTGCCAGCATGAAGGCGTAGAGATTTTTCACGCTGGCACGGCGCTGGATGAGAGTGGCCGCCTGTTGACTGCGGGCGGGCGCGTGCTTGGCGTTACAGCCAGAGACGCGACGCTTGAAGGCGCGCTGGCGCGCTCGTACACGGCCATAGGTGACATTCACTGGGAAGGCATGCATTATCGCCGCGACATAGGAAAGTTCGTAGAATAAAATTTGTAACGTATAAGGAAAGCAATCATGGCTCAATCAAACGCGCTCGTCTCAATCCTGATGGGTTCGGACAGTGACCTCGAAGTGATGTCGGAAGCGGGAAAGACGCTGGAGAAATTCGGTGTCGGATACGAGATTGATGTGACTTCGGCGCATCGCTCGCCCGAAAGAACCAGGCGCATCGTCTCGGAAGCCCCGTCGCGCGGCATACGCGTCTTTATCATAGGCGCGGGCGCGGCGGCGCATCTCGCTGGAGTTGTCGCTGCGGAATCGACTCTGCCCGTCATAGGCGTGCCTCTGGACGCCTCTGCGCTGCGCGGCGTGGACGCTCTGTATGCGACCGTGCAGATGCCCGCAGGAATTCCAGTAGCGACTATGGCAATCGGAAAAGCTGGCGCAACCAACGCGGCCATCTTCGCCATCGAAATCCTGGCTCTCTCGGATGAAAATTTAAGAGGAAAGCTTCAGGAGCATAAACGAAAGCTGGCCGAAGGCGTCGAGCAGAAGTCTGCGGCCCTGCGCGAAAAGCTGAAAAATTAGAGTCCAAAGTTCCAAGCCTCAAGTCCCAGGTCAAAAGAAAGAGTCTTACGTTTTTAGACTTGGGGCGTGGGACTTGGAACTTGAGACTTTCTAATCTGGCAGGGCGCAGGCGGTTCCTGCTATACTTCAAATCAGAGAACGCGTGATTCTGATTGGAAACTGCAACCGCGCGAGGCTTTGCGTCGTACAATCAGAGGGCTTCCCGCAGCTTTCATGAGGGAGCGCCCCGGTTGCGAAAGGTTTTTGTAATTAAGTCGGCTGGAGGGAGACGGTAGAAGATGGGATTGTGGAGTAGGCTCAAACGCTCTATGCGCGCACTTTTCGGCGGCGTTATAGAGAAGACGGAAGACCCTGAACTCATCCTTCAGCAGACCATACGCGACATGCGCGACCGTGTGCCGGAGCTAAACAACGCCGTCACGCAGGTCATGGCAACCGAACGATTGCTCTCTCGCAACAAAGAGCGGCTTGAGCAGCAAGTGGTTGACCTGGATTCAAAGATTAAAGCGTCCGTCAAGATGGGGCGCGACGACATCGCCACGGCTTATATAGGCCAGTTGCAGCAGGCGCAGCTTGACCTGTCGAAAACATCACAGCAACTTGAGCACGCGAGCGCGGCATCCAAACAGGCGCTCAAGGCGCGCGACAACTATCTGTTGCAGATGCAGCGCCGCACGGCTGAAGCCATGCAGCTTATCAATCAGTCCAAGCAGGCCAAGCTTCAAGAGCAGCTTGCTCAGACGATGGAGACCTTTCAGCTTGGCGACGACGCTTCGACCTTCAACGAGATGCGCGATAAGATTGATCGTCGCGCCGCCACGGCTGAGGCCAAGATGCAGCTTTCAGCCGCGAGCGTTGATAACCAGATGCAGGAGATAGAGCGCGAGGCCATGGACATGCAGTTGCAGGACAAGCTTCTTGAGTACAAGCGCGAGATGGGACTGCTTTCACCCGGAACTGCACAACCGGGCGCGCTTCCAGCCCAGGGCGAGTCGAGCGCAACCGACAGAGACTCCGCATTGATTAAAGAGGGAACGGAATAGAAACGCGCGCCGAATTTGAGCGTGCGCGCAAAACGTAAGCGTCCCTCGCGTCCAATTGGTGGATTAGTTATTTTGAAGTTTCAAGGTTATGGACTTACCAAAAATTGATCTCAAATATCTGAAAGAGGCTCTGAAAGAACCCGTCAACTTCTGGGGCATGGCAGGCTTTGCCGTCGCTGCCGCCTACACGCAGCACGTCGCGCCGCTCGCCGCCGCTCTTGTCGCAGAGGGAGTTTACCTGGCGGCGGTTCCAGCCAGTTCGCTCTATCGACGCCTAGTGGACAATCGACAGAAGGCGCGCCTTCGCGCCCTGCGCGAGCGCCAGCGCGAAGAGTTAATCAAGGGCTTCGACCCGCGCGAGCGCGAGGCCGTAGAATACCTGCGCTGGATGAAGAACCAGATTTATTCGAACTACAGAAAGTTCACAGGCTCTAAAGAGATTCCCATAAACATTCAGAGCCTGGATCAGCGCTGGGAAGACTTCGTTGACTTGCTCGATGTTTATCGCCGCCGCAAGAATCACCTGCGCTCTATTAATCGTCAGGCTGTGCAGAACCAATTGACGCAGGCCGAGCGCGCAGTCGAGAGCGCGCCGGATGAGCGCACGCGCCGAGTGCAGCAGGCCAACGTGGAGATTCTAAAGCGCCGCATGAATTCCTTCAGCGAGCTTGAGCGTTCAGTGAAACTCGTAGAGGGACAGTTGCAGTCAATAGAAAACTTCTTCGGGCTGGTCAACGATCAGGTCGTCACGCTGCCTACGCCGGAGCGCGTCTCGTCGCTTGATTTCGAGCAACTCAGTGATTCCATAGCCATGACCAAACAGATGCTCGAAGACACGTCCGACATGATGGGTTCGCTCGACAGTCACAACCGGGAACTTGGCAACTACGACCTGCTGCCGAGCAAGTAAGATGCGGGAGGTATGAAAGAATAGCAGGGAAGAGGCCCGCAACTCGTGCTTCTTCCCTGTAGCATTTTGGGGTGAGTTTATGAAGACCGCAAAGCTGCTCTTTTACGCCGTGGTTCTTTTCCTGGCCGCCTTCGGAGGCTTCATGCTCTTCGGCGCAATCATCTCAATAGCGCAGTACGCCATCTGGCTCGGCGCGATTCTTCTTGTAGGCTACGTAGCCGTTAAGCTTTTGAAGAAGAAGCCTGAGCGACCGCAACTCAACACAAGCCCGGAAGACAGAGAGCTACAGGATGCTTTGAGAAGGATAGAAGAGATAAAGCGCGCTCAACTGACGAAGTAACGAGAGCGCCTTCTTCATCATCACGCAGCGCTCTCTCTGACAATCCGCTTCATCTCTGCTTCATCAATGCGATAGGTCTCGTTACAAAAGTGGCAACTCATCACAGCCCCTTTGTCTTCACGCAGCATTGATTCAAGCTCCGCCGTTTCAATTGAAGAGATGAGCGAGATGGCTCGCTCGTAAGAGCACGTGCAGGCGAAGCTCACATCTCTTTCTTCAAGCACTTCAAAATCTATGTCGCCGAGCGCGGTGTGCAATAAGTCACGCGGGCTTGCGCCTTCGCGTATCATCACGGTCGTCTGCGGCGTGCGGCTCACGCTCTCTTCAATCGCCGCGACCGTTTTCTCATCCGCGCCAGGCATAATCTGAATCATCAAACCGCCCGCAGCCGAAACGTACTCGTCATCAAGGCCGTTGGCTCGTACGTGCACGCCAAGCATCACGGCGGAAGGAATCTGCTCAGACTTCGCCAGGTAGTATGCGAAGTCTTCCGCAATCTCGCCGGAGACAATAGGCACAGAGCCTCTATACGGCTCTCTGTAAAGACCAACGTCATAGCCGGACTCGCGCGTGACGTAGAACATGCCAGAGCCTACTATGGCGCGAACATCCAGCTTGCCCGTCTCGTTGAGCGGAACATGAGCGTCAGGGTTACGCACGTAGCCGCGCACCTGCCCTCGCGCGTTAGACTCCGCAGTGATGCCGCCCACTGGCCCATCGCCGCTAATCTGCACCGTCAGACGGTCAAGCTCTTTCAGGCTTGAGCCTAAAAGCAGTGTGCCAGTCAGCGTGCGCCCTAGCGCGGCTGCGACCGTCGCAGATGTTTTGTGACGGCGCGCCGCTTCGGCCACCAGATTTGTAGTCACGGCAGCCATGCAGCGCACAGTGCTGTCTGCTGCCGTTCCGTGAATAAGTATGTCCTTGTGTTCCCGCTTGCTGCTCAAAATCTATCGCTCTACTTTCTAACCGATACAGTTCTTTTCAGATGCTTGAGACCGCAAAACGTTGGCCGTTTGCAGGAGTTAAGAGGGCGTAAATAGCTCATTCTAAATGTTGATGTAATTTCTTAGCTTATACACTCTATTGCACTGAAAAAAAAGATAGGCACAATATATTGACATTGTCTTAACAAAGGAGTATATTCCGCTCCGCTTGGGATGGAGGCGGGCCTAAACGGAAGCCCCGGCGACAACTGGGCCGCTCTTCCGGGACGGATTTCCGTCACTTCAGATAAGCCAACCGTCGTATCCGAACCACATCTTAAGAAGAGAGGCTCGGGGCATAGAACCCCGTGCGCCCCTGACTTTTGACATTGATTACTATTGCCTCGTGCGGACTGAAACTGCGCGAGAAAGGCAGATGAGAGATGAGCACCGCCATTGACCCGAACACACAGAACAACGCGGCTTCGCCGGAGGCCGCTCCCGCCGTCGAACAGAAGCGTCAGGGAACCCCTCTAGGACTCAATGCCAAGCGCGTCGTCAGCAAGCGTTACAGCCTGAAGGACGCGCAGGGTCGCGCCATTGAAGAATGGCCCGATATTGTCAGGCGAGTCGTGGGCCACGTTTCATTCGCAGAGACAGACCCGCAGAAGCGTGACGAGTTCTATGCAGCCATGTCAGACGTGATGCTCAATCGAGAGTTCATTCCGAACACGCCCTGCCTTGTCAATGCCGGTAAAGTCAACGGTCAGCTAGCGGCCTGCTTTGTGCTCAAGGTGCCGGACTCAATCTCAGGGATAATGGATCATGCTAAAGCCGCAGCGACGATTCACCAGACGGGCGGCGGAACGGGCATGACCTATGAGTTCCTGCGACCCGCAGGCGCAATGGTCAGCTCAACGCGCGGCGTGGCGAGCGGGCCTGTTTCTTTCATGAACATCGTCAATCAGGTGACGGATGTAGTTAAGCAGGGCGGCGTGCGTCGCGGCGCGAACATGGGGATGATGCGTGTGACGCACCCAGATGTGCTGCGCTTCATTCATGCCAAGAACGACCAGCACTCTCTCACGAACTTTAATATCTCCGTGAACGTAACGGACGAATTTCTTGAAGCCGTAGATAACAACGAGTGGTTCCAGCTTGAGTTCAACGGCCAGCCGTGGAATGAACCCATCCACGATCCTGTGCAGCAGGGAGACTATGCGATTTATCGCAGGCGGGATGGCTCGACCGTGACCTTCCGCGACAGGGCTTCGTTCGAGCAGGCGGACTTGTCGGACTGCGTGCGCGAAGAGCCGCCTCGTCCGGGCATGGTCTACGCGCCCGACATCTGGAATCGAATCGTTGCCAGCGCGCACAAGTATGCTGAGCCGGGCGTGGCCTTCATTGATGAAGTCAATCGTCATAATCACATGATGAACTCTATGGGGCCTATCTACTCCTGCAACCCTTGCGGCGAACAGTTTCTGCACTTCTCTAATTCGTGCAACCTCGGCTCGATTGACCTCGCCAAGTTTTATGTGAAAACGGAAGACGGCACAGACCCGGACAAGTGCATAGAGTGGGATCGCCTGAGAGAGGTGACGCATCTCTGCACGCGCTTCCTTGATAACGTGATTGACACATGCACCTGGCCTCTGCCTGAGATTGAAGAGGTCGTAAAGCGCACGCGACCCGTTGGTCTTGGCATCATGGGCTTCGCAGACCTCTGCTTGAATCTAAAGATTACTTACGGCTCGTCCGAATCGATTGACCTGATGGACAAGGTTATGGGATTCGTACGGCGCGAAGCCTGGGTAGAGAGCGTTCGTCTTGGTGAAGAAAAGGGCGTCTTCCCTGAATTGGAGCCGAACCGCGACGCTTACGCGAAATTTCTTTACGAAGAGATAGGCATTCCGCGCTCTGTAAAGCTTACGCCGCGCAACTACGAGGTAACGACGATTGCTCCAACGGGAACCATCTCGCTCGTGGCAGAGACTTCAAGCGGCGTAGAGCCGAACTTCTCCTGGGCTTATGTCAGGCAAGACACTTTGGGGACGCGCACTTACGTTCACACGCTGGCTGCCGAAGCGCTCGGCATGAAGGTGGATCAGACGGATCAGGAGTCAATCAACGTGGCGGCTGCTTACGTGGTAGAGCACGAAGCGGAACTGCCGCCCTACTTCATCTCGGCCATGAAAATCTCTGCTGAGCAGCACGTGCATGTGCTGGCCGCAGCGCAGCGCAACGTGGACAACTCGGTTTCAAAGACCTGCAACGGCGCGACCACAGACACTGTAGAAGATGTCGATAACCTTTATCGCTTGGCGCGACAACTTGGGTGCAAGGCCGTCAGCTATTACCGCGACGGCTCGCGCGAAGGACAGGTGCTAACGTCCATCAAGCAGGAAGAGAAGGAGAAGGGCGAGTTGGCCTGCAACACGGAAGCCACAGCCGAAGTGATTGACGAGCCGCCTGCGACGCACGAAGACGCGGCGCATGTCACGACCTCGCTTGTAAGCGAAGAGCCTGCCGTACGCATAGAGCGTCCGCGCGAGTTGCGCGGCGCTACCTGGCAGATTCCCTTCGACGGCCAGAATCTCTACGTCACGGTCAATCACAACGGCAAGGTGGTGCAGGAAGTATTCGCCACAGGCCCCATCTCTGGCGGTGTGGGCTTGCTCGCTTCCAAGATGCTGCGCGGCGGGTTCGATGCTACGGAGGTGGCGCGAAGCTTGAACAAGGTGACGGGCACGCACGCCGTCTGGTTCAACGAGCGCCTGCTGACTTCGCCCGAACAGGCCGTTGCGGAATGCATCATGCTTACGAGCCGCAGACTGGCTGGACAGCCGGACTCGGCGCGTGCCGCAGGCAAGGCGCAGTCTGAAACGATAGCTACAGTCGGTGCCGCCACGGCGACCGCGCTGCCCACCATGTCCAATATGATTGGCTCCTGCCCTGAATGCCACGGCCAGTTGGAGCATGCCTCCGGCTGCGACTTCTGCCGCGACTGCGGTTACAGCAAGTGTAAATAAGCGCATCGGAGAGAGGCGCTGAATAAAATAGAAGAGGGAAGCTTTTAACGGCTTCCCTCTTCTATTTGCAAGCGTGCGATTTTGTATCTATTGCCTCTTGCTGTTGCGGCGCAGGTAGGATTCGTAGAAGAGGCGCTTGCGCGTCATCTTGTCTTCGCTGCGATTGGTTAATGAGCTTTCAATCTCTTCTAACTGCTGGCGCTCTTCCATCACCTCTGGCGTCGCTGCCGGGCTATTGAAAAGAGGCATTGAAGCGCTCAGTGCGGAGGTGACGACTTGTCTAGCCATGACGTAATCGCCGCGATCCATGTGCGCCATAGCTTCGCGCCGTGCGCGTGCGTTCATCAGCATACGCACAACCTTTTCCACTTCCTCGTTGACGGGCAGCGCTTTTACACTTGAGGTTTCAGCAAACTCTACCTCAAGCGATTGTTTGACGACTTCCGCCGAAGCCGCCTCCTGCGGCGTGTAGCCTACGCGCAGGTCTAAAAGGTGGCGCTTCGTGCCTGCGGCCTGCGCCGGAACTCTCAACTGCACCAGCACGTCTACGCTTGAGCCTGCCTGTAGATTCGGCAGCTTATAACGCCCAGTCTCGTTCATCTCGAAATCGTTGAGCACGTCCGAAAGTCTAACGCCGTCGGAAGGGATAAGCCCCAGAGTTACAGTGTGCGCGACCTGCGCTATCAATCCTTCAAGCTCGATTGAGAAGATGCGCTGCAAGTCTTCGGCGCGCTTGACGTGCCAGGCGTTGCCGCCCGCAGACTGCGCCATAGGCATCAGCAGGTCTTCCTGAAAATCCTCGCCTATGCCGATAGTGGAAGTGCTCACGCCTCTCTGAAAAAGTCCCATAGCCTGCGTGACTATCTCGTCCGTGTTGGTGAGACCTACGTTCGCCTGCCCGTCCGTAATCAGTAGGACGCGATTAATCGCTCCGTCCGTCAGATGCTCGCTCACCTGCATGCCGCCCCTGACCCATGCCTCGTGCAGGGCAGTGGAGTTGCGCGCGTATATGTGCGCCAGCCGTTCTTTGAGGGCAGCTTTGTGCTCGGCAAGCTGGCTGGGGATGAGAACTTCTATCACGTCGTCGAAGATAACCAGGCTCAGGCGGTCAACTGGAAGAAGCTGGTCTATGCAGTAGCTTGCTGCCTCGCGCGCACGCTCCATCTTTTCGCCGCCCATGGAGCCGGAGCGATCCAGCACTATGCCGAAGTTAAGTTTGGGGCGGCGGCCTATGACGGAATCGGTGTCGGGCGGAGTAATGCGTACGAGCACGTCCACGGTCTGGTCTCGTCCCGCTTCCAACTGCGCTCTCTCCAAAAGGAACTCTATCTTAGGAACTATCTTCATAAATTTACCTTCCTTGCTTTCCTAGCCCTCGGCTAATGCTTTGAATGATTGTGTCCGCCAGTCGCTGCAACCTCCTTGCTTCTCTGGGCGGCTCGTAATCATCTCGAACGTGCAACTCCAGCCCCGGCTCAATCTCGACTCTGGCCCAACTGCTGCCGCCCGCCTGCTGTCTTTGCTGCGGCGACGGTTGGGGCGAAGCCGGTAGCGAAGGCAAGCTCTGACGGGGCGCATAAGCTTTGGAAGTTAAGAGCGATTCCAGATAATTAATCGCCTCGTTCTTCTCCCTGGGTTTTTCATCGCGCCCCAACAGCCGCTCAAGCTCGCGCTCCGTGCGCCCTTCGACCAGCTCCTTTATCTTGCGTATGGGAAGATGCTCTGACTGTAGCTTCTTGACCACCAGCAACTGTAGCAGGTGCAGATAGCCGAAGACGGAAGCCGTGCCCTGTTTATCTTCGGCAGGCGCTATGAGTCCTTCCGATAAGTAATAGAGAATGGTTCGCTCATCGGGCGCATCCCTGACCGTCCCGCGCTCCTGTACGAGACCAAGCTCGGACAAGATTTTTGCCGCTTCCGCAGCCAACTCAGCAACGCCTATGAAGCTTTTACCCTTCATAGCCCGCAGACGCTCTCTCATAGTTCACATAGATACACCATACACTATTTACTGTCAACAGTATTTATTGTTTTAGCCCAGGCTGCAAAGATAAAACCCGTCGCTACCGGCAAGTAGCGACGGGGTTTCGGAAAACAGAAGCAAAGCTTTTAAGAACAGCTTTCCGGTTAGCGGCCGGGCAATGGCTAGGGGAGACTTGATGATTCCTGTCCGCGTGAGGTTATGAAAATTCTCTGGATTCGAGGCCCCAGGCGAGCCAGAAGCTCGTATGAAATGGTTTCAGCAGTCTCGGCCATATCTTCGGGCCGGACTTCATCGCCGCCGTGTGCGCCAAAGATGAGAACGTCTACTCCCTCGCCTACGTCCGGCAAATCGGAAAGGTCTATTATCATAGAGTCCATTGATATGCGACCCAGGATTTGTGATTCCTTGCCGTTGACTTTCACTTTGCCTTTACCGGAAAGGTTTAGCGGGACTCCATCGTGATAACCAATCGGCACGACGCCGACTCTATAGTTATCCCTTTCTACCGTGAACGTTCCTCCGTAACCAATCGTGTCGCCTTTTTTTAACTCACGAATTTCAATGACTCTGCTCACTAACGCAATGGCAAGGTCTAGATTAATTTCCTTCTTGACGGCGCTCGAAGGGTAAATTCCATACATTCCAAGCCCGATTCTCACCATGTCAAAGGCTGCCTGTGGAAAGCGCACGGAACCGGCAGTCGCCGCAGCATGACAGATGAGGCTGGAAACTCCCATCTCTTTGAGACGCTCTTTGACTTCTATAAAACTTTGAATCTGCTGTTGGGTGAACTCGTCCTTCTGCGGGTCTTCCGCGCATGCGAAGTGGGTCATGAGTCCGGCCAGGTGAAGACTCTTTTCGTTTGAAATCTCCTCCACAAGCTTAACAGCTTCTTCCGGCCTTACGCCCAAACGTCCCATGCCCGTGTCGATTTCAATATGAACATCCAGAACTTTCTCATGTCTCCGGGCAGCAGTTGCGACCGGCTGCACAATATCGAACGAGTAGATCATGGGAATCAATCTGTCCTCAATCAACTTGTCTACTTCATCCGGCGTGCACATCATCACCAGGACGTTTTGATCCACACCTGCCTTTCGCAGAGCTTTACCTTCATCCGCACTGGCGACGCCGAAATACTCTATGCCCATAAACTGTAGCTCCGCAGACAGCCTGCCAGCATCGCTCCCGTATGCCAGAGCTTTTACCATCGCCATTATCTTGGTTTTGTTGCCGACCGCGCGCTGGAACTGCAAAATATTTTCGTTCACCTTCTGCAAGTCTACGTAGAAGCGGTTAGGGGCCATCGCCTCTATAATCCAAGCGGCGATGCGGTCAATCCCTGTGTTGCGCGGCCCCTTGAGCAATATGGTATCGCCCGGCTCTAATTTCTTATCTTTGAGAAGGATGTTTTTCACGTCGCCGGGGAACTTTACGTGGTAGACCTCTTTCCCCTTAGACTTTTTCTTAAACTGCTCTTTTGTGACTTCGAGTCCCTGCTGGTCTCCTACAAGAATCAGCGTATCGACTTTACACTCGGCGGCGGCGTCGCCTATATGCTCATGTTCTTCGCGCTCCAAAGAGCCTAGTTCTCTCATTCCTCCGAATACAAAAATGCCCTTGCCGCCGTTTTTCATGACAGACAAGTTTTGGAGCGAGGACATCACAGAAATCGGGTCGGAACTGCAAGCATCATTGATTAAGGTGATGCCCGTGGGCGATTGCCACACTTCCATTCTGGTGATGCCGGGCGTGTAATCATGAAAGGCTCGCTCGACCTCTTCAGTCCCCGCCCCTAGCAGGTATCCGGCGCATATAGCAATCTCGATATTGGTGATTACTTCGCGCGAGAATGTTTTGATGGATATTTCGCTGACCTCTTTTTTAGGAAACTGAACCGTTAAGGATGCTCCCTGTTTAGTTGTTTTGACTCTCCTGATGTACGGCAGCTTCCCGCGTTGTGGGTGGCCGAAGTGATAGATGTCGCAATCTAGCTTGAGAGGTTTGATAGCTTCTTCGATAACCGGGTCGGCTGGCGGAAGAAGTAGCCAGCCGTTTTTTTTAAGGTTGCGAAACAGCTTAACCTTCTCTTCGGCAATCGCCTCTCTTTTTATGAATGACGAGATATGCGCCAAGCCTATATTCGTGAGGATTCCATAATCGGGGCGTAGGATGCGTTCGTGAAGAGACATTTCACCGACTTCGGAAACGCCAGCTTCTAAGACTGCGAAATGCGCTTCGTTAGGGATACGCATGATTGACAACGGCACCCCTATTTGACTGTTGAAGCTGCCAGGATTACCGAAGCAGTGATACTTCTGATTTAATAGATGAACCAGAGCGTCTTTAACAATAGTCTTTCCGTTGCTGCCCGTAATCGCTATAACTTTCCCTGCAAATTTTTCGCGCCGCCAGGAGGCGGTTAAATGCAGAGCTTCCAGAGGGTCGCTGACAATAATTAATTGATATTCAGGCGAGACTGCGGACTGCTCAAACCAATCCTGCGAGACGACTGCTGCGACAGCGCCGTTGTTAATCGCTTCGGCTATAAATTCATGACCATCATGCTGAGTGCCTCGCAGAGAGAAGAAAACCGAATTCTGCTGAATTATTCTTGAGTCCGTACTGATACCCTTTACAATATCATCAGCCTCGGAGTTTCCTGACAGACGGCCATTGACAATGGCAGCAAATTCTTTCAGAGACAGGTTATCCATGATGTTAGCAGTTGTATGTATTGCAAGGGGGTTTACTAATCTTATTCTAGTTCTTCGCGGCGAGCGCCGTCAAAGAATTTTGCCCAAAGCGCAATGAGCGCCCCGTGCGAGCTAAAGCTTCTATTTTATCTTCGCAAGCTCTGACTTGATGGCCCTGTAAAGCTCGTCGGCCCAGTGTGGAAGGGGAGTGTCAGTCTGAGGCATATCACGAACGCGGAGGTCTACGGGCGCAAGAATCAGCTTGATATTATCAAGGCCAACGTCTGCGGCCAGCACGAAGAGGTCTTCAGCCGCTTCGTCCCCAACCGCCAGGCATCCTCTTGAAGAATCGCCGCCGTGTATCATTATGTCGCCGCCGAGATTTCCCCGTCTCTCCAACGCAGCCATCCGTTTGTCGAATTCATTCGGATAGCCGACGCGCAGCGAGAGATGATAGCGGCTGTTGGGATTAAGTAATTCAATTCTATAAATTCCTTCAGGCACCTGACGATCTCCTTCGCGCATCTTAGGCCCCAACCTGCCGCTTGCGCCCAGGATCACGAAACTGCGTATCAATCGCATGCCGCCGTCATCCGCCTCTGCGACAACGTCCAGCCGCTTCTCCTGTTTGAAGCCGACTAGAACTATAGACTTGGAAGGATACAGCACCAGCGCATCTTCAAAGGCTCTCAGCCAGCGCTTGCGGGCCACTTCACCGTACTCCTCCAAACGCTGGCTGACTGTGTATCGTTGCTTGTTTAGTGGCTTGCTGCTCATCCGCTAGCTTTATAACACAATCAAATAGATGCCACTTAAACGATAACCTTTAAAGCAGGAGAGCTTCATGTAGTGTTGCAAGATGTTTCCTGATGAATAAGATTGCAGAGCACTAATACAGTTTGACTATTACTTTCATAATTGTTATGCAACAACCCTGCAACCATAGGTGATGTATCCTTGCTTACTATTAATCCCGGCGAGCAACGTAAATACTCCTGCGAAGGTGAAAATTGCAGCAGCGTCGGGCATGAAAAAAGAGGCCCAGCGCTGCTGTTTTGTATCAGAAGCACCGGGCCAGTATGAAAGTCGGAAGGGAGAAGACCTCTTATGTCAGAGAATCAGGAATATAAAAGCGAGACTGTAGAAAAGAATGAAGCGCCTTCGAGTCCTTCGGAGAAGCTGGAGAAGAACAAGCCCCTGGGCAGCCTTGTTCCGGGCGCTGAAAACGAAGAGAGCAAGGAAATCAAGAATGAGATTAAGCCTAACACTGAGTAAAGCGGGCGCGCGGGCTTCTATTCATTCAAAGAATCGTCAAGGGGGAAATCAAGCAGGTGAACATCAGACGCAAAACGACTGGAGAAATTTTAATGTCAACGGGGATAGCGTGCGGGATAGCTTATATACTTATCAATCTGTCCGCCCTTCCTCCTTCTCTGATGCGATTTAGCGGAATGCTGCTTTACTTCGGCATCGTAGCGCTTTCATCCGGCTTGCTGTTTTATATGCTCTCAAGAGCGGGAGGCAGGCCCGTGACGGGAAGGGAGAGACGTGATAGCTGAAAATCTTCACCGCGGAGACGCGGAGGAGAGCGCAGAGTAGTTATAGCTTTTCTCAGCGCCCCTCTTGCATCTCTCTCTGCATTGAACTTCAAGTCTCTACACTCAACTTCAAGCTGAAATACTGCTGACTTCTGCCTTGCCTTTGGCATTGTCTTCCTCTGGGCTAGAATGTTTTTCTGAAGCCGGAAGGAGAGATTTGATGTCTAACCGCGAGAGGATTGTGAGCGCAGTGTACAGCGCCGTGGACGATTTGAATGACCAGTTGCCTGCCGGAGTTACGATTGAAAAGTCGCCGGACGCGCCGCTCTACGGCAAGTCGGGCAAACTGGAATCGCTGGATTTCGTGACCTTCATCATGGAAGTCGAGGAGAAGGTCAGAGCAGAGTTCGGCGTTGACGTGATGATTACCGACGAGAACCTTTTATCAAAAGAGAAAAGCCCCTTTTCGACTCTCGGAACCTTAACCGAATACCTGGAAGGCGTGTTGAAAGAAAGCGGAGTTGAGAATTAACAGGATGAAGAGAGCGGCGATAAAGGCTATTAGCTCTTACCTGCCTGCCGGGGAGTTGACGAACGAGCAGTTGGCGGAAGAGTTCGGCGACGTGGAGCCTTCGGTCATACTGGAGCGCACAGGGATACGCGTGCGCCGTATTGCCGGAAGGGAAGAGTGCGCTTCGGATTTAGGCGTGGCCGCAGCCCTTCATCTTTTCGAGAGCGGTTCGATTCAACCCGAAGAGATAGACTTTCTGCTCTTCTGCACGCAAAGCCCGGACTACCTGCTTCCGACTACGGCCTGCATCATGCAAGAGCGTTTGGGGCTGAGGACTGATTGCGGCGCGATTGATTTCAACCAGGGCTGCTCGGGCTACGTTTACGGCCTCTCGCTGGCTAAAAGTTTGATTGAGACGGACGCGGCGCGTAGCGTGCTGCTCATCACAGCCGACACTTACAGCAAGTACATCAACGCGCGTGACAAGAGCGTTCGGACTCTCTTCGGCGACGGAGCAAGCGCGACCCTCATCGGCGCAAGCGAATCTGAGACGAACCTGATAGGCCCTTTCGTCTTCGGCACAGATGGGCGTGGTGCGGAGAAGTTAATAGTCCCGGTCGGCGGAATGCGCCGCCCCTTCGACGACGAGGCAATGATTGAGAGCGAGGACGAGCAGGGCAACCGGCGCTCGCCACGGAATCTATACATGAACGGGCCTGAGATATTTAATTTCACCATGCGAACTGTGCCGCTAGTGATGGACGAGCTTCTGAGGAAGTGCGGGTGCAGCCTTGACGAGATTGATTACGTCATCCCGCATCAGGCGAACAAGTTTATGCTGGAGCGACTTCAAAGGCGGCTCAAAGTTCCTGCGGAAAAGTTTCATATAGAGCTTGAGAATACAGGCAACACCGTTTCGTCCACCATCCCGATTGCGCTTGAGAGCGCCAGGCGTGAAGGAAGAATCAAAGCCGGAGACACGGTCGCGCTCGTAGGCTTCGGCGTAGGCTATTCCTGGGCCGCGACCCTGGTGCGAATCGTTTAGACAGTCCCAGATGAGTATTAGAGAGATAGCGGAAAAGATTCTGCCCGCAAGCGCGTTTGCGAAGGTCTTGCGCGCGGGGAAGAAGATTAAGCGCGCACGCGTGGAGCGGCTGCCGCAGTTATCGGAAAAAGATTTCACGGAAATTCTGACGGAGCATCTTCTCTTGAAGAGCGGCGATGTGGTCTACGTTCATAGCTCCGTTGACCGTCTCAACCTGGGCTTTCCTTTCTACCGCATCCTCTCGCTGCTGCGAGAAGTCATAGGCGCAAGTGGAACCGTTCTGTTTCCTACCTACCCAAACCTTCGCATGTCTTCGTATGAATATCTGTTGCGTGGCGGGGGCTTCGACATACGGCGCACTCCGTCTTACACGGGACTGTTGAACGAGTTTGCGCGTCGTCAGCGAGGCTCCGTCAGGAGCCTGCACCCTACGAAATCTGTCTGCGCCATAGGCCCTCTGGCTGAAGAGTTGACGGCCACTCATCAACAGTCGCCTTATCCTTACGACGTGTGCAGCCCTTACTTCAAGCTCACCGAATGCGCCGCGAAGATAGTGGGCCTGGGCGTCTCTACCAGAAATCTCTCCTTCGTCTATTGCACGGACGACGCGCTCAAGGATTCATTCCCCGTGCGCGTCTATCATGACCGAATCTTCGAGGTCGAGTGTGTCAACTACGAAGGACGCACGGAGACTGTCCGAACCTACGCGCACGACATGCGAAAGATAGTGCATGACGTGCCCGCTTACATCAAGAAGCACATCAGCGCGGAAGCCTGCCTGGATTTGAACATCAAGGGCATGAACTTCTTCAGAGCGGACGCCGTGAGACTTTTCGACGAAATGTTGAATCTGGCGCGAGAGGGAATTACGGTCTACTCAAAGTCCGTGTACTCGAAGGACTGGAAAGAAAGGCTTACTAACCAGTCAGTACCGCCTGCTTAAGCCGGGCGGGTCTCAAGCTTAGACTTACGACCCGCCCGCTACCGCAGGCGGTACTGACCTGCCTTTCTAATTGGGAACTCGCCTTGTTCAAGTTTCTCCACAAGCTCTGTCTGTATCAGGAAGCGTATGTCTTCGGCCTTTGCAATCTCGCTGATGAAGCGGTCTATGAGACGTAAGTCTTTGATGTCTTTCGAGTGGTTGGAGATTATGACGGGCAGCGCTTTCAGGCCGGACTGCCGCGCGCGGCGGCGAATGGAACGAAGCATCTCGCGCATCAGCGCCAGATTCATCCTGCTCAGGTCTGCGGTTAAATACCAACCCTTTAAGCCGGGCCTGATGCCCTTCTCATAAATTCGAAGCAGCCTGGAGGCGTGGCGCTTCTCCATCCATTCTTCTTCCGCGTAATTCTCCGTGCTCTGGCCGTTCGCTTTGGAAGATGAAAGGAGGCGGCCCGCGCGCCCCTTCGCAAACGCAGCCAGGGTTTTGATGAACTGTTGGCGAGAGCCGTAGAAGTGATGTATGGGGACGCAGATTATCTCTTCCTCGCGGTCTGAGACGCGGCGCGCGTCCGTCATCTGCGGGTAGAAGGGCAGAAAATCTTCTTCCGTCTCGCGGTAATCAATCTGCACGTTGCGCGTGTCGTGATACATGCCGCCCACTATGCTCATGTCCAGCTTGATGCCTAGGCGCGCGAGCGTGCTTAAGATAAAAGGAGACGGCGCGATGATGGAAGAGCCTGCGCGAAAAGAGACTACACGATAGTTCGGGTTGACTGGGCGCAAAAGATTTTCCAGATACTCTTTGCCCGCACTCAATAATTGAAAAGCAGTTTCCTCATCATAGTTCAAGATTGACCAATCGCCCGCGAGCTTCCATCTTCCTTCGTTGTATTCGGCTTTCGTCCATTGAGGATGAAGGTGAAGCTGTACGTCGTGGCCCTGACGGTAGCTTTCGGTGACGTGCTCGTCCCAACGGTCTGCGAGCGCGCGAAGCTCCGGGAACTCTCGCTCGAATTTTCTGAAGGTCAACTGCTGCATGACCTCCGCGTTGAAGGTCGAGCGAACACCGTGCCGGTTATAAATCCTCACAAGCTCGCGCATGGGGCGAAACTGTATCGCTTCAATATCGCCCGCGCCGTTGCCGCGCAACTCCCAGTCGTCCGTCAGTGAAAGATAGATTAAGGGTTCGGTCATCGAAGAAGATGATAAAGGCAAACGGCGAAAGGTAAAAGACAGGTGACGAGACAAGAAAGATTGATTGATTTTCTTTTACCGATACCCTTCTTTTGCCTTTTGTCTTCCGAGGCTGTAATTTCTATTCAGGATGTCCGTTCCAGAACCTGCTCCGGTCAAAGATGCTGAGGCAAATCCAGAGCGTCGCGGCTCGTCGTTTGCCGCGCTTCGCCACAGAGACTTTCGTCTCCTGTGGTTGGGGCAGTTGATTTCCGGCACAGGCTCGCAGATGCAGTTGGTCGCCATCAACTGGCACGTCTACATCCTCACAAAGTCTCCACTGGCGCTCGGCATAGTGGGCCTGGTGCGCGTAGTGCCCATCATAGTCTGCTCGCTTGTGGGCGGGGTTGTGGCCGACGCGGTCAATCGAAAGCGATTGATGATAGTAACGCAGAGCGTGATGCTCTTGAGCGCGGCGGCGCTCGCCTTTGCGACCTACTCCGGCCTGAAAAGCGCGTGGCCGCTTTATCTGTTGACGGCCATCTCTTCGGCGGCTGTCGCTTTCGATAATCCGGCGCGGCAGGCCATCTTGCCGACGCTCGTGCCGCCGGAAGATTTTCCGAACGCCGTCAGCCTCGGCCTCATAGTCTTTCAGCTAACCATGATAGGCGGCCCCGCACTGGCCGGGCGACTTCTTGCTTCATACAGCCCCGCAATCGTCTACGCCTTCAACGCCGTCTCTTTTCTGGCGGTCATAGCGGCGCTTCTGATGATGCGCGCGAGCGGGCGTGCCGGAGGCGATGAAGCGGAAGTCAAACAGTCGGGCGTGAGTTTAAGCGCGCTCAAAGAGGGCTTACTCTTCGTTTGGCGAACGCCAATCATAGTGCAGACTATGACGCTGGATTTCGTGGCAACCTTCTTCGCCTCCGCGACGGCGCTGCTGCCAATCTTCGCGGCGGAGATTCTTCAGGTAGGCGCGCGGGGCTTTGGCATCCTGGCGGCGGCACCGGCGGCTGGCGCAGTCGTCGCAGCCTTCGTCATGGCGCGACTCGGCAACGTGCGGCATCAGGGCAAGACCGTCATCGTGTCTGTGGCGGTTTACGGGGCAGCCACTCTGGCCTTCGGCCTCTCGCGCATCTTCTGGTTCTCGCTCCTGATGCTTGCCCTGACGGGCGCAGCCGATACCGTCAGCACAGTTTTAAGACAGACGATTCGACAGCTTGTGACGCCAAATCAACTTCGCGGGCGCATGACGAGCGTCAACATGATCTTCTTTATGGGCGGCCCACAGCTTGGAGAGTTGGAAGCGGGCGCAGCCGCCGCTCTCATAGGCCCACAGCTTTCCGTCATCACTGGCGGCATAGGCTGTCTGATAGCCGCGCTGATAGCCATTCTCACAGCCCGCAGCCTTATGAGCTATGAAAAGCAGGGATGAAAGGAATTTATTCATCGGTTCATTTCTTCATTGAATCAATGAAACAATGAAGAAATGAATCAATCTCTTTTCATCCCTTGATTCGCCCGTTTGTCGAGTGTAGTATGCGGGCCAGAAATTTGTCCTACCCGGTAGTTTCATAAATCTTTGGGGGCCTGTAGATGCTTGTCGAATGCATTCCGCGCCCTGAACTCAGAGCGCCCGTCCTGGAATTAATAAAGAGAGTCCATGAGTCGCACAACGGGGGCGAATTCTCAATCGCGCTTGCAGAGATGTTCGTGGCCTTCGGGCTGCCGCTAGAAAGAACCGAGCAGGCAAAGCTTCAGTCGCGCGGTTTTGTAGGCTTCGGGCCGCGCTCCGAGTCGCACGGAGAGTTCGGCAACACCGGACGGCGCGTCGAAGTCAGGACAGATGAAGGTCTGACGATAGTCGTGCCGGAGCGGCTCGCGGGCGAGTACGTGACCACTAGCAGCTCTCTGACTTTGAAGTTCGCGGAAGGCGCTGCGCTTCGCGGCTGCAAACGAGTCTTCGTTCTCATCTGCCAGGACATCATCAAGATTGACGCCGACGAGCATAAGCTTTACATAGATTTGCCGGGCGAAAAATATGATCTCTGCTTTGTCTTTTGAAAAGCAGAATTCAGAATAAAGAGAGACGCTTTCATTCTGACTACTGTTTTCACGATTAAGGGGGAGAGGGATGGCCGAAGAGCGTAGGGGTGAAGAGCGCGTTCCGCTCATGCTGGACTTGCGGTGGGAGAGCTTGTCCGGCAAACACACGGCTCGCATCAGCGACATGAGCCTGGGCGGGTGTTATGTCGAAACTATCGGGCAGGTGACGGTGGGCGAGGTGATAAGATTTGAAGTCCAGTTGCCTACGGGGCGCTGGATGCCGCTAATCGGCGACGTTGTTTATCATCTTCCAGGCATGGGCTTCGGCATACGCTTCAGGACTCTGACCGAAGGGCAGAGGCAGATGATTGATAGCCTGCTGGATTATGTGAAACAAGGCTGAGCATAAGTTCCTCGCGGCTCAAGGAGCCAGCGCGAACACTCCCGAATACGCCGCGTAACTGTTGAATGATGCAAGGGTGGTCGCAAGCAGCTACGAGCCGCTATCAGGATCACGTCATAGCGCACGTCTTGGGCGCGACCGCGCTAGGCTATTTCATACTCGCAGACGCGGCCTACGTGCTGCTGGACATAGCTCTTATCTGGACTATCTACACGAGCGGCGAGATGGCGCTCATGCCGCAGGCAATCGTCATCTCAGACCTGGACGCCGACGAAGACGTGAAGAGAGAACTGCTGGCTGACGCGGAACTCCTGCATCAGGGCGAGACCGAACGGCTCGCGCGCATGCTGGCTATGCCCGCAGAGTTTTTGATAAACGACGTGAAAATCTTCGAGCAGGGAAAGCGCCGCCGCGTCTCGCTCGAAGCGGAAGAGACCGGCTTTATCTTTGAAGGCTTGCCCGACATGGGCGAGATAAAAGCAGTTTTCAGTAAAGGTGATTATGACGATGACAGAGGGTTTTGAATCGGAAAAAGAGAGTCCCACGGCAGAGAATATGGACGACTCTTTGAGTGATGCTGCGGAGACGGAGCGCGAGTACGTGCGCCGCCGCCTGCGCGACGAGTCGGGGCGAGAGCCTTCAGAAGAGGAAGTCGATGAATGGCTGCGCCGTCACACAGAAGGGTACTGAGCATAGGAGAAGCTAAGGTCGACACAAAGCGCCCGCTCGCCCCCCGAAGCCTTTAGCGAGCGCGCTGTGTGAGAAGCTGTCCCACCCCTAGACACATAGGAGACCCACTATGACCAGAAGAGAAGCAAATGAATATCAGGCCAGGGTAACCAACGACGCGGGAATCCTGCGCGGCAAGATTCCCAGCCCCCTCGTTAGAGAATTAGGAGCGCGTGCGGGCGACTACATAGTCTTTCGCAGGGACAACACGGGCCGCGTTACCGTCAGCCTCTCACGCTCCAGAGGCGCTGGAGGAGCGGCGAAGAAGAGGGGGAAGAAGTCAGCCAAGAGACGCTGAGAGCAGTTCTCATCTTCTGTTCTCGGACGAGCCGGAACATCCCGACCATTCTTATACCGGCTTGTAAATGCTTTCCGACAGCATCAACTCAGACCTCCTCAACCGCCACATCCGCTCGCGCGAAATCACGATGCCGCCGATGTAAGCCATGAGTGTGCCTGAAAGAACGCCGAATACACATCCGTAGGGGCAGAGGACTTGCCCCTACCCCTACAGATTTAATCCTGTGTGGTCGAATCTGCGCCGGAGACGATTATCTGGTTGTCGACGCTCTTGACGCCCTTGATGCGGGCCATGCGCTCAAGACGGTTCTTCATCTCACGCGAGTCCACGGTGCCTATCAAAGTCACTTTGCCGTCTATGACGGAGACGGTGATGCCGAGCGCAGCTATTTTCGGGTCGTCCGAAAACTTCTTCTCTATGTTTGACTGAATCGTTCCGTCATCTGTGCCGGTGCTGCTCGTTGACGATGAAGAAGTCGTCGTCGGAACCGGAACTATGACGGGTTGCGTCGTAGTCGTTGTCGTCGCAGGAGCAGGCGGCATGACTACGGGTTGCTGCTGCGGAACGGGGACTGTGACGACCTGCGTGACGGGAGTGGGCTGCGCGGCGACGCGTACGTTTGCGTTCAACTCGTCGGCGCTCGGCCTGGTCAAAGCCCAGGCGACTATGGCCGTCAGCACTACAGCCGCGATAGCGACGATTGCCACGACTCCTGTAGAGACGCCGCGACGCTCCGGCGCTGCATAGGCCGTGCGCGTTTCAACTACCTCGCGCCTTGCCGCAGGCGTTTCGACCACGACCCGGCTTCTCTTATGATGTTCTTCATCGTAGGCCATCTCTCTTTTATCTCCTATTTCGGCTCTTCAGCTTTTGAGGGCGGATGATTCCTGTTTTCAGTCCGCCCTCGTGGTTTAGAGGTGAAAGCTTTTTAGTAGCGACGCCTGTAGATGCTGCGCTGGTTGCGGCGATAGATATAGCCGCCGCCCGCGCCTATGGCCGCGCCAGCCGCCGCCGCACGCTTGCCGCCAAGAGCGCCACCTAATCCTGCGCCGAGCGCTGCGCCGCTTGCGACGGTTCCGATGGTGCGCGTGCGTCCCTTGAAGTTGCGGCGGGCCGCGCGACGATTAAAAGCATAAAGACCAGCGCCGCCTGCGCCTATGGCCGCGCCCTTCTTGCCTCCGGCCAGAGCGCCCACGCCTGCGCCCGCAGCAATGATGGCCGCCGTGCGTGCCTTACGACCGAAACGCGAGCGCCGCCTGCGCTCCTGCGCCGAAGCGAGCGGAGCAAGCGTGGCCGCGAAAATTACGAAACAAATGAATAACAGAAAATACCTTTTCATCATTCCCCCTTTAAAGAACTGCCTGAATCCGAATTGCGGGAGAGAGCAGCTCCTTTATGCTCTTATGTTCAGCAACTCGCATTCCGCGCCTGACAGGCAGATGAAGCAACCTTGAAACCCTTATTTTTTTTAACAATTTAGCCCGCAGATGCGACGGCGCTGTGTCCCTAAACTGAACGCCGCTTCGAGACCAATAGCGTATGCATTTGATTCTCAGTTGAATTAGCGGTTCCTTCTTTTTCCTTTTGACCCGGCTCCGTCTCTGCTCGCATAATCCGAAGGTATGAGAACAGCAATCATTCATCATCCGGTTTATAGCGAACACGAGACGGGGGAATTTAATCCTGAATGTCCTGAGCGGTACATGGTCGTGATGGATGCTCTGCGCGGGGACGCGTCGCTTTGGCCCAAGCTTTTGGAGATAGAAGCGCCGCTAGCTCCTCGCGGCGACGTTCAGTCCTGCCACACCTCGCAGCATTACAAGATGGTAGAGCGCGCGGTCAGCCAGGGAAGGGGCTATCTGGACGTGGACACTGTGGTCTCTCTGCGCTCCCTGGACGCGGCGCTTTACGCTGCGGGCGGAGCGTGCCGCGCAGTTGACGCAGTGATGAAGAATGAGGCCGACAACGCTTTTCTGCCTCTGCGCCCGCCCGGCCATCACGCCACGTCCGAGCGTGCAATGGGTTTTTGTCTCTTCAATAACGTGGCGATTGCGGCGCGTTACGCGCAGAGGCGTTACGCGGAGATAGAGCGCGTAGCCGTCATAGACTGGGACGTGCATCACGGCAACGGCACGCAGGGAATCTTTTATGATGACCCGACAGTCTTCTTCTTCTCCATGCACCAATACCCCTGGTATCCGGGCACGGGTGCTCGCGGCGAAACGGGGGTGGCGCGCGGGCGCGGCTTCACTCTGAACGTTCCCGTGCGAGCCATGACCGTCCGGCGCGAGCAGCGACGCATGTTCAGCGCGGCGCTCGGAGAGATTGGAGCCAGATTCAAGCCCGATTTCATAATCATCTCCGCAGGCTTCGATTCGCATGAAGCAGACCCCCTGGGGCAGTTGAGGCTGGAGGACGAGGACTTTGTGGAGATGACGCGGGCCGTCAAAGAGTGGGCGAGGGAAGCCTGCGGCGGGCGCATAGTTTCGGCCCTGGAAGGCGGCTACAACCTTGAGACCCTGGGCGAAACCGTCAAGGCACACGTCGCGGCGCTCCACAGAGATGATGTTTAACTAAAGCAGAATTAAACAGGGATAGACATGATAGAGAGGATAAAGAAGAAGCAAAACTCTCTTTTTATCCTATTCATCCTGTCCATCCCTGTTAATTTCTTTTCGGCTCACAGGCAATTTTAATGCTGTACAGGGGAAGTGCCGTGCGTTAAACTTCCGTCCCAGTTTCTAGGAAGAGTTCGGGTCGTCTGGGCAACGTGCCAGAACATTTCAGGAGCGCACGCGATGATTGCAGATAGAGTTGTCGGCGTGAAGAGCAAGGGGGGAACTCGGAGAGCAGGGTAATTCCAAAAGGCGCGACCCGACAGAGAGCTTGAGCCGTGCCACCCTCTGAAAAGGATGAAAGCCTGAAGCTGCCTCGCTTCGGCTTTCTCAGCAGGAGAAAACAGTCATGCCGGACATGGAGATCACCTGTGCCGAATGCGGCACGTCATTCCCTTTTACAGAGAGGGAGCAGGACTATTACAGGGAGAGAAATCTGAGCCATCCGAAGCGCTGCAAGGCTTGCCGCGATGCGCGGCGGGCAAACTTCGGCGGCGGCGGAGGCCGTGGCGCGGGCGGAGGCGAGCGCGAGAAGTTCGAGATTACCTGCGACCAATGCGGCAAGACGGACAAAGTTCCTTTCAAGCCGACAGCAGGCCGCCCCGTCCTTTGCAGCGAATGCTTCAGCGCGCAACGTTCTATGCGCCAGATGTAAAAATCCTCTGGAACAAACCCGGAGTGCGAGCCGTATAGCGCTCCGGTTCTCAGAAAAGAATAGGTCAGGAAAGTTGATTAGAGAGGGAAGGAATCCACGCCTTCCCTCCGCATACTTTTTTAGCGGATGAGTTACGAAACCGTACAACTTGAGATGCGCGAAGCGGGCGTGGCCGTCGTCACCCTGAACCGCCCCGCAGCCCTGAACGCTCTCACCACTGAGATGGCAAAGGAGTTTCTGAGCGCCATAGGTGAAGCGCGAGAGCGAGGCGCTCGCTCGATAGTCTTGACGGGAGCGGGCAAAGCCTTCTGTGCAGGCGGCGACCTCAAGGAGATGCGGAAGATGGCCGAAAAAGAGGGCCGCGTGGAAGCCTTCTTTGACGAGCCGCTAGGACTCCTGAACGAATGCGTACTGCTTCTACAGGAGGTGCCACTGCCCGTCATCTGCGCGGTCAACGGCGTTGCCTCAGGAGGCGGCTGCAATCTGGCCCTGGCCTGCGACATAGTCATAGCAGCAGAGAGCGCACGCTTTAATCAAGCCTTCGTCAAAGTCGGTCTCTCGCCGGATTGCGGCGGCACATACATTCTGCCGCGCCTGGTGGGCACAAAGCGCGCAGCCGAACTAATGATGACGGGCGACGCGGTCGATGCGCGAAGCGCCGCAGAGATGGGGATGATTAATCGCGCGGTCGCCGACGACGAGTTGATGGAGACGGTCATGAGCCTCGCTGTACGGCTCGCCCAATCACCTACAGCGTCAATCGCAAAGACGAAGAGACTCCTGGCCGAAAGCGCTACGAACAGGCTCGCTGCTCAACTTGAGGCGGAGCGACAGGCGCAAATAGAGTCGGGACAAACAAAGGATTTCTTAGAAGGCGTCGCAGCCTTTATTGAGAAACGGCCACCACGCTTTACAGGTGGATGAAACGTTTCCACAAAAGCTTTTCTAAAGGCTGCGAGCCGCCAGGATTAAATTCCGGCGGCTCTTTTCATTGAGTATCAGGTGAGTTATGACATCGCTAACTTACATGCAGTTGCTCAGGGGCAATCGGTCTTTCAGGCGGTTGCTGGTGGGGCAGGTCATAAGTGAGCTTGGCAACTGGTTCAACTTCATAGCCGGGCTTGGACTGGTGCGCGCTGTGATGAACGGCGCGCCGGAGGCCACGGCCATCCTGCTCGTGTTGAGGATGGCACCGTTTGCCGTGTTCGCGCCCGTGGCCGGAGCGTTCGTGGATCGCTGGTCGCGCCGAAGGGTGATGATAGTGACGGACTTTGCGCGTGCAATCGTCGCGCTGGGCTTCCTGCTGGTCAGAAAACCCGAAGACCTCTGGATAGCCTATGCCTGCACGATTCTGTCCACGCTGCTCGCAGCCTTCTTCGAGGCTGCGAAGAACGCCGCCACGCCCAACATAGCGGGCGACCGTGGGCTTCTGGCCGGAAACGCGCTCATGTTCTCGTCGCGCTTTCTCTTGATGAGCATAGGCGCGGCGCTTGGCGGCGCTGCCTCGGCGCGCTTCGGCTACGAAGCGGCCTTCGTCATCAACGCCGTCTCGTTCCTCATCTCGGCTTACTCCATCTGGCTCATACCGGAGAGCGAGACGAAGCAGGAAGAGGGCGCGATGGAAGTTCAAAAAGAGCGCAGCCGCTCAAGCTTCTGGCAGGACATGCGAGAAGGCTGGTCGTACATAGCCAGGCATAAGCCTGTCGCAGCCATACTGCTCGTCAATATCCTGTGGGCCACGGGCGGCGGAGCATTCAACCTGATAGCAGACCGTCTGGGCGGGGTGATTTTTGTAGCCCAGGGCGGCCTTCAGGGCGACGCTGCCGTCGCGGCTTTCTATGCTGCCGGGGGCATGGGGTTGTTCTTAGGAATGATACTGGCCCGACGCGTAGGAGCGCATCTGGAGATGCGTCGTGCGACCGCTTCGTTCATAGGCTGGACGCTGTTCGCGCACGGAGTCATCTTCGCGCTGATGGGACTCGCGCCGAATCTGTGGTGGGCCTGCGCCTTGATGATGGTGTCGCGCCTTCTGCTGGGCGTGGAGTTCGCAGTGCAGGAGACGCTGTTGATGAGGCTAGTGCCGGACGGGCTTCGAGGGCGTGTGTCTACGACCGACCGCGCTATGGAGATACTGGTTTTTTCCGTCTCCACGGGCCTGGCCGGATGGTCGCTGCACGCCATCAGCCCGCGCGCGTTGACCGTCGTCTCCGGTCTCCTCTCGGCCACTCCGGGCATAGTGTGGCTCGCGCTGGTCGCATCCAGACGACTCTCGGTGCCGGAGCTATCGGCAAAGGTAGAGACGGAAGACGCGGAAGAGGCAGCGTTCGCTTCGGCGGGTTAATAATCAATAGCCCGCCGGAGTCTATAGTTTGAGTGATGAGGCTCTCTTTTGAACGAGCATGGAGCCTCACGTATACTGCTTAAAGTTGTAAGCCTTCCGGGTCTTGGAGGAAATCGGATTGTCGCTCAAGCAGATTGAAGGAGAGACAGGAGAGGAACGCGTAGGCGCGCGGCAGAGGTTCGCGCGTCTGCGTGCGTGGCTGAGGCATGGGATGCCGCGTGTGGCGATTGCCGCAGCCATACTGCTCATCGCGCGCATGCTGCTGAGCCGCACGTTTCTCTTCGGCGACAACATCCTGGGCGGCTTGCTGGAGTTCATAAGCTCTTCCCTGATTTTAGTCACGCTCCTCTATTACGGCTTAAAGGCCCTGCGCTGGATGAAACGCAGGCTCTTGTGGCGCGTGCGTCGCCGTCTGGTAGTCACCTATCTCTTCGTGGGACTGACGCCGATTATTCTGCTGGCGCTCTTCGGCATGGTCGCCTCCTTCGGCACTTCGGGCGAGGCTATGGCGCGCATCATCACAGCGCAGATGAATGCCACGGACGAAGAGGCCGCGCGCAGCGCTCAATCAATCGCGGCGGCTTTCTCTCAACTGCCTGCCTCGGTGTCAGACCAAGACGTGCAGTCGTGGCTAAGCGAGCGCGCCGCAACTCTTCAAGGCTCTCTGCCGGGCGCGCGTCTTGCGCTGTGGCGCGCCGCAGGTGATGAGGACGTGCACACACTCGGCCAAACTCAGGCTCAATTCACAGCCGAATCGGACGACGACTCGACGCGTGGTGTCGGCACTGACAGGATTTCCGTCGGAGCAGCGCTGCCGGAATGGCTGCGCCAGCGCGACGCCTGGCACGGCCTGATTTACATAGCGCCGGAAGAGGGGAATCTTGCCACGCCGTCTTTCAGAGCGCTCGTGCGCGGCACAACTACTGCGCGCCAGAAGCCTTTCGTGCTGCTGCTCTCGGTTCCCGTCAGCCGCGTGCTCATAGAGCGTTACAGAGAGACGACGGGCATTTACGTGCGCCCCTTCTTCGGCGCAACCAGACTCATGCGCAGGCAATTTGATACGAGCGGCGCACGACGAAGCAGGAACGCGAACACACAGAGCGTCAACAGCGATGCGCCCGTCAGCGAGCAGGAGACGGAGCGGCGCAACAGGGAGATGATGGCGCGCGACCAGTTGGGCGAGCCTTTGCCGAGGGGCACCACGCCCTACGTTGTGATTAGCACGGCCACGGACTGGGAGACCGGAGCGGTTGATAGAAAGCTCTCTTTCCTCTTTGACTGGTCATGGTCAATTGCGGGTCGTCAATTCC
>JACVRN010000163.1 GCA_014534425.1 Pyrinomonadaceae bacterium
AATAATTCAACTCCGGCTACCATCTGTCCTAAATGGGAACGCCACAAGACCAACCCCGCAAGCCCCCGCGAGTAAAAATAAATAACCTCGCGGGCGCTTCCCTTTTCATAAACTCTAATTGTAGGGGCAGGGACAAGCCCTGCCCCTACAGTGTACGAATGAACATGGTAATTGTATTGCGATACTAAGGCTTAGTATCGCAATACAAGTCTTTTGTGTCGCTGTACTTTAGCGTATATTTCCGGTCAAAGGGCTGGAGGCGGAGGCGTAGAGACGTTTGGGCATGCGGCCAGCTTGATATGCGAGGCGTCCGGCTTCTACGGCCAGGCTCATAGCCTTTGCCATCTTCTCCGCATCCTCGGCTTCGGCAATCGCGGTGTTCATCAGGATGGCGTCTGCGCCGAGTTCCATTGCGATGGCGGCATCCGACGCGGTGCCTACGCCTGCGTCTACGATTATCGTAGCGTCGGGCAGTTGCTCGCGCATGATGCGTAGGTTGGCGGGGTTCTGTACGCCGAGGCCGGAGCCTATGGGAGCGGCCAGAGGCATCACTGCGGCGCAGCCCGCGTCCAGAAGCTTCTTTGCGGCAATCAGGTCGTCGGTGAAATAAGGCAGCACCGTGAAGCCCTCTTTAACCAGCACACGCGCGGCTTCAATCGTCTGCTCGTTGTCTGGAAAGAGCGTCACCTGATCGCCTATGACTTCCAGCTTGATGAGGTCTGTTTGCAGCGCTTCGCGCGCAAGACGAGCCGTGCGTATCGCCTCTTCAGCCGTATAGCATCCGGCTGTGTTGGGAAGAATAGTAAGCTTCGGGTCAAGGTGGTCTAGAAAGGATTCCTCGCGTCTATCCAGAGGCACGCGACGCACAGCGACCGTCACCATCTCCGCGCCCGAAGCCCTGTGCGCGGCCTTCATCTCTTCAAAAGAACGATACTTCCCCGTACCCACTATGAGGCGCGAACTGTACGCGCGCCCTCCAATCTTAAAGCTGTCCGATTTTATACTGCTCATCCTGTCCATCCCTGTTAATTTCTTCCTGGCGGTGAATTGCCTTTAGCCGCCGCCTACAAAATGGATTATCTCAATCCTGTCATCTTCTCTGAGAACCGTTTGCGGCCAGTCTGCGCGGCGTACGACTTCGCGGTTGCGCTCTATTGCGAGGCGGTCGGGCGCGAGCGAGAGGTGTCGGATAAGGGCTTCCAGAGTTAGCCCGTCGGGCAATTCCCTCTCTTCGCCGTTTACAATTACACGCAAGCTCAAGCGTCTCACTTCCTCAGCCCTGATGTATGATGCGGCGCAACTCTGCCTCGTAGCCGTCCGCTATGGCGCGCACTAGCAAGGCCGCGCGCCCTGTCTTAAAGTGCAGGAGGACGGTGCGCACCTGCGCTATGCCGTCCGGCCCAGTGTGCGTCGGAAAGATTAAGGGACGAAAGGTAGAGCCTAAGACCTTGACTGTCACGTCCGCGCCACTGATGGCTTCCTTCCCGTTTGAGCCGCGCCCTACGCGTATGTTCAGGATAACGGTCGTGCCTCCGCGAAACTCCTTTTCGTCCAGAAGGCTCAGATGAAGCCCGGCCTCCGACGCGGCTTCAGCGCGGGCGAAATCCGCCACCACGTCCTGCAATATTGCGCGCACGTTCGGCTTGGCGCTGCTCTTCTGCGCGACCTTCTTTACTTTCGCCTCCGGCTGCGTAGGCGTCGGCGCAGGCGTAGCCGCTACAGGCTTGGGCGCGCTCCTTTTCTCCACCTTCTTCTCAGGCACAGGAGCTTTTACGGCAGGTTGTGCAGGCGGAATCTCAAGCGGGTCTGCCTCTTCCACAGGCGCGGGCTTTGCGGGCTTCGGCGCGACATTTACGGGTGAAGCGGCGGGTGCGGCAGCCGCAGCGCTTCCTTCACGCTGGCTCATGCGCTTCAAGTCCTCTATGCGACCTGCGCGAATGGCTGCACAGATGAGCTTGTGCTGGCGGTTCAGACGCTCGGCCAACTCGCGCTCTTCGAATCCCTTGGCAATCAGGTCGTCATAGCGAGAGCGCTTGCTTGCCAGGATTGCTCCGCCCACGTAGACGAGCGAGAGAATAAGCGGCGAGTCCAGCCCCTTGTCCTCCGTCTGTACGTGATAGACAGTGCCTTCGTACTCTACGTCCGTATTGAATCCGGTAATCATTACAGAAGTTCCAAGGCTCAAGTCTAAAGCCCAAAAGGCACAGTAGCATGCCGGTTTTCAGACGGTCAATCCACTTCATGCGAGAGGCTTATTAAGCCTTTAAGGTGTGCTTGACACGCAGGTTCTACTGGACTAGGATGAGCTTGTGCCATGATTCTCAATCTCTAAGACGGTAGCCTTGGCCGAACTCTTTTGTAGAAAAGAGAGTACGGAAAGGCTAAAGGTGTAGCTTGCCGGGTCAGGAAGGGCTGTATGCAGGAATTTAGATTAGAAGCGTACCTGCCGATACTGCTGATGTTCATAGTCGCGCTCGGCTTTGCCGCAGGCAACATTCTGCTTTCGCAACTCGTAGGCCAGCGCAAACAGACGCGCACCAAGCTCATGCCCTACGAATGCGGCAAAGACCCAGTAGGAAGCGCACGCGAACGCTTCTCCGTCAAATTCTACCTGATTGCGATGATCTTCATACTCTTCGATATAGAGGTCATCTTCCTTGTACCCTGGGCCGTGGTCTTCAAACAACTAGCCGCGCAGGGAGCTATGATGCGTAATCTGGTTTATGTGGAGATGATGATTTTCGTGGCGCTCCTGCTGGTCGGCTACATTTACGTGGTTAAGAAGGGCGCGTTCGATTGGGGCGAGCGTGCGCGCAGGGAGGCGGAAGCGGAAGCGCGTGCGCTGAAAGATATGCAGAAGGGGCGCGAGCCTTCCACGAACGCCCGCGCGGCCTGAAAGGCTTTCTTTGAAGTACGGAGTCAAAAGCAATGGGACTCGAAAACATAATCGCAGAGGCTTTACCGGAAGTCATCACTACACGACTGGACTCATTAATTAACTGGGCGCGTAAGTCGTCTCTCTGGCCCGCGACCTTCGGCCTAGCCTGCTGCGCCATAGAGATGATGAACGCCACCAGCGCACGTAACGACCTGGCGCGCTTCGGCTCGGAAGTCTTTCGCGCAAGTCCAAGGCAGGCCGACGTGATGATTGTCTCTGGCCGCGTCTCGCGCAAGATGGCTCCCGTCCTGAGAAGAATCTACGACCAGATGCCGGAGCCAAAGTGGGTCATCTCAATGGGCGCGTGCGCCACGTCCGGCGGAGTCTTCGACAACTATGCAATCGTTCAGGGTGTGGACAAGATTGTTCCCGTGGACGTTTACATTCCGGGCTGCCCCCCGCGACCCGAAATGCTGATTCACGCCGTCATGATGCTTCAGGACAAGGTTATGAAAGAGAGCGTGCGCTTTCGCCGCGACGTTCCCGAAGAAGAGGCGCGAGAGGCTGTTCCGCCGGGCACCCTTCCCGGCTCAGGAATCTCCGCGACGAACGAAGCGGCAGCACAAGAGACTTCGCGCCCCTACACTATAGCCTCCAGGCACGAACGACGACGTTCATCATAAGCAATCAGCAGTCAGCTTTTACCTTCTGCTGATAGCTGAAAACTGATGGCTGATGGCTTTCGATTATGGCAAATGAAACAGAGCGCCCTGCCGACAGTGAGGCGCAAGCGACAGCAGCACCAACACCGAGTAATACAGTAACGCCGTCCCCCCTGGTGGCGGCGTTGCAGCGTCAGAACCCCGATTGGGTCACGGAAGTCATAGAAGCCTTCGGTGAGACGACCGTCATAGTCCCGCGCGAGCACATACGCGCGGCGTGCAGTTTCTTAAAGAGCGCGCCCGGCCTTGAGTTCAACATGCTGGCAGACCTGTGCGGCGTTGACCGAGGCCCCGAAGAAGAGCCGCGCTTCGAGGTCAACTATCACCTGTTCTCTACGAACAAGTACACCCGCGCGCGACTGAAAGTATTGCTCAACGAGGACGACGCGAAGGTCGAGACGGTCACAACTGTCTGGAAGACCGCCAACTGGCACGAGCGCGAAACCTTCGACATGTTCGGCATCATCTTCGAAGGCCACCCTGACCTGCGGCGCATACTTCTGCCCGACGACTGGGAAGGCCACGCGCTCAGAAAAGATTTCCCGTTGCGCGGCTACGAGCCGTACAGCTTAACGTAGTCTAGAGAGTCTTGGGAGTCTGGAGAGTCTTGAGAGTCAAACGCTCTCTTTTCTCTCAAGACTCTCCAGACTCTCAAGACTCTCCAGACTTTTTTATGAGTACAACGCTTCCGCCTTACGAGGTTATTGACCAGCCGCTCGATACGCAGATGACCATCTCGTTCGGGCCGCAGCACCCTTCCACGCATGGCGTGCTGCGCCTTGAGATGGTGCTGGACGGCGAGATGATTGTGCGCGCCATCCCTGACATAGGCTATTTGCACACAGGGATGGAGAAGCTCTTCGAGTACAAGAAGTGGCAGCAGGGCATAGTCATCACAGACCGCATGGATTACCTGAATCCTTTGGGGAATAATCTGGCCTACGTGATGGCGATTGAGAAGCTCCTGGGGCTGGAGATTCCTGAGCGGGCGCAGGTCATAAGGGTGATGATGTGCGAGTTGCAGCGCATAGCCTCGCACATGGTCTGGTTGGGCACGCACGCGCTGGACATAGGCGCGATGACGGTCTTCTTCTACGCCTTCCGCGAGCGCGAGAAGATTATGAATCTGATTGAAGCCTGCTCGGGCGGTCGTCTGACGCCCTCTTATTTTCGCGTTGGCGGGCTGATGATGGACTTGCCCGCAGGATTTGAGCGCCGCGTCAAGCAGTTCACGGATGCTTTCCCGAAAGCGCTGGACGAGTTCCACACTCTTGTCTCCGGCAACACGATTTTCCAGAGCCGCACGAAGGGCGTCGGCTACATCTCGACGGAGGACGCGATTGACTGGGGATTGACAGGCCCATGCCTGCGCGGGAGCGGCGTTAAGATCGACGTGCGGCTGACGAACCCTTACACGGGTTACGAGACTTACGATTTTGAGATTCCTGTCGAGACGGGCTGCGACGTTTGGGCGCGCTACATGGTTCGCATGCGCGAACTTCGTGAGTCCCTGAAGATTGTAGAGCAGGCATTGGCGCGGCTTCGTCCCGGCCCCGTTAAGGCGGACGCGCCGAAGGTCGTGCTGCCGGAGCGCGAAGCGATGAAGACGCACATGGACGCGCTCATTCATCACTTCCTGATTATCACGGAAGGCTTTAACGTTCCGGCGGGTGAAGTCTATCACCCAATAGAAGGCTCTAAAGGCGAGCTTGGCTGCTACATCAAATCCGACGGCGGAGCAAAGCCCGCTCGCGTGCACGTTCGCGGCCCCAGTTTCGTAAACCTCTCGGCCCTCCCCATCATGGCCGAAGGCGAAATGGTCGCAGACGTAGTAGCCATCATAGGCTCTTTAGACATAGTGCTCGGAGAAATTGATAGGTAGCAATCAGCCATCAGCTATCAGCTTTGTTGCTTTTTGCTGATGGCTGAATGCTGATAGCTGAACGCTTTATTATGAGTTCGCAATTTACGCCAAACAATCCTCTGCCGCAGGAGGCCAAGGTGCCGGAGGAGATTGCGCGCTTTTCTCCTGAGGTCGAGGCGGAGATTGAACGTCATCTGGCAAAGTATCCGCCGGAGAGAAAGCGCTCGGCCATCCTGCCCCTGATGTTCATAGTGCAGCGCGAGCGCGGCGGCTATCTTGACCCGCCGGGCGTGGCTTATCTGGCAGACCGCCTGGGCGTGAGAATCACGGACATCTGGGAGGTTGCGACCTTCTATTCGATGATTAACACGGAGCCTGTGGGCCGCTATCACATACAGGTCTGCAAGACGCTCTCGTGCAAGATTATGGGCGCAGACCGCATCACCGAGCAGTGCTCAAAGCGGCTCGGCATTAAACCCGGAGAGACCACGCCGGACGGTCTCTTCTCTCTGTCGGTGGTCGAATGCCTTGGCTCTTGCGGCACAGCGCCCATGCTTCAGCTTGGCTTTGATTATCACGAGAACCTGACGGAAGCGAAAGTGAACGAGCTTTTGGATAGATGCCAGCGTGGCGAGTACCAGCCGACGGTCGGCGTCAAGACTTCGGCTTAACGTTTAAGTGACAAACCTTATGTTTATAGGTGCCATAGGCTGTGAGCCGCTTCAGTTGAAGCGCGTGAATCTGGAGAACTCTCACAGGCTTGACGTGTATCGCAAGAACGGCGGCTACGAGGCCCTTAAAAAAGTTCTGGACGGGATGTCGCCTGACGACGTGATTAATGAAGTGAAGAAGTCTGCGCTTCGCGGTCGCGGCGGCGCTGGGTTTCCAACGGGCATGAAGTGGAGCTTTGTGCCGAAAGATAATCCGAAGCCCAAGTACGTAGTCTGCAACGCGGACGAATCCGAGCCGGGAACTTTCAAGGATAGATACCTGATGGAGCGCGACCCGCACATGCTGATTGAAGGCATGTTGATTGCCGCTTACGCGCTCGGCTCGCAGACCTGCTACATATACACGCGCGGCGAGTACAGGTACTTGATTGAAATTGCGGACGAAGCGATTCGTGAAGCGCGCGAGGCAGGACTTGTAGGAGAAAAGATTTTAGGCACTAACTTCTCCTGCAACGTCTACACGCACACGGGCGCGGGCGCTTACATCTGCGGCGAAGAGACCGCACTCCTTAATTCGCTGGAAGGGCTTCGCGGGCATCCGCGCATGAAGCCGCCCTTCCCCGCCGTGGCGGGTCTCTACGGCTCGCCTACCGTCGTCAATAACGTTGAGACGCTGACCGCCGTGCCGGACATCATCAAGATGGGCGGCGAAGCTTATCAGAAATTGGGGACGGAAAAGAGCGGCGGCACAAAGCTCTGGTCTGTGTCGGGGCACGTCAACCGTCCGGGCGTGTACGAGCTTCCAATGGGCTACGACGATATGGAGAAGTTCATTATGGAAGACTGCGGAGGGATGCTGAATGATAAGAAGTTGAAGGCCGTGATTCCCGGCGGCTCAAGCGTCTACATCATGCCCGCCGCAGACATTCTTGGAAAAGACGTTCGCATGGATTACGAAGGACTCGTAGCGGCTGGCTCTATGGTAGGCTCCGGCGGCTTCATAGTCATGGACGAGACCGTTGATGTCTTTGAATCCACGAAGAACCTTATTGAATTTTACAAGCACGAATCATGCGGCTGGTGTACGCCCTGCCGTGAAGGCACGGACTGGCTCGTCAAAGTCTTCAAGCGCATAGCATCGGGCGAGGGCCGTCCCGAAGACGCGCAACTCCTGCTGGATATTTGCGACAACATAGAAGGAAAATCCTTCTGCCCCTTAGGCGACGCCGCCGCCTGGCCGATTCAATCCGCGATAAAGAAGTTCCCCGAAGATTTCAAGCGACATCTGGCGCGGCTGACGGAAACAGAGGGCGCGCTCACTTAATCAAACGCGTTTATGTCAACAGAATTAGTAAAAGTCACGATTAACGATCAGGAGTTTCAGGTGGCGAAGGGCGCGCGGCTGATTGATGTCTGCCGCGAGAAGGGTTTTAGCATCCCGTCCTTCTGCTATTACGCAGACCTTGCGCTTCAGGCTTCGTGCCGCATGTGCCTTGTGCGTATAGAGAAGATGCCTAAGCTACAGACCTCCTGCACCATCACCTGCACGGACGGAATGGTCGTCACCACACAGAGCGATGAGATTGAGAAGGCGCAACGCGCTATGGTCGAGTTCCTGCTCGCTAATCACCCGCTGGACTGTCCCGTGTGCGACCGTGGCGGCGAGTGCGAGTTGCAGGAGATGACCTTCGACTGGGGCGGTCTCGAAGAACGCTTCACGGAGCGCAAGAATTATCACCCGGAAAAATATCTC
>JACVRN010000031.1 GCA_014534425.1 Pyrinomonadaceae bacterium
GTCTCTTCTGTCAGGTCTGCGAGGCCGTGGACTACGCGCATCGCAAGAAGGTCATACACAGAGACATCAAGCCTTCGAACATCCTTGTGACAGAAGACGGCGTGCCGAAGCTTTTTGACTTCGGGATAGCGAAGCTGCTGGATTCCGAGTTGGCTTCCGACACTGCACCGCAGACTGCAACCTCCGTACGCATGATGACGGTCGAGTATTCCAGCCCAGAGCAGTTGCAGGGACTGCCCGTCACTTTCCTGAGCGACGTTTACTCGCTCGGCGTGCTGCTTTATGAACTGTTGACGGGGCATCGCCCCTACAACTTTCGCAGTCGTCTGCCGCAGGAAATGGCGCGCGTCATTATAGAGGAAGAGCTTGAGCCTCCGAGCGCGGTCGTCAATCTCTCTGTCAGTCTACTGCCGGAAGCGGGGGCGGAATTTGAAACGATCACAGTCGAGCGCGCTTGCGAGTTGCGTAATGCGACGCCCGCCAGCCTGGGCCGCGAATTATCAGGCAACCTGGATCGCATAACCATGAAGGCTCTGCAAAAGGATGCAGCCGAGCGTTACCAGTCGGTCGCCGCCTTGAGTGAGGACATACGATGCCACCTGGAAGGCGGCGCAGTCTCCGCACCCATTTACACACGCGTTCGAGCGGCACGGCCTAATACAGTAAGCCCTGCCGGTCTCACGAACACAGGCGCGAAATCAATCGCCGTGCTACCGCTCAAGGTTCTAAACCTCATCCCGGACGCAGACACGGGCGACAAATTCATGAGCGTGGGGCTGGCCGACGCCCTGATTACAAAATTGAGCGGCGTGCGCCGCCTGGCCGTGCGCCCGACAAGCGCCGTCCTTCGCTATGGCGACGAGGGGAGCGACCCCGTAGAGGCTGGCCGCGCGCTCGGCGTAGACTTCGTTCTCGATGGAAGGATAAAGATTGTGGGCGAGCGCATACGCGTCTCCTTACAACTGCTGGACATAGATAGCCGCACGAGCATCTGGGCGAATCAATTCGACGGACGCTACACGGATGCCCTGGAGATGGAAGACTCCATCTCGGCCAAGGTCGCGGACGCGCTTTTACCTGTACTCACCCAGGGCGAACACGACCAGTTGAAAAAGCGCGGCACGGATAACCCGAAGGCTTTCGAGGCATACATGCGGGGCCGCTACTTCTGGAACCAGTTCACGCCGGAGTCATTCGGCAAAGTCATAGAATCTTTCCAATCGGCTATCAGCCTTGACCCGCATTACGCTCTGCCTTACGTCGGTGTGGCGGACTTCTATAACTGGGCGAGCATCTACGGAATAATGCCAGCCAACGAGATTTATGCGGAGGCCAGGCGGGCGGCGCTTCGCGCATTGGAACTGGACGAACAACTCGGTGAAGCCTACGCCGCTCTAGGTCTGCTTGCTTCGAGCCAGCGAGATTGGGACGAGAGCGAGCGCCTTTACAGGAAAGCCATCGAGCTAAGCCCTAGCTATCCCCTGGCGCACGAATGGTACGGGAGCATGCTGGTGGGCACGGGGCGTTTCGAGGAGGGGATGAAAGAGACACGGCGGGCCGAAGAGCTTGATCCTCTCTCGCCGCGAGCCATCTCTCTGACCTCCTGGAACAGTTATCAGGCCCACCGTTTTGACGAAGCTCTGTCTAAGGCGCAGCAGGTAATAGAGCTTGATAAGAACTTCCCACAAGGTTACGTCCAGCTAGGAAATTGCCTGGAACGGATGGGGCGAGTCGAGGAAGCGGTTGCCGCACTGGAGCGGGCTATACAACTCATGCCCGAATCAACCTTCCCGCATTATTACCTCTGCTTTGCGCTCGTAGCTGCCGGTCGCCGCGATAAGGCGCGAGAGGTTTTGAACGAGTTGGAGATGAGGTCAGCACAAGGGCACGTCAAATCATATTTTATGGCAATGGCCTATGCGGCTCTGGACGAGCGTCAGGTCGCCTTCGAGTGGTTTGAAAAAGCGTTTGCCGAGGGCGATCATTGGGTGCTCTTTTTCTGCACCGAGCCAAAGCTAGACCCTCTGCACACCGATCCCGGATTCATCAGGCTAGTCCGACAACTAAATAACCCGATAGCTGATTCAGGCGCAAGAATCAGGTTAAGACGAAATGAGCCTTGAAGCTCGAAAGGATCAAAGCGCGGGTCGCCTCAGGATTTCAGCCAGGGCTTTCAATCGGGCCGAGTCTGTCGCGCTCTTCGTCAGGCCAGCGCTCTTCTCCAAGAGGGGCGCGAGGCTTTTGAGGTTTCCGAGCTTTCTTGAACTCTCTGCCCTTTGAATCGCCTGCCGCAGGGATGCGATTTGGTCGGCAGGCAGAGCTTGGGAACGCTCCAACTGATCGACGTACGCCTTCGCCACGACTAACTGTCTGGGCCACTCTATTTTCTCCTGGTTCTGCACATTCAATTCAGCCACCCGAACCGCTTTCGCAGCGTCAATCTCGTTCTGCGTAAGGAACTTGGTCGGCGTCAAATCAAAGATGTCCAGGCCGCGCGCTATCTCTGAAGCGTAAATGTGGCCGTTGTACCAGTAAGCTGACCAGTCGCCGCCGAGCACGAGCATATTTTGAGTAATCGGCCCCCGGTCGAAGTAGGCGATTTCAACCGGATGGCTCGCGTCGGTGAAGTCCATGATGGAAATGCCGCCCTGATACCAGGCTTGCACATAGATGTCCCGGCCTGGAACCGGAATGAGCGAGCCGTTGTGCGCGACACAGTTCTCGCTGTCCCCCTGTGCAGCCGGTAACTTGTAGTAGCTGGCGAAGCTCAGCTTGTTATTCGTCAGGTTGAAAACCGCATCGGCACCCCACTTGTTCGGATCGTTCGGGCGACAGCGCGCACCGAGTCCTCCACCCCACTCATCTGTGAACAAGACCTTTTTCCCATCATTCGAAAACGTGGCCGAGTGCCAGTACGAATAGTTCGCAGGATCGTTTACAGCGTCTATGCGCTTCGGATTGGCAGGGTCTTTGATGTCCAGCAGAATTCCGTTTCCAGAGCAAGCGCCCGCCGCGAGGCCAATCGCTGAGTACACGGTAATATCGTGGCACTGGTTGGTATCGGACGGCTTTCCTATTCCGTTCTTGCCGCGTGTGCCGCCGTTATTCAGGCCGTTCAGAGCGCCCGTCCCTGGATCCATAAACACTCTGGGACTCGACACTACCTGAGCAATTTGAGGCGCAGCCAAAGGCACCTTAATCACGTCAATGCGAAAGAGCGAAGTATTCGGATCCTTGTCCGGTGGCTCACCCGAGCACCCGGCCAACTCTTCGCCCTGACGGACAAAAGAGGTTCCAGAGACATAGATGTAGACGTTGTTCTTATCATTCGGATCTACTACCAGGGTGTGCGTGTGCGAGCCGCGACAGGTTTGCACCGCCGCCACCTGCTTAGGATTCCTGATGTCTGTAATATCGAAAATCCTTACTCCGCGAAAACGATCTTTTTGCGCTGCGGGCAGTTGATTTTCTTGTCCCTTAGCTGGTGGCGGAAATCCCTGTGTGCCGCAATCCAATCGACCGTTCGGCATCTCCACAGACATAAAGAGCAGGTTCTTGTAAACGGACACGTCGCCCTGCCCGCCCGGACATACTATCGAAGTCAACAACCTGGCCTTCGCCGGATTCGAGATGTCATAGATATTGACGCCATAAAAGTTTCCCTGAAACAGATGTGTGCCCTGGAACGCAAGATCCGAGTTAGCAAAAGCAAGCTGAGCAATAACTAATTGTGTAGCCTTTGGCATCTTCGATGAGTCGCCTGCTCCGAGTTGACCCAGCATCTTCTGCACCTTCGGATCATCAGGATCGTCAGAGCCTAGTTGAAACGCGTCTGGCTTTTTGAGCAGCATGAGGTGCCTTATGCCCATCGCTGCTTCGCCCGCTTCGTACAGTCCAGGCGACAGTTTAGCGCGCGGGTCGCTGGCGTCTGAACCCGTCATCCCCGCAGGTAGCGGCGGTGCCGGTTCAGGGGCAAAAGGATTCCCGCCGTCCTGGTTGGCGGATTTGTCTGCGGGCGTCTTGGTGGACTCTGGAGAAGGCGCGGTCGTTTGTGCCAGCGACCTGGCAGCAAAACACGAGGACAAAACAAGGGAAGCCATTAGTAAACGGAAAGCTATCGTGTGTACTCTATTCATCGTTTCTCCTCTACAGAGTTTTCACCCAGCATGGTTTGCATAATCCTGATTTCAGCACGTTGGGTGCTGTCGACATCCGTTGCGAAATTGAATAGTTCGGCATCCTGCCCCGCGCCAGCCGTATCGAACAAATCCTTTACCATAACCAACGCACCTTTATGGTGCTGAATCATGCCGGTCAAAAACAGGCGGTCGAACTCCGCACCCTTTGCCTTTCTCAAGGCGTCCATCTGCTTCGTGGTCAGCATCCCAGGCATGAGCATTTGATGGGTCGACATGTCCATGCCTGGCATATCCATGCCTGGCATTCCCGGCATCGGAGGTTGTACCGGCTCTCCCCTGGCTTCGAGCCACCGTTTCATAAACTTCATTTCGTCCGACTGTGATTTGCTGATGCGCTCTCCGAGAAGGCGTAGCTCCTTGTTCTCCGTACGGGATTCGATGAGCGCCGTCATCTCAACCGCTTGCGCGTGGTGCATGATCATCCCCTGCATGAACTCCACATCCTTTGATGAACGTGGCGGCAGTCTAGCCTTCGTCGACGGCGGCAGTCGCCGGGTTGGCTGGCCCGGCGCGCCGGGCTGCACCACGACGGGCGGTGCCTGCGTATCAGTCTGCTGCGCGCAGACTGGCACCGATAAGAAACATGTTAGAGCAACGGCGGCCATGAACCGGGTTGAGTCATCAAGCATTGAGCTATTACCTTACCACGAAGGAAGAGGCTAAAGCCCTGCACTTCCGTAAACTATTAAAATTAAGAAGGAATGGCGGAGAGAGTGGGATTCGAACCCACGGTGGGCGTTAACCCGCTCCGGTTTTAGAATCCGCCGTCAAAGCTCTGCAATATCATCTCGCCAAAGCGATACTACAAAACCCGCATCGACCCCGTCAATTTTATGAGCGTCGGTCTTGCCGCCCGATAACACCGGAGATAAAGTTCAAATGTCGGAATCCAAATGCCAACCGACATTCACCAAGTCGTTGTCACGCCGGACAAATATTTCCGTGCCGCGCCCGCTCTTTGTCGTACGCTTCCCCTTGGCTTCTATCTCATAAAGATAGGTGGTGTAGAGGATGACTGTGTTGCCGTAAACCTGTATTTCCGTTTTGGGAAATTCCAGTCGCACTAATTTCGCACCGCTCTCGGCGAACGCTTTGGCTCCTGCAAAAATAGTATCTCGGTGAGACCATTCTGCCGAGCCATCGTCAATGGCAATCACTTCTTCGGGTATCAGCTTTTCCAGCGCCGCCCGGTCATTGGCGAAATAGGCTCGCCACACGGCCTCTCTGGCGCTCAATATCTGTTGACGCACTTGCGGCGACACAATCAATGGTTTCGACATCTGCTCTAAACGCCAGATGGGGTCAACGACCGTGTGCGATGCAACCTGAATCCAACTGCCCTGCCGTTTGGCGTAAACGTCCATGATGCGAAATCGAGTAAGGGTTGTGCTATCGGCCTTCTTATAGAACTCGCCGAAGAATGAAGCTACCGCGAGGTCAGGGCTATAGAAGATGACATCAAAGTCTCCGAGCCTGTAGCCCCGGCTGGGGTCGGGCGACGGCTTAGAACCCTTATCTTTAGGCCAATCGAAGCCGTTGGCTCTCATGTATTCGTCTATGCCCCTGATAGGCGCACGCGAGTTTGCTAGGAAGCCGCGCCAATCCGACGAATGCGTCGCATAGACCTTGTCCGCGTCCCAGTCTATGAAAGCCTGAAAGATACTCTCAATGTGGGCGCGAATTGCCGCTCGGTCGGCAGAGCGGTCTTCTTCGGCGAGGGATGCGTCGCTTGCGCGAATGCTCGTCACCGAAGGCGCGGCAGCGAAGAGGCTTGCGCCCAATGCAAACGAGAAGAGTGAAAAAGCAAGAACCCGCAGAGTCATACGCCTGTAACCTCCATAGAAAGAATCGAAGCTGTTGACTCCGGCTATTCTGTAGGTGAGGCGATTGATTCGACAATAATTAATCAGTCGGTGGTAGGCAGAGAGCAGTAAGCGGTCACTGTTTCGGGCGGCGAAGCCTCTGATTAACTTGCTCACGCCGTCTACGGCTTACAGGCACTTGCGCTCCATCCTGTAGAACCAGCAGGGTCTCGCCCCCACAGCTTCGCACTTCTCGCACGCGGTCTAGATTAACTATGGCCGAGCGGTGTACGCGCACGAATCGCTCGCCATCGAGACGATGCTCCAGCGACGCCAAAGATTCGCGTATTAGATGGCGGCCACCGCGCGCGTAGATGGCGGCGTAGTAATCTTCCGCTTCAATCCACTCGATCTCGCGCGCCTCTAGCACCAGTTCTCCGGTTGAGGTCGGCACAAGGATTCGTTGCCTGGCGCGCTCCTGCTCCTGCATTGCGAGCAGGGCCGATAGTTTCTGTGACAGTTCGATAGCTCTTGCCGACCGTAGGCGTTCGCGCGTGCGTTCGAGGGCTTCGGCGAACCGCGCTTCTTCAAGCGGCTTGACCAGATAGTCCAGCGCCTGTGCGTCGAAGGCGCGCACCGCGAATTCGTCGTGCGCCGTCACGAAGACCACGGCTGGCATGCACTCTGCCCCGATCTCGCGCAGTACGCCGAACCCATCCAACTCAGGCATCTGCACATCCAGAAAGAGCAGGTCAGGCTTGAGCAGACGCAAGGCATGCACGGTCTCGCATCCGTTACGAGTCTCGGCGACGACGCTGATGTCGGTATGCGGCCCTAGCAGTTGGCGTACTCCGCGACGCGCGAGCGGTTCATCATCGGCGATGACGGCACGAATTTTATCCATCGACTCGTCTCCGCAAAGGAAAGCGTACCGTTGCGATTGTGTCGCCGTCTTCGGTGGACGCGACCTGAAGTTGTCCTGCCCCGCTAAAAAGTGTTTCGAGCCGCGCACGCGTATTCGCAAGACCAACTCCTTCTTGCAGAGCGCCTGATGCGGGGCGGTATCCAGGCCCGTTGTCGCGTACACTTAATTCCAGAAGGCTGTCCGCCTCCCGCGAAGTAATTTCAATCACGCCCGGCTCGCTTCGCTTAGCTATGCCGTGCCGCACTGCGTTTTCCACGAGCGGTTGCAGGATAAACTCCGGCACGAGCGCGTCACGCACCGCAGGCTCTATAGCCCACCGCACCTGAAGCCGGTCGGAAAAACGCACCTCCTCTATCGCCAGGTACTGCTCTATGAATCGCAGTTCCTCTTCAAGCGTTACCTCGTGCCGCTTCTCGCTTTGCAAGACTTGTCGCAAGACGCTGCTCAAGAGTTCGAGCACGCGTGCGGCGTCTCGCGTCTTCTGGTCACGCACCAGAACAGTGATGCTGTTGAGGCTGTTGAAAAGAAAGTGTGGGTTCAGTTGCATACGCAGCGCACTCAAACGCGCTTCGGCCAGTTGCGCTGCCAACCTGGACTGCTGCGACTCGCGCTCGCGCGCCTCGCGGTAATAGGTGAAGGCAAATATACAACCCAGGATTGTGAAGTACATGAAGACAGACCAGGGTAGGCTGGTCAGAATCCAGCCTATGTAGCCCCGCAGCAGATTTCCCTGCGCCGGATAGCGATTCAATAGTAGGCTCAGCAATACACCCAGCGAGGCCCACCCTAGACAGAGCGCAAGCGCGCCTGCGAAATGAACGGCGACCGTGCGTACAAGAGCTTCGCGTCTTAACGGGTAGCGCCGCGCCAACACGTACGTAATAGGAGTCAGCGCGCCCAGGAAGAGCCATTCGCTTCCGGCGAAGATGACATCGCCCCAGTCCGTGCCCTCTCGTCCGAAAAGGCGCGAGTTCATATATGACTTGAAGGCATCAAGCAACGCGGGGACAAGGCAGGCGGCGGCAATCAGCAGCCAATAGCGGCGCGACCTGGGCACTACGGCGTTAATCGGCGCTGAGGTCATGCAGAGAGTTTACGCTCAGATGGGCAAACCCGCAGCATTATGCAGCCGCCGGTACTCTGTTTGCAGTAAGTGGGTGATTGTCTTGAGCAGCTAGGAAACGGTAGAGAATTCGTGCCTGTACTTCGCCAACCCGGAAACTCCCTGCATTTTCGCTTCGTCCAGAACCAGCAACATAAACACTTCGTCGGGCACTTCCCATTCACACTTGATTCCGTGAGCGCTTGCTGGCTTGAACCCGAATCGAGGGTAGTAATCTGCGTGTCCCAGAACGATGATGAACGGGCAGCCGGTCTCTTTAAGCATACGGTTCCCCGCTTCGACCAGACGGCTGCCTATACCCTGGCGTTGGTGTTCAGGAAGCAAGGCCATGGGGCCTAGAGCCGCCCCCGTAACCTCACCCACAGTTATAGGGCTGTACATAATATGCCCTACCACTTGATCATTAAGCGTAGCGACGAACGAGAGCAAAGCGGCTCCGTTAGACCTTAACGCATCTACGATGTTGCCCTCCTGATCTTGCCCGAAGGCACGCTTGTTCACGTCACGAATAGCCGCGACATCGCCCGGACTCTCTTCTCGGATTTCTATCAACAAGTAAATTTAGTCACTCGCCACTTTGAAATTAGGATTCTCTATGATGCCGAATATATTGCCGAACGGGTCTGTCACCGTTGCCACGATAATACCCCCGCCCACGTCCTGCGGGTCTGCATGCTTCTTTGCGCCTAACTCTTGAATTCTTTGGTACGCGCTTCTGGCGTCTTTCACGCCCCAATAGGCGACGACATTGCTGCCTTTCGAGACACCATTTATGTCAGGATCAAGCCCTAGCTCGAAGCCGCCAACGTTGAAGCCGACATAAAATGGCTCGTCAAAATAGGGTTTGATGTTCAGAACTTCGGAGTACCATTCTTTAGCCTTCTGCAAATCATCCACATGGTAGATAACAGTTCTTAGCCCCTGGAACATCTACGCCTCCTTCAAACTCATTCGTCACAGGTGAGTATTAGTTTCATCTGCTTTCCCTTTCATTCCCGTGCGCGCTATTCAGAGCCAACGGTAGAATTGCAGGCTGTTCATGTCGGGGTCTCGAACGTGAAATTCCCTGGTGCCCCAGGGCGTCTCAGAGACAGTTGTAGCACGGGCAAGAGCGCCGCTTTCGCGGAACTGTTCGTAGAGTCCGTCAACATCTGGAACAAGGAAGCGGTATGCCGGACGGTCATTCGGATAGTTCCACTCCCTTGCGTCGTGCCATTGCAGATGAAGTTCCACATCGTCGCGCCGCACGCGCGCGTACTTAGGGTCGTGCACGGAGTCTTGGCCGACCAATTTAAAACCCAGACTTTCATAGAAGCGAATCGCTCTTCCCACATCGCGCGACATCAGCACCGGATGAACAGATTCAAGTCTTGGCTCCATCGGTTTCCTCGTATGATTTGGGCGGCATCAGTCGGCCAGTAAGTTAAGAAAGAAAAACCTGGTCGCTTTAAGCGTCATAAACCTTCGCGTTGGCTTCGTCTAATTCTAAAACGATGCCCTTTGCCTTGCGCCGCGAGTAGCGCCGGTCACAAGCGCAATCTTTCCTTTCAGGTCTGTCATAATATTACAGTTCCCTCAACCTCAAGAAAATGTTTGGCGATTTTATCTTCCCGCTTGTGTCTTGCCCACCTGCTGAACAAACGTTGCGATTGTCTCATCTGCCAGCCTCGGCTGATCTTCCAGGACTAGCATTCTCGCATTCGGAATCTTCACAAGTTCAAGCTTGGGGTGTCTGGGGGCTAAAGTGTCCCATGAACCGATGATTGCCGTTTTCGCAAAGCTATTTAGCGGGTCGGCGAGGAACTTCTCGTCGAATGTAGGTATTAGCGCCAACACCGGCACCTGTAATCTGTCAAGGGCGCTTGCGACATCCGAAGCCCAGAACTCGCAGAGATAACGAATTTTGACAGGGAGCGGCGCGGCCTCAATCTCAAGCCATGCCTTCTGCCCCCTTGAAAGGTCGCTGCTCAACATCTCTGGCCGGAAGTCATTGCTGTTCCATGTTTCGGGCGTGACGTACTTGAACCATTTGGCCGCCCAACTCTCTTCTACGAAAACGGCGCGCTCAAGAGAAGTGATTGGACTCTTTCTCGTGGGGTCTTTAGTGGACGGGAAGAATTGCACCAGATTAGTTCCGACGAGAACTACGCCGCCGATTTCGTCAGGATGTTCAATCGCAAGTTCCATCGCCGCTATAGTCCCCGGCCAGCGTTCCGCGACAATCATCGGCTTGACCATCTTTTCCCTACGAATCAGATTAAGGATGTCTCGCTCAAGTAGTCGAGTCCAAGTGAGTTCAGCGAGCCTCGGCCCATTGGCGGGCGCAGGACGTGCAGGCGTTCCGTTAATGCCCGGCGGCGTCACAATATAGAATTTGTATCGGGATTGATTCCGGGCGATGAAGCCGTCAAAGGAGGTTAAGCCCGAATACACGCCGGGAACCAGAATCAACGGCTGCCTGCCACGCCCTTTCTTTGCGATAAGAGGTGGCTTAGCCTGCGGCAGAGTTTTGTAGTCAGAGGGAAATTCGAAATTGTTGCGGCTCACGTCTATCTCACGAAGTCCTTGCCTGGGCCTTTCTGCCGAGAGGTCTATGGTGGCCGCTCCCGCATTCGGAACGTCATCATTCCATTGCTGGTTGGAACCGACAGCCGCAATCACATTCATCTTCAACTTGTCTGTGACATCCGTGCGCTTGACACCAATTATGAGCGCGTCACCCTCAACCCGGATTTGCAGATTGTTCTGCATCAGATTATTAATCTGTTTCGCCTTGACTCCCGCCGCGTCGCCAACCCCCATCGTCCCCTGATAGCCATTCGCGTCGCGCGTTACCCATGCAGTCACCAGCCTGTCGAATTTGAAATTCTTGTTCCCGCCCCACCAATTCATCTTGGCCGCCTCGTCGCCGCCCGTATCGAACACCAGATTGATGCCGAATGCCTGCTCATTCGGCAGGCCATAGAGGCTTACGCGGAACCATAAGAAGTCCTGCTCTTTATCGTAGCGATATGAGAGTTGCGCGGCATCGGCAAGCTGTGGGTCGCGGGCATCGCCTTTGAGGTCGAAACCCAACACAGTCCAAACCTGCGCGGCGGCGCTGGCCGATGCGAGCACGATGAAAGCCAGGAGCAACGCGCTCTTTGAAATTAGATGTAACAGTCGTTGATTGTTCATCATAGCAATCCTCAATTCGTAGGTCGCGCAAATCTGCACTATGCTACGAAGCGGTCGCGGCTGACTCTTGTGCGGCACGCGAGGGCGAGGCCGGACAGGAAGTTACTCAAAGCGCGATCGAACTCTACAGGGTTATCTTCGCTGATAAAGGAACGCGTGTCGGCGAAGGTGACAAGGGTCAACGGAATTGAAGGGTAAAGACGTTTAATCTCCGCCCACTGCGTCGCGCCTATAGCTCTTCTCGCCTGCGGAGACTCGCTATCGGGCAGCGCACTCATAGCCAACGTCGGCACCGAAAGGCGCGCTAAATCTTCGGTCAGGTCGGTCGTCAGAATCTCTGCGCCGTAGCGGACACCGCGCAGGTAGAAGCCGCCAGCCAGGGCTTCAAGCGACCATTGCTTTGACAGGGCTTCATTCTTCACCGCGAACGCCATCCAGTTCTTCACTACAGGGTGTGTGCTTTTGGGGTCGTCCAGGAGCTTCTTAATTTCTGCGCGGTCGCGTGGAACGTCCGCCGACGGGAATAATTGCGGTGTCGGGGCGTACGTTTTGACCAAAGCCATACGCTCCTGAAGTGTCGCCGGACGATCGGGCGAAGCTGGCGAACGCAGGGGCACGTTAACCTGCGCGTCCACCAGAACCGCCGCGCGCACCCTTTCCGGCTTCAGCAGCGCCAGGCGCGCCGCAAAGTAGCCGCCCATGGCGGTTCCAACCACGACGATTTTGCCCTGCGAAATCTTCTCGACGAGCCGCAGTAGCGACTGCTCTATATTGTTCAGCCACGGGCGGCGCGAGATGTCGAAGGTTTCCGGCCACGGCTGCGGACGGGCAAGCCCAGCGCCGGGCAGTGTGACCACATGCATGGTGTAGCGCTCTTTGTTCCGCTCGACGAAGGAGCGGTAAAGCTCTCGTCCGTCAATGCCTGCGCCCGCTATGAGGAGCATAGGCAGTGGCCCGCGCCCGCTCTTCTCTACATGTATGTAGTCGCCTGAGACGGGGCCTCTAGGCTCCGGCAATCTCAAGTCCAGCCGCGCGCCGTTCTGAACAGAGGTGGCCGCCGCTTGGGCAAGCCCCGTCACGGCCTGCGTTACGTTGCTCGAATCCACTCCATGCAGCGCTCTATATTGGATGAACAGGTCACGAAAGGCAGTCGTGCGCTCATCCACCGAGAGGCCGGGCTTTGCAGCGCGGCTCCATAAATCAACCATCGTGTCCAGGTCAGCCTGAGTGACCTTCTCAAGCCCCACATACTTGAGCAGTTTCGTCATACGGTTGCGAATCATTTCGCGCGACTCGCCATCCTGCGCCGATTGCGCCAGTGCGACGGAAGAAATCCGTGACGGGGCGATAGAGATGGCAAGCGAGAGCAAGAGGACTGCGGTAGCTGCTTTCTTCACTTCTCAATCTCCTATAGCTGGCGTGAGCTTGCGGCTCATCAAATAAAGAGCGTAGCTGCCCTGGACAGGAGATGTTATGGATGTGAAGGAAAGCTGGACAAAAGAAATGCAACCGGGGCACAGGATGGTGCAATGAAGGCGTGGATTTCTGCAACTAGCGGCTGTCTGGAAATTGACCTTGACATCAGGCCAGATGTTCGAGGAGCGTTTCCAGACGCTGGCGATAGCGACGGCTCACTTTCAACTCCGTGCCGTCCTCCAGCACGACCAGGCACTCGCCGTTGAACCAGTCCTTCAAACGCCGAATGCGGTTCAGGTTGACCACCGCCGAGCGGTGAATCCGCACGAATGCTCTAGGGTCAAGCTTCGCCTCTATGCAGCCGAGATTGCCGCGCAGCAAATATGACTTTTGGCCCACGTGAATCTTAGTGTAGTAGCCGACCGCTTGCAGCCAAGCCACCTCGTCTGCCGGGACGAAATTAATCTCGCCGCCCGCTTTGATGAAGAACCGTCTTAAAGGCTCACTCGGCTGTGGCGTTTGGCCCTTCTCTTCAACCTGGCCCGCTTTCTGGTAGTGCTCAATGAGAGCTAAAAGTCGCTGGCTGAACTCCGTGCTGCGGCGCTCGCGGTGCTGTCCCTTGGCGCGCTCCAGCGCCTGGTAGAAGCGCTCGTTCGAGAAGGGCTTTAGCAAGTAGTCGAGCGCATTGACCTCGAAGGCACGCACGGCGTAGTTGTCCCAAGCGGTGATGAAAATCAGTATGGGAGGATGCTCAAGGTTGATTGCCTCCAAGACCTCGAAGCCGTTCCCGTGCGGCATCTGCACGTCAAGAAGAACCAAGTCCGGTGCGAGCCTTTCGATACTCTCGACCGCAGCCTGGCCGTCGCCGCACTCGCCTACGACCTCCAATTCCGCGTCCTTAGCAAGCAGCGTACGGATGCCCTTCCTGGCGTTCATCTCGTCGTCAACGATTAACGCTCTTATTTTTTCCATCGCTCTCTGCTCCCAGATGAAATGGAATTCTCAGGCTAGCCACAGCCCCCTTCGGCTCAAGGTTCCGAATCGAGAACTCCTGACGGCTGCCGTAAAGCTGTTCCAGGCGCGAGCGCACGTTCCTGAGACCGATGCCGACGGCTGCATCAGGCTCGAAGCCCGACGGAAGTCCCGGCCCGTCGTCTTCTACGGATAACTCAAGCCAGCCATCCTCGCGCCGCGCAACGATACGTACCAGTCCTGAAGAGGACGACCTAGCGACGCCATGGCGGATTGCATTCTCGACCAACGGCTGTAAGATCAGATTCGGAACCTCTGCCGCAAGCAGTTCCTCCGGCACATCCACCTCGACCCGTAGCCTGTCGGGAAAGCGAAACTCTTCAATCGCAAGATACCTTCGGACGAAATTGAGTTCAGTTGCGAGCGGGACTTCCTGCTCGGAGTTGCCGCTCAGCGACGAGCGCAGCAGGTCGCCGATTCCAGCGACCATCTCGACCGCCTGAATGCTCTCATTGTTACGCACAAGCATGGCGACGGTGTTCAGCGCGTTGAAGAGAAAGTGAGGCTGGATTTGCGTCCTTAAAGCTTCAAGGCGCGCCAGATTAAGCTCCGTCTCCAACTCCCTGGACTTTATCTCCCGCTCAAGATATTTGTGGTACGAATCCCGCGCGATGCCGGTTCCCAGGATTGCCCAGTAAAGGATCAACTCAACGTAGAGGTAAGCGCGCACGACCCGGCCAAAGCCGACGTAAAAGGTTGTCAGCGTTCCGGCACGATTCGGGATGAAGAACGCGCCCAAGCCTGCAAGGAGCGCGATGTGCAACAGGCCGAGCAGGATTGAGAGCGTGAAGTGGCTCAGTATCGCGCAGCCCAGCCTCCCTCGGCTGAGCGGTATTCTTTCGCTGAGATGAAAGATGAGCGGCGTCAGGAGCGCCCAGTAAGACCAGATGACGAGCGACCAGAACAGGGACTCTGGAAAACTGGCTGGCGAAGAGCTCTGAAGGCTGTCGGCATATCTCTGGCTCGCGCTGATAAGTGACAGCACGAGCCAAACGGCTATGACACCGAGCGCCCAGGTGCGGCGGGAGGAGCCTGTTAGCTTCTCCGAAGTAATCTCAGTGCTCTTCACACTCTCTACCGGAAATGGCCGTCTTACTCGATTATGCATTGCAAAAATCATATTCTGCCAGGTTGTTCAATGCCAAGAGCTTTGTGTATATCTGAATCAGAGGTTGCTTCCGAACGCATTTCCTGTGTACGATATAAAGCAATCCTGGCTGGCAGTAAAAGGAAGTCAAAAGCTAGCTATTCGGAATGGAATTACTACTTAGTCCTGAAGTGCCTATGACTGTCCTCTAAAAAATGAGTTGCTCAGATCGGCGTGAGCTACAGGCATAATCTTGATTGATCCTGGCCTGTGAGTTTATCTGCGCCTCGGACTGCTGCATCTCATACGCTCCTGCAACCCCGTCACAATCTATCACCAAAACGCCTGACCGGCACGACTCTTCGTCTCTTGAGGTGCCTGCGTGCTCAATTCTGGAGAAACCGACAATGAATTTTAATGCTTATCATCTACCAGTTCTGGGCTGGGGTGATTTTTTTGAAGATAGTTTCCAACCTTACGCCGAAAGCGGCTATGAGGCTGCCCGCGTTGCGCTCGAATACAACCACCTCTACCGCCTCTATAGCGAGCGTGGAGAGTTGCTAGCTGAAATGGCCGGTAAGCTTCGGCACGAGGCCACCACCCGAGAAGCCTTGCCCGCAGTCGGCGACTGGGTCGTGATTCGACTGCGCCCGGAAGGTGGCAGGGCGACTATTCATGCAGTCTTGCCGCGTAGGAGTAAGTTCACACGTAAGGCAGCCGGAGAGCTTATAGAACAGCAGATCGTCGGGACTAACATCGACACGGTCTTTCTGGTCACATCGCTCAATCAAGACTTTAACCCGCGCAGGATTGAACGGTACTTGATAGTCGCTTGGGAGGGCGGCGCTAATCCGGTTATCGTGCTGAGCAAGGCCGACCTCTGCGATGAGGTCGAGGACAGGGTTGCGGAAATTCAAAGGGTGGCGAAGGGCGTTCCTGTCCACGCCGTCAGCGTCGTCAACGAAGAAGGACTAGATAAGTTGGCGCAATATATCCAGGTGGGGCAGACAGTGGCTCTCTTAGGCTCGTCCGGGGTGGGAAAATCAACTCTGATTAATCATCTTGCGGGCCACGCGCTGCAAAGAATACGAGAGGTGCGCGAGCACGACGGGCGCGGACGGCATACGACTACGCATCGCCAGTTGCTCTTGCTGCCGCAGGGAGGGCTTGTACTGGATACGCCTGGGATGCGCGAGCTTCAACTCTGGGAGGGTGACGCAAGTCTTCACCAAGGCTTCGATGACATTGAAGCTTTGGCTCGTAGTTGTTACTTCAGCGATTGCCAGCACAGTGTCGAGCCACAATGCGCCGTGCGCGAGGCTTTGGCCGAAGGAACGATTGATGCCGCCAGGTATCAAAGCTATGAGAAGCTGCAAAAGGAGTTGAAGCACATGGCCCGCAAGCGGGATGTTAGTGCTCAGTTAGCAGAAAAGAAGAAGTGGAAGCAACTCACGCGCCTGGCAAACCGTAGGGCAGAGATGAAGCGTAAGTAAGAGCGATTGTTTCACGAGCGTAGATGATTGTCATTGTCTTGCACGAAACATCAAAGACAGTCTATCTTTCCGGGCAGGTCTCTGTAGAGGAGCACGTCTTATGCTGAAGAATGAAGATACTAAACAAGTCGCAGTAATAACCTCCGAAAAATGGTTATCTCTGATAGACGCCGGTGATTCAACAGAAAGCTGGAATCAAACCGCACGGCCTTTCAAACCGGACGGAGAATATGTCGTCTTGGAGTACGAAACTTCTTTCGAGAGAAAGAAGGACGTTACCGAGATAGTCACTCAAATGAAGGATGCCGATGGCGAGTGGCGCGCCACGGGCTACTTAATCAGATAAGTAGAACAAGCCATACCTTAGGTTGTTAGGGTTTGTTCCCATGTCCCACGGTGATTACTACATTCCCCTTTTTGTGCCCTTTATCAACATACCTGTGCGCCTCTGCAATCTGTTCAAGCGGATAGCATCTGTCTATGACCGCTCTGAAATGGCCCTCTTCGATTATCTGTTTCATTCGGACAAGGTATTCGGCGCGCGGCCTGGGCATTCCGCCGTCTACCGAGGCGTACTTACCGCTCTCGGTTAGTGCCTCTTTGCACTGTACTTTTAATTTTGAGCTTTTCCTTCTTCCGACGGCGTCAAAAACAAAATCATAAAGCTCTAAGCTGCTAATAGAATCCTCTCTGGTGTAATCAATCACTTTATCTGCGCCCAGAGATTTCACTAATTCCAGATTCGCAGTGCTGCAAACGCCTGTGACCTCTGCGCCCAGGTACTTGGCAAGCTGCACTGCGGTCGTTCCATTGGCCCCGGAAGCTCCATAGACCAGCACTTTTTGTCCGCTTCGGATGTTCCCTTTGTTCATAAAATGCAACGCTATCATTGCGCCGTAAGGTACTGCGGCGGCCTCCTCGTAGCTCATCGTAGCCGGTTTGAGTGCTAGGCAGCCTGTCATCATCCCTGCTTCCGGCATACACGCGTACTCGGCATAAGCGCCGAGCCTCAGACCGGTTGAGCCGTAAACCTGATCGCCCTCCCTGAAGAGCTTTACGTCTTTGCCGACTGCTTCAACGTCTCCGGCCACGACCGCCCCCCAGATGGGTCTTCTCGGTTTTGTAAAACCCGCCGCCAGCCCCCTCCCTAGCGACATGATGATAGGCAAGTCAGAGCGGCGCATGAGGCAGTCGCTCGCCGTTACTGCTGAGGCGTAGATTTTTATGAGCACTTCATTGTTTTTCGGCGCAGGTTTTTCCACCTCTTTGAGATGAAGAACCTCCGGCGGCCCGTACCTTGTGCATACAACCGCTTTCATAAGTATCCCCACAAGATTACTTTTCTTCGACCTTATTCAACACAAATCTATCCACAGCACCCCACTTTCACAATGCTAATACGGTCTCCCGGCTGTTAGGTTGCAGGACGCGTTCGCTACGGCCTGACCCGCAGCGCCAGAGGCATCGGCCTATCCGGCGCGGCGGTCGCTATCTCGCGGCTGAAGCGCAGCGTTGTCCCGTCGAATATCCACCCGCCGTCGCTACAGCGCGAGCCGGTTTCGATAGACTTCCCCTCGCGCACGCGCAGCGCGTTGGCCGTCGCCTCGCGCTCGGCGCGGTAGCGGAACGCGCGACGCCAAACGGATGTAAGGTCAACTCCCAGATCATTCATAGGTGGGTTCACATCGCAACGTGTGAGGTTGTATAGCTCTTCAGCGATCAGGCGATCGTGGTCGATTGACGTTGCGAGCCATTTCGTCGGAAATATCCACGCGCTGTCCTCCCAGTAAGACGCCGCCTGAAACTGAAACGCCTCAAGCAGCGTCCGCACTTGGTCGCGCTCCAGCAACTCGCCTAGCCACGCAGGCGCGGGCAGCGCCATTTTCCAAGCGACCGCGTTAATCATCCGGGCCATAGACAACGCAGCCGTCTGCGCCATCATCTGCGGATGCCCGTCCAGCGTGCGGGCAAGCTTCCATACAGCTTGCAGGTCGTCCCACGCCGCCCGGTCGTTTGCCCGCGCTTTCACTAGCGCGCTCGCAACGAGCGCCCTTGCCACCGTCATCTGCATCTCGCGCATCGCCACGGCTTCCTTGCCGCCTATTTCGTCGTGGCGCTCCCAGACTACGGCCTCGCGCAGCAGCAGTTCGCGGATCGCGGAGACATCTGGGAGCGTCGGTGGCGGCTCGCCGATGGTAAGCTCGCCTCGCGTTATCTCGCGCGCCACAAAATCGTCGACTGCTTCATTCTTCGGCAAGGCGTTGGCGAGCGACGCGAGCTTCACAGACGCGTCATTGGCCTTTTGCGGCGGCCACCGATCGGCGACCGCGTCGAGCGTCCCCATCTCTCCCGGCCACGGCTGAGCGGCAGAGGTGGCAACAGCGTCTTCGTTACGGAACCACAATCCGACCCCGGCGACGAGTCCGATTGCGACTAAGATTATCAGCGCTGCTTTCTTCATCGTTCCCTCAGATTAGCAGCACCGCACGGCGAAAAGCCATGGCGAACTAAACGGACGCACTGCCGCAGGAAAACCGCGTGCCCGACGCTCAGGCCATCGCCAGTTGATAGTCTGGAAGAAGGTAAGCGAATTATCCTTGAAGGCTGGAAGCAGGAAGCGAGTCGTGCGGGTTGAAAGATTTTCGACGCCAATGAACTGCGGATAAGCAGTGAACGGAGACTCGGTTGTACTACTAAGCTTTTGATGTCCCGGCTGCTTCACCTGCACCAGAAAGCTGCGGCCTCGCGTACTTATCCAGCCCGAAGCCAAGAAAGATGGTCGCCAGAATGAAAGCCGATGAGAAGAAGTAGGGCGATGATACACCGAGCGAATCGAACGCCCAGCCGAAAAATAGAGGCGCGATAATACGAGCCACTCCTCCGTAGGTCTGCTGCATGCCCATGTACAGGCCACGTTCCTTAGAACTAATAACACGCGACAGAAGCGCCGTCACGCAAGGGAAGGTGAAGGCCGTGCCTAAAGGGATGAGGGCCACGGCGATTGCCAACATCAAAAGGTTTCTTGATAGCGGCATCCCTGCAACTCCGATAGCCAAGAGCACGAGTCCCAGACGCGAAAGATTAGCCTCGCCGAGCCAATCAACGGCGCGACCCAGTAGCAGCACGCGTGCGAAGACGGAGATGGCACCGACATACATGAAGAAATAGCCTATAGTCTGTTCAGTAACCTGGAAGCGCGCATTTAAAAATAGCGCGAGCACCGAAAAGCTTCCCTGGAAAGCGCCGATAGCAATTGCATAGATCCAGATTAGGCGTGACGAAGGCTCGCTCGAATGCGAGATGACGCGCCAGATAGCCTGACGCGAGGTGAGCCGCACCGCTCCCTCCGACGACTGCTCATCCACATGGCGTGATTCCGTCAGGTAGCGGGCGGCGAAGATTATGTTGAGCAGACAGAGCGCCGCAGCTATGATTCCCGGCGCTGCATGTCCCATTTCGAGTGTCGCCGGGCCTGGCATCAGGTCACGATGGCCTAACGTGATGGCGAATGAACCGAGCACCGGCCCGAGCGCGACACCTAGATTGGTTGTTGCTGAAAGCCATCCGAGCGCGCGAGCACGATCCTCCGGGGCGGTCGAATCGGCCACGTACGCCTGAATGACGCCGACAGTTCCCCCACCTGCCCCCTGCACTATGCGCGATATGAGCAAGACAAAGAGCGAGTGGGCAAAGCCGAAAATCAGATACGCGATAGCCGACGCGGCTAAGGCTATGAGCAGAGTTGGTCGTCGTCCCACGCGATCAGAGAAGCGGCCCCACATGGGTGCGCTTAGCAGTTGGGCGACGGTGAAAGCCGCGACGATGGCTCCTGAAATGATACCAATTCCAAAGTGCATCCCGAGGACATCGAAGCCTGCTCCCCCGAGCGACTTTACATAAAACGGTAGGAGCGGAATAATCATCAGCAGTCCCACCATGTCCACGAAGGCCGTAATCATCAACGTGAACAGCTTCGCAGGTATCTTCCTAATCTCCTTCCACAACACGTAGAGCAGCCCGAGCGCTATGACGCCGAGTAATATACGCACTAGTGGAGATTGGAACGACTGGGCTATATTCTGCTGGATTAGCATTTATGAATTTGCTATCTCACTATTAATGTCGATGTATGTCAACTAATAGTGAGACATAATACATCATCGCCAGCAGCAGCCTTCGTCGCTTAACACTGTGCAGAAATGGAAACGAAGCAGATTCCTGACTTGAAGTGCTGTAGGGCAAATGAATATGTATTAGAAGCTCGAAAAGGGTTCCTAAGATCAACAAATTGTCTTATTCGACGAAGCCGATGCACGGCCTCGCGTGATTTTAAAGTTTATCCAAATCCCACTATTAGACAACTACTTTTCATATTTGCCGTAATCAGGCCCAGCTTAAGGTCGGTTAGCTCATTGTCATTTTGCTCTTTCCTAATCGTTAATGTGCCGATATAATGCGCCCCTCTTGAAATTACACGACTTCGCGCTTCTTCTGCCAGAACGCGGGCTTCTAGACACATTCTCTAATTAGACCGCTCTTCTGACTCACAACCTGGAGATTTTTATGAGCATTTACTCATTCCACCTGAATACTTGTGTAAAGCTGTAGATTACAGGTCAAAGCTCCTTGCCTGATAAACAAACTGAGGAGGAAGATATGGGAACGTTTACCAGAGTCGGACGAGAGCTTCACTATAATGGCACGCGGGCAAACTTGGCCGGAGTCCACGCTGGCGTCGGCAATCTGAGTACGACTGATTCTCTGGATCCGCCTTTCGACGACGACATGCAACGGCTGGTTCAATACAAAAATAACTTCTTCCGCCACTGGCTGATACCTTACTGGAAGTATTCCCCCAGAGACAAGGTGTTGCAGAGAAACTGCGTCTTCAATCTGGTGGGCAGCAAGTGGGATTTGACATCTTACAACGTAGACTACATCCGCCGTCTCTTACAGATGATTGATAAGGCGGCGCAGAAAGGCATCGCCGTTCAACTGACCATCTTTGAGCGTAGCGGCCTGGACAATACCTTGTTCAACAACGAGGAGTACACAAAGTATCGCATACGGCGGTGGGAGGATAGTCCCTGGAATGCGGCCAACAATCTCAACGGGGTGATATCCACCGGTAATCCGCCAGGGCTGCCCGAGTTCTTTCAGTATCAACGCCGCCTCCGTGAGATACAGCAAGCCTGGCTTCAGTTGATCGTGGATCAGACCAAGGGCTACTGGAACGTCTTTTACGAGATTATGAATGAGCCGCTAGGTGGGACAACTGACGAACGCGTACGGTGGGCCGATTGGGTCGTCGGTATTATCCATAATCGAACCAGAGGCTCCAGGCTCATCTTCTATAACGATATGCATGGAGGCACGGACGTGAACAGGTGGAAGCAATTAAGTACGGTTAGTCCAACTGCGAACCCGCCGGGCTTGCCCTACTACCCGAGCTTTCACGGGGTCATTTTTCACGGCAACCCTACACTCATCAATCCCGATACAGGCCCTTACGATTTCAAGCAGGAGAAGATATTCCAAGTCTCTAGCGACACCTATCCGCAAGGGAGGGATGATTACGCTCCTAACAAGATGTGGACTCAACATGCTTTCGACAACAAGATGATGTTCCAGGCGCACACCAACAGTTCTGAGGCGGCCAGAGGTATAGGCGATGCCAATCCTGCGCCAACGCGTCTCGTATAACTTACAGTACTACCAAATTAAATGTGGCCGCCTTCTACTCATATCTAAGCGCAACCATCGGGTCTACTTTAGCCGCCTGACGCGCCGGGATGTAGTTAGCCAACAACGCCACCCCGGCAAGTATAAGTGGGATAATAATGAACGTCTGAATATCGGTAGCGCTCACTTCATAAAGCAGCTCCGACATAACGCGGGTGAGGGCAAAAGCTACGACCAGTCCCAGGCTGATACCTACAGCCGTCAGGATCATTCCCTGCCTCACGATCATCCCAAGTAGATCCCTTTTCTGTGCACCGAGGGCCATGCGTATGCCTATCTCGTGCGTGCGCTGCGCGACTGAATAAGCCATCACTCCGTAGATGCCCACTGCGGCGAGTAGCAGCGCAAGGAGCGCGAAGAGGCCGAGCAGGAGGGCGCTGAATCGGCGCTGTGCAATCTTCTCGACGAGGAGTTGATCCATTGTCCTGATATCGTAGACAGGCTGATCTTTGTCCACTGATAAGACCTCGTTGCCTAAGGCGGCGGTGAGTCCCGCCGGGTCTGTTTTAGTGCGAAGGACGAGCGTCATCCCCGCAGACGGCTCTTGTGCATGAGGGATGTACGTTTCGGGCCTCACCTCCGAGTCGAAGCCTGTGCGACGCGTGTCCGCTACGACGCCGACGATTGTGAACCAGGGGGCAGGGCCATCGAGACTATCATACTTGAGCTTTTTGCCGAGGGGGTCTTCTCCGGGCAAGAATTCCCTGGCAAAAGTCTGGTTAATAATGACGACGAGGGGCGAGCCTTCGACATCGCGGTCATTAAAGGGGCGCCCTTTCACGACGGGTGTTCCCATCACCTCGAAGTAGTTAGGGCTGATTGAATCGTAAGGAACCTCTATAGATTCCGCGCCGATCTTCTGCGGCTGCCCCTCTATGCTGAAGTTAGTCGAGTTCGGGGTCTTACTGAGGAAGATGTCCGATACGGCACCTGCCGACTGAACCCCCGGCATAGCGTTGAGACGCTGTAAAAGCTGCTCGTAAAAATTTCGTACCTGCTGCGCGTCCGCGTATTTCGAGCGCGGGAGTTGGAGGCGGGCTGTCAGCAAGTGATCCGGTTTAAAGCCCCAGTTGACCTCTTGTAGCCGACTGAAACTCTTTATCAGCAACCCGGCCCCGATTAGGAGCACCAGAGCCATAGCGATTTCTGAGATGACAAGCAGATGACGCGCCCGTGCGGCGCGCACGCCCGCCGAGCCGCCCCTGCCACCCTCTTTTAATATCTCGTTCATGTTTGGCTTGGAAGCCTGGATCGCGGGCACAAGCCCAAAGACGAGCGCGGTCAGGCATGAAACAGCCAGCGTAAAGACGAGCACGCGCTTATCAATGGCGATCTGGTCGAGGCGGGGGATGTCGCTCGGGCTGAAAGATTTCAGCACTCCTAGGCCCCACAGAGCGACGAACACGCCTAAGCCCCCGCCGAGCATAGCCAGCAGCATGCTCTCCGTGAACAGTTGACGGATGATGCGGCTGCGGCTGGCCCCGTGCGCCGCCCGAATAGCGATCTCCCGCTCGCGCGCGGCGGCGCGCACCAGCAAGAGGTTAGCGACGTTAGCGCAGGCGATCAGAAGCACGAGGCCGACCGCTCCCAGCAGAAGTAGCAGCGCGGGCCGGATCGTGCCCACTACCTGCTCGTGTAGAGGGACGAGGTTGACGCCGTAGCTCGCGTTTATGTCTGGGTACTGGCTCTCAAGGCGCTTGGCTATCGCGCCCATCTCGGCGCGCGCCTGCTCCAACGTCACACCTGGCTTGAGGCGCCCGACCACGGTCAGCCAAAAGCCCGACCTGTTGCTCATGAGCTGCGGGTCAGGTGCCAGAGGAACCCAGACGTTCGTCTCCTTGCCTGGGAAAGTAAAACCGGCTGGCATGACACCAATCACGGTTCGACTAATGCCGTTCAGTTGGATAGATTTTCCGACGATCTGCGGGTCGCTCCCGAAGCGGCGCTGCCAGAGACCGTAATTTAATATGGCTACCTTGTCGCGTCCGCGCTGATCTTCATCTAAGGTGAAGGCACGCCCCACAACTGGCGTCACTCGCATTACCGAGAAGAAGCTGGATGTCGCAGCCGCACCCATGACCCGCTCAGGCTCTCCCTCGCCCGTCAGGTTAAAGCTTCGCTGGGAGATGGCCGTCATCTCTGAAAAGACCTGATTCTGAGCTCTATAGTCGGCGTAATTAGCGTAGGAGTGAATGTCCTGATCTATTTTGAGTTTTCGGTTATCCATCCAGACCATGACGATCCGGTCGGGGTCTTCATAAGGAAGCGGGCGCAGCAGCACGGAGTTTACTATGCTGAAGATCGAAGTGTTCGCGCCGATGCCGAGGGCCAGCGTGACGACTGCCGCCAAAGTGAACCCGGGCTTTTTAAGGAGCATTCGCGCGCCGAAGCGCAGGTCTTGCCATAAAATCTCCCAGTACCTGAATCCCCACATCGTACGACTGTCCTCCTTCGCTAAAGTGATATTGCCGAAGGCACGAAGCGCCAGATGGCGGGCATCTTCTGGCGATAAGCCGGCTTCAATTTTCTCTTGCACCTTCATGTCGAGATGAAAGCGCATCTCTTCCTCAAGCTCGCTTTCGAGCTGCTTCCTCCTCAGGAGGAATAGTAACCGGTTGAAGAGTTGTAGAAACTTGGACATGGTCGAGCATGGACTTTAAGCTGACTGCATCACGCGCGCGATTGCTTCGATTATGCGGTTATAGTTAGCAGCCTCAACTACGAGCTGCTTGCGTCCAAGCGGTGTCAACTGATAGTAACGCGCCCGCCGATTGTTTGGCGTCTGTCTCCACTCGGCCGTCACCCAACCCTTAAGCAAAAGGCGTTGGAGCGCCGGATAGAGTGACCCTTCTTCAATCTGCAGCACTTCATCGGATGTCTGTCCAACATACTGTGCTATTCCGTAGCCGTGCATTGGCCCTCGCATCAATGTCTTGAGGACCAGCATTTCGAGGGTGCCAGGTAGCAATTCGCTCCTCGTCTGCCCTTGATCTTTTACCATAGATTATCTTTCCTATAGATTATCTATGTATAAGCTTGTACTATAAGGATGATCAGTGTCAAGCCTTTTCTAAATTCTCCGGTGCTACATAATAACGATTATTAGCCGTGATAACGTGAAACATTGAAGATTTCAGGAGTTGACCACCAGATGTAGGCACGTGAGGTGTACAGGAGAGATGGTTTCACGGCCATTTTGAGAAGCTGATTCCGACTACAAGATATTGTGGCTGGTAGTGAGTGAAAATTATTAGAGCTGTAGATAAGACTGTATAACTGTATTGTCCCGTTCATCAGCATAGCACGCCTTGAGACATTAGGATTTCCACAGGGTAGTAGGGCCGAATCCAGGAATCGTCCTACACCCGAATTAACGGGGGCGGCGTTCTCGGTGACACACCACACCGACAAAACATCAAGAGCGGTATAAGGCCTCAAGCTGCCGAAGCCATGACTCCAAGACACGTACAGCACCATCAATGAGCGCTGGATCGCCCAACCGAATGCCGACGAAGCGTTGGAGCAGCGTGTCGGGCGGGGCGTCATATCCATGGCTCAAAAGGGCCATGTAGCGTTGGGGAAACTCCCTGAATTTCGTCTGTAAAAGTCCGAAGTATCGGAGCGCCAGCAGCCCCGCGTAAAGGTAGTTCACGCGATAGAGTGGCCAAGTGAAGAACTGCGTTGGCTGAAGCCAGGCCAGCTTGCGTTCACTTCCCGGACCGAACCAGACAGAAAACCGCGAGGCCGTCGCTTGCGTAATCTCCTCGATGTCGTCGGCGGTAAACTGTTTTCCGGCGGCGGCACTGTCAAACAACTGCTGCTCGACCAGAGACTCCCAGCCCATGCGGAAAACGTCGGCGCCTTTATTAATGAGTCGCTGCAAATAATATATCTTCTGAGCTCGATCAGCCGCGTTTCGGTAGAGATAATCCAGCACCAGCAGCTCACAGAGGACCGCGAACGATTCAGTGAAGTAGGCAGGCCCGCCGGCGTATCGCGGAAGCACATGCCCCGTCGTCATCAGCATGTTTTGCACAGCGTGTCCGGCCTCGTGTGCGAGCGTCTCCACATCCTCTAAGTATCCTCCAAAAGCGCCTTGATAGAACATACTCGGAAAGCCGACGAATCCAGTGGAGAAGCCTTGGCGGTTGGCGCGATTCGGGCCAGGCGCGACGTCAAGGCGGCCATTCGCCGGGTCGAGCAGTTGGGCGAGTTCCCGCCTGTAGCTCTCGCCGAGTGGGCGAGTGGCCTCAATGACGATTCGGGTCGCTTCCGTGATCGTGAATCGAGGGACTTTCATGCCTGGCTCCGGTAGTCTAAGATCCCATACGTGAACGGTATCAAAGCCGAACGTCTTACGATAGTGGTCTATGATGACCCGCTCAATCCGCTTGTTTATTTCTGCCTTAGCCGCCAGGGAGTTGAGTAGTGAGAGCACCTGTGCACGATTAAGAAAGCGCTCTCCGTAGGACTGCTCAGCGTAATCAGCGTAGCGGCGTAAACGCGCGGCAGCGTTAAGCGCCGAAGCGGTTCGCCACAGAATGTCTGCGTAAACCTCGCGGTTCTGCGCCAGCCCTTTCTCGTTAAGCAAGTAACCCTCGCGGCGCACACGACGATCAGGATTGGTTGCGATTGCAGAGTAGTCGCGCGCAACGCTCAAAGGGCCGGAGGATGTCTGGACAACACCGAAATCTGTCGCATTCATGGTTGTATAAAACAGTTGAGCGCCGCCCCCTGCTGCCATCGGCCCCAAAGCCTCCAACGCACGCTGGCCTTGAGGCGTGAGCTGACGCGCTGCGGCCCGCCGGGTATTTGCGACCGAGAAGCGATACCGGCGCAGAGCAGGCTCTGCTTTTTCCATCCGTGCGAAATAAGAATCCTGCTGTGAGACCAAAGCATTAGCGAATACCCCAAAGGCTTGACCTGCGACCGCGCGTAACGCGTTGGCAGCTTGCCGAGCGTCTGTGTTCCGCGTATCGGCGTAGGACCGAAGCTCCAGGTAGGCGGCGTGACGGATCACTTCGAGGTAAAGCGAATCCTCAGTCTGAAATGTACGGAGCAACTCAGCCGGGGATTGCGGGGCGGTCGACGCGTCACGTCCGAACTGTTCGAGGCGTGAGATCAGAAGACTTCGTGCGGCGGCCTCTGCGTCTGGTGACCGGAAGAAGTTTCGCGCTAAGTCGAAGTGGTAACGAGCCGCGATTCCACCCGGAAATGGGTCAAAAGTTTGCTGGGCAGGGAGATGCGCCCGGCTAGCATCATTATATTCACCCGCCGCCCGGCTCTGTGGTACGACAACAGTTAGCCCCTGAAGGATGAGTAGAGCAGTGGCAAAGAATGTTTTTGACATTTCGTGATCCTCGCTTTGAAGGTGCAAAGCCTTTATTCCATCACGCAACCTTTTCCCACTTCTCCGGCGCGCTTACCCAACGGACAATCCTCCACTTTCCGTCCGGCTGCTTGCGCCACAATTCGGAACCTCGAATGATGCGCCGCACGGTTACAGGTGACCCGTTAAAATGTCTCGTCTCAGTCCAAATGTCATGGACGGCGGCCATCGAACCGGAAACGGCCACCTCATCTATCTTTAGCTCGTAGGTCGAATATGACGCACCTTTATCCTCAGGAATTCCGGCAACCGCGAATGACGCGCGGCTACTAAACTCTGGTGCTTCGGGAAACCAGCCGACCACACTTTGCGCCCAGATGGTGTTAGCCGCCGTCTCATCCCGACGATTTGTCGCTGCCACCCAATCGGCCAGCGCCTTGCGAATTTGCTCTTCTGACCTTTTGTCATTTTCTGATTGACTGAAGGTAAGAGATACTCCGCCAGCAAGAACAATAGCAGAAAGTGCCACAGTACTGATTAGTCGCATTTGCTTTCGCATGCCTGAAACCTCCTATCGCGGAACGCTGATCTTGATGTTGCGGAATTCGACGACCGTTTCCTCCCCTTGAAGAATTATTGGCCCCGGCGAGCTTTCGTCGCTATCTATTGCGCTGCCCGAAAGCCCAGGAATAATCTGGTCGGCGATAACTACTTTGCCATTCAAAATGACGGTAACTCGACGACCGACGAGCGTAATGTCAAACGTTTGCCATTGGCCGGGACTTGTTGACGCATTTTCATTTGGAATGAGAAATGAATAGACGGCACCTGAAGTGGCCTCAGTAGGCCAATCCCGATTGTCATTATCGCGGATTTGAACTTCATATCGTCCGCGAAGGAATACGCCGCTATCCCCTCCCTTTGGATAACGAAACTCAACGTGAAGCTTGAAATCCTGAAATCTCTCCACGGTCATGAGATTTGCGCCCTCGTTCGCGGTGTTGACTAGCAGGCCATCGCGCACAGTCCAGTGGCTCGGCAGCGACCTGGCCGTGGGCGCGGTAATCCACCCCGAAAGGTCATTGCCGTTGAACAGCTTAACTGGACGACTCCATGCCCTCGGCATCTCGCGTCGCAGGCTCGGTACTCGCCTCCCTACGAATTGCTCTACATATTGCTCTACCGTGCCGTTCGACAGCGTGATCGTGCCGACGAGCGATTCGTCCTCCTTCAGCCGCCCTTCGAAGCGCAGATTGGTGGATGATGACTCCCACTGGGCCGGGATGCTGAAACGCGCCACGCCATTGCTCCACTCGATCCTTCCGATTGGGCGCGCTCCTCCGATACGCCCGACGAAGCGGCCCACCAGAGCCTGCCAACCGGATCGTTCTACTTCAAGCCACGACGTGTACTTCTCGCCCCCTCTGCTGACGGTCAGGTCCCAGCGCCCAACGATCGGCGGTGGCATTGTTTGTGGACGTGCCGTAATTGTCGGCATAAGCGCCAGCATTGCCAACGATAGCAAAGTAATTAATCTTCTAGTTTTCATCTCGTTACTCGTCCGCAATTTCAGAGAGGCAGCGCTGCCTGGATGCTTCAAGCTCTTACACGATAGCTGTAGCGCGTGATTACCGGAAGTAGTTTGGGATGAGCCTGGGCTTTTCAGGGATGAAGCTGCGTGTAAGCAGGGACGAGCAACACATCATGTCATGATGCATCCCAAAGCATTCGACAGAAACCTAACGTCCGAATTAACCGGGCGGGGCGAACAGCATCCGACTTTAGAAGAGAGAGCAATCATGAAAGCCGTTCAATCCGCGCTCCGATTGAATGAGGTGTTAGGCTCCGGGCTATGAGTTGCCACGCTTATGTCTGTTTAGATGAGCAAGACGCTCCCGAGGATGAACGCATCTTCGACCACAAGCGAACGGGCCGTAGGCGCAAACAGTTAATGGTCTGCTTTCAGCAGGGGGTCAAGAGTGCCGGGATTGATGACTTCCACTTTCACGATCTACGGCATACCTTCGCCACACGGCTCAGAGCGGCGAACGTACACGAGTATGACATCGCAGACCTCCTGTACGAGTTGTGCCTATAAGTTTTTGAAAACTAAAGAGAGGGTGGCGGAGAGGGTGGGATTCGAACCCACGGTGGGCGTTAACCCACTCCGGTTTTCGAGACCGGTGCACTAATCCACTATGCGACCTCTCCGCAAGCGTTGCATAGTAGCAAATTTTAACATTGCCTATCAAATCTTACAGGTGGCAGCCGTAATGGCCTGTGGCGAGTCTGGAGTTAGCTGTTGATTTCGGTTTCTATGAGGTGAGGCGGGTTAACAGGTTACGCAACTGTGCGGGTTCTTCTCCGAGGTAGAAAATCCAGTCGTTGCCGCCGACATTGGTTTCCGTACCTTCAACGTCCTTGCCGTAGCGCTCGGCCATCACGACAAGCGGCGTCTGACCATCATACTTAGCATGCTCGCGTATCTGCCGCCCTATCTGCAATGCTTCCTCGGGTGTTTTGCTCACGAGGTCTAGCAGGATTAAATCTGCGCGGGCGCTGCTGCTGCCGACTCTCTCAAGCATATCTTCCAGGTCTTCGGCCACCATGACTCGGTAGCCGTCATTTCGTAAGTTCTGTTTCAACAAGCGGCGGGTGTCGTCGTCTTCCCCTAAAAAAAAGATGATTGCCTGCCTCATGATATACTGCCTCTTGCTCTCTTGATAAAGATTGGTGTTTGCCGAAATTTCTTTATGCTCGCTCCTCAGTCATAACTGCAAATCCGGCGACTGTACAAACCTGTACAGAAGTATATTATTGTCTCGAATTAACTCTGATAATCTTTTCAAGGGTTTCCATAAGTATGGTAGCAAAAGAGCAAACAGGGCGGGTAGTAGAAAATCGTATCCTCGCTTCAATACTTCCCGAAGAACGAGAGCGGCTGCTGACACAAATGGAGCATGTTCGTCTTCCGCTCGGTAAAACCATCATCGCGCCGGAAGAGCGAATCCCTTACGTGTACTTCCCTACGGGCGCGCTGATTTCTCTGGTCTCGCTGATGGAAGACGGTAAGGCTGTAGAAGCCGGCGTCATAGGCTGTGAAGGCATGGCGGGACTGCCAATAGTCTTAGGCGGGGGCACGACCCCCATGCGCTCTGTGGTGCAGATTGAAGGCAGCGCGTACAAGATGAGGGCGGACGCGGTGAAGGCTGAATTCGACCGTGGCGGAGCGCTACAACAGGTGCTGCACCGCTACATGCACGCGCTGCTTATAGCCTTCTCTCAATCCGCAGCCTGCAACCGTCTGCATCCTGTGGAAGGCAGGCTCACCAGATGGCTGTTAATCGCCAGCGACGGCGTGCAGTCCGAGACGCTTCCCCTAACGCATGAATATCTGGCCGCCATGCTCGGCATGCGACGCGCCGGTGTGACGGAGGCTTGCGTCCTTCTTCGTAACAAAGGATTTATTGATTATCGCCGTGGGCAAATACATCTTACAGACCGTGAGGGTTTAGAAGGCGAAGCGTGCGAGTGCTACCTGATTGTGAAAAAAGAGTTCGACCGTGTGCTGGCGCTCGTTGAGAGTCACGCCAAACGCTCGCGCCTAGAAGGATGAATCCTCAAAAGAACAGGCGCAGTCTGGGCAGGTGAATAGTACCAGGCACGCTGCATGAGCGTCATCGTGCGGATGCGTACAGACGGCGGATGTTATACTGGTATTTCAGCAGGACAAGCAGGGTGGCAGGTGACGGGAAGCTCTCTTCAACGGGCAAGCTTCCGGTACGCCCTTTTCTTCATTCCTCGACCGGCGATTTGTAGCCGCTTTACAAGAGCAATAAAAGCTATCGCCCCGATTCCAGAATACCGGCGCGCTGGCGGCCATCCTCTTGTGCTGGAGTTCCACAAATGGACTCACCTAAATGTCGCATCCTTTATGCGGAAGACAACGAGGACACCTGCTTTCTGATTAGCACCATGCTCGGACAGGCGAACATTGAAGTTAAGTGCGCCATGTCTGCATCGGAGGCTTTGCAGTTGGCTAAGACCGAACACTTTGACCTTTACATGCTGGACACCATCTTCCCGGACGGCGACGGTGTAGAGCTTTGTAAGCAACTACGCGTTCTGGACGGACACACTCCTGTAGTCTTCTATTCCGGCGCGGCCTACGATACGGATAAGCGAAGGGCGCTGGATGCGGGCGCGCAAGCCTACTTGATAAAGCCTGATTTCGAGGGCGTAGTGGAAACAGTCTCGCGGCTGGGCTGTGAGGAAACTACAGTAATGCAGCCAACGTTTTTGAGATAAGCGCATTAATCCAACCTCTGCGCGGCTCGTCTTCGGCCTTTCACTCTTACCTTAAATCGTTTCGTCGTCGCACGCGAAAGAACTCCTGCATCAGTTCTCTGCATTCGGCTTCGAGCACGCCTGACGTGATTTCCATTCGATGATTCAAAGAGCTTGAGTCGCAGAGACGAAATTTTGATTCGACTGCGCCGAAGCGCTCGTCCCTTGCGCCGTAAACCAGCCGCGCGACCCTCGCCTGCACCAGAGCGCCCGCGCACATCGCGCACGGCTCTATGGTTGAGTAAACGGTCGCATTCGTCAGCCTGTAATTCCCTGTCTCACGCGCCGCCGCTCTGAGCGCTATGATTTCAGCGTGGGCCGTGGGGTCGCAATCCGTGCGCGTGCGATTTCCGGCTACGGCCAGGATGCTATTGTTTGCTACGACGACGGCTCCAATGGGAACTTCGCCGCGCGTCTCGGCCTCGCGCGCCGCGCGCAAAGCCTCCAGCATCCAGCGCTCGTCCATCTTCTCGCCTGAGACTACCTCTTGCATCTCTTTATCCTGTCCATCCTGTTTGAATCTTCCTCGAATACCATTCTCTAATATTCCCCACTCGCGCCGCGTACATGATATTATCGCTAGTCGGGCTGAAGCTGACAGAGCGCAAAGAGCATCTCTGGTTAGGCTTTTGAAGCCGGTGCACAACGGGTCAAGGAGCAACCAAGCCGAGCCATGACGAAAGACATGCGCCAGAGAACAAGCGGCCCTCTCTCCGGCGAGTCGAGCGGCACAACGGGCCGTCTCAGACCTACTGCTCCTCCACAGGCGGCCACCACCTCTTCCACAGGTCTAGGCTCGCAGGCGCAGCCCGCACTCTCCAAACTGTCGCCCTCGGAATTCAACACGGCGATGGTGCACTTCTATCGCGGAGAGATTACACGGTCGAACACTTGGCGCAATCGCTTGGACACTACGACCAACTGGGCCGTCATCACTGCGGGCGCGACGCTTTCCTTCGCCTTCGGCGATCCCTTCAGCCCGCACTTTGTCATTCTCATCAACTCGCTGCTCGTAGCCTTCTTTCTACTGATGGAGGCGCGTCGTTATCGTTATTACGAGATTTGGTCAAGCCGCGTGCGCGTGGTAGAGACGGGCTACTTCGCGCAGATACTTTCGACCGAAGGCACTGCCGACAGGCAATGGGCAGAGCATCTATCGCATGACCTGATGACGCCGCACTTTACCATCAGCGAGTGGGAAGCCATAGGCAGGCGCTTGCGTCGCAACTACCTCTGGATTTTCGTGCTGCTGGCGGCAAGCTGGAATCTGAAGGTCTATCTTCATCCGGTGCGCGCGACCGATTTTTCCATCTTCGTTGACCGCGCGACCATAGGCGTGGTGCCAGGCCCACTGGTGCTTGCCGCCGGAGTCGTTTTCAACGCGGGCTTGATTATCTTCGCCATTGCGACCGTGCGGCTCAGAGAAGCCACGGGCGAGGTCTTGCCGCATCACGATTTTTCGTTCAGACCGCTACAACGCATGACTGAGTGGACGCGCGCCGCGACACAGGAGCGCCGCACTCGCCGCCGCGCACAGCGCGCACGCCAAAGAGTTCGCACGACCAGCACCCTGACCGCAACCGGCGAATTCAAACGCCTAGACACAACCGAAACACCGGACAGAAAACCCATCACAGAGGAAATATTGAAATGAGGGAATAGGGGTCAGGGGTTAGTAAAAACTTTCTTGCTTTTACCAATCCCTAACCCCCATCCCCTATCTTCTTATGCTTGAACTTGACGGTCAAAGGCTTTCGCTGGAAGAGGTGGCGCGGGTTGCGTGCGGGGAAGAGGGCGTGCGCTTGAGTGATAACGCGCGTGAGCGTGTGCATGATGCGAGGCGCTCTGTTGAGCGGATTATAGCGGAGGGGCGCGTCGTTTACGGCGTCAACACGGGCTTCGGCAAGCTGTCGGACGTTCACATTCCGCAGGATGAATTGCGCGAACTGCAACTGAATCTGGTGCGAAGCCACGCGTGCGGGGTGGGCCGCCCGCTTTCAGAGATGGAGACGCGCGCCATGATGCTGCTGCGCGCCAACGTGATTGCCCTGGGCCATAGCGGCGCTCGCGTGGAAGTCATAGAGCTACTGCTAGCCATGCTTGAGCGCGGCGTGCATCCGGTCATTCCTGAGAAAGGCTCCGTCGGCGCGAGCGGCGACCTCGCGCCCCTGGCTCATCTTGCGCTGGTGTTGATAGGCGAGGGCGAAGCCGTTTACAAGACGGAGCGCGGGGCCGGAGGCGACGCCCTGAAGCGCGCCGGTTTAAAGCCCCTTCAGCTTGAAGCCAAAGAGGGGTTGGCGCTCTTGAACGGCACGCAAGGAATGGCTGCGGTCGGCGGGCTTGCGCTTCATCGCGCCGAAAGACTTGCGCGAGTGGCGGACGTGGCGGGCGCTATGACGCTGGAAGCTCTGCTCGGCACACCCGTAGCGTTTGACGAGCGCATACATGCCGCGCGCCCGCACGAAGGGCAACTCCAAGTCGCCGCTCACCTGCGCGAGCTTTTATCTGATAGCGAAATCCGCGCCTCCCACATAGAGAACGACCCGCGCGTGCAGGACGCGTATAGCCTGCGCTGCATGCCGCAGGTTCACGGCGCTGTGCGCGGCGCTTTCCGTCATGCGCGCGAGTGCGTGGAGATTGAAACAGGCTCGGCTACGGATAATCCCTTAATCTTTACAGAGTCGGGCGACGTACTTTCTGGCGGCAATTTTCACGGCGCGCCGCTCGCGCTCGCGTTCGACTACGCAGCGATTGCGCTCGTAGATTTAATGAGCATCGCTGAGCGCCGGATTGATCGTCTGGTCAATCCCGATTCAAACGAAGGACTGCCGCCTTTTCTGACAGCACGAGCCGGAACCTCTTCCGGCTTCATGATGGCGCAGGTGACTGCGGCGGCGCTCTTGGCAGAATCGCGCGTCCTTGCTCATCCCGCGAGCATAGACAACGTGCCCACGGACGGCGGCAAAGAGGATCACGTTTCTATGGGCATGACTGCGGCGGTCAAGCTCAGGAGCGTGATTGAGAACGCCGAATACATGCTCGCTATAGAGCTTCTGACTGCCGCCGAAGGTTTAGAGCATCGGCAGCCGCTCAAGCCCGGTCGCGGAGTCCTGCGCGCCCATGAAGCAGTCCGCAGGGTTGCGCCGCCTGTTAAGCAAGACCGCGCGCTCTCGAAAGACTTCGAGCGACTGGCCGAAGCCATCCGAGGCGGCGAGTTCGATTTCTGAAGAAGAAGTTAATAAGCTCTCATCTCGCTTAGCGCTTTCCAATCTTTTCTGCTATTAAATTAGTGTTTGCGATGTACGACCACGATGCATCACGAAAGGTAAATGTATGTCTGATATTTTTGATGATAGAAAGAAGGCGCTGGAGGAAGACTATTTCCGGCGCAAGGAACAGGAATCGATTGAGAAGATGCGACAGAAGATGGCCGCAGAACAGCAGGCGCAGGCAGCCGAGGCCAAGCGCCTGGAGTGTCCTCGCGGCGACGGCAAGATGACCACGCTGACTTTCGAAGGCGTGGAGATTGACCGTTGCGATGTCTGCGGCGGAGTCTGGTTAGACAAAGGCGAACTGGAACAGCTACGCGAGAAAGAATCTGGCGGCTGGTTCAGCAGGTGGAGGTAAAGCGATTTTGGATTTTAGATTTTGGATTTTGGATTGAAGTAGCAACAAGCGCTGAGTAGCTTCAATCCCGTTCGTTAATCCAAAATCTAAAATCCAAAATCCAAAATCTTTATGTCTAGAGTGATTCGTGCGCCGAGGGGCGCGAAGTTGAACTGCAAGGGCTGGCACCAGGAGGCTGCGCTCCGTTGCCTTATGAATAACCTCGACCCGGAGGTGGCCGAGCGCCCTGAGGATTTGGTCGTCTACGGCGGCGCTGGGAAGGCCGCGCGCAACTGGCCCGCGTTTGAGACAATCGTGCGCGAGCTTTTGTCGCTCGAAGCGGACGAGACTCTGCTCGTTCAATCCGGCAAACCCGTGGCGGTCTTTCGCACGCACGAGTATGCCCCGCGCGTGCTTATTGCTAATTCAAATCTGGTAGGAGCCTGGGCCAACTGGGAGCACTTTCACGAGCTTGAGCGGCGCGGCCTGATGATGTACGGGCAGATGACCGCCGGAAGCTGGATTTACATAGGCACGCAGGGCATCGTTCAGGGCACGTTTGAAACCTTCGCGGCGATGGCGGACAAGCATTTCGGTGGCTCGCTCGCGGGGCGGCTGGTTGTCTCAGGCGGCATGGGCGGCATGGGCGGCGCTCAACCTCTGGCCGCGACCTTGAACGGCGCAGTCTTCCTGGGGATAGAAGTTGACCCTGCGCGCATAGAGCGTCGCGTGCGTACGGGCTACTGCGACCGCATGGCGCAGACGCTGGACGAGGCTCTTGCTATCTGCGAGGACGCGCGTGAACAGAAGCGTGCAGTCTCCGTGGGGCTTGTCGGCAACTGCGCGCAACTTCTGCCTGAGATTGTGCGGCGCGGAGTGCGCGTTGATGCCGTCACGGATCAAACCAGCGCGCACGACGCTTTGAACGGCTACGTTCCGGCAGGAATGAGTCTGGAAGAGGCTGCGGAGTTGCGCGAGCGAGACCCTGAGAGCTACATAGAGCGCTCTATGGAATCAATGGCGCGGCACGTAGAGGCCATGCTCGCCCTGAAGCGCGCGGGCGCGGTCGCCTTCGACTACGGCAACAACATACGCAAGCAGGCGTTGGACGCAGGATGCGCGGACGCTTTTGAGATTCCGGGCTTCGTGCCCGAATACATACGGCCTCTCTTCTGCGAAGGCAAAGGCCCTTTTCGTTGGGTGGCGCTTTCGGGCGACGCCGAAGATATACGAAAGACGGACGACCTCGCGCTCGAACTCTTTCCAGAAGACCATACGCTCAATCGTTGGCTTCGTCTTGCGCGCGACCGCGTGCACTTTCAGGGGCTTCCGGCGCGCATCTGCTGGCTCGGCTACGGCGAGCGCGCGGAGATGGGCGAGGCGATTAACGACATGGTCAAGCGCGGCGACTTGAAAGCGCCCATAGCCATAGGGCGCGACCACCTGGACACAGGAAGCGTCGCTTCGCCTTTCCGCGAGACGGAAGGGATGCTTGACGGCACGGATGCGGTGGCGGACTGGCCCATACTGAACGCGCTCTTGAACACTGCGAGCGGCGCAAGCTGGGTCTCGTTTCATCACGGCGGAGGCGTAGGCATAGGCTACTCGCTGCACGCGGGCCAAGTTTCCGTCGCGGACGGAACGGACGAAGCCGCGCGCCGCTTGAACAGAGTGCTCACGAACGACCCCGGCCTGGGAGTTGCGCGCCACGTCGATGCGGGTTACGAAGAAGCTGAGAAGACTGCGCGCCTCAAGGGACTGAATATTCCCATGCTCACGTCTTCTGCCGAAGACGAGACGAAAACTTAAAGCGTCGGCGCATCGTCTGAAGCCAAGCCTTGCACTGGATGACGAAGAGGTTCATCAAATACCTGCGGCTCGTAGTCCTCCTGCTCTTACTGCTTCTGGTGCTCGCCGGTTACTACCTTTACAGTCACAGTGGAGTTCGCGTCGAGACTGTTCAATTCAAGAGCAGTCTCGTTGGAAAGACTCTGCCCTACGGCGTAGTGCTCCCGCCCGGTCTGCGCCTAGCTAATGAACTCATGCAGCCGCCAAATTAACAGGATGGACAGGATAAAAAGAGAAAGATTTGTTTTTCTTTATCCTGTCCATCCTGTTAATCTTCTTCAAATAGCAGAAACCTTCTGGTATAAGTCTGGACAAATTTCAAGGACGAGAGAACACAATTAAGAATGGCAAAGACTGGAATCACGCCCCGCGCAGAGGATTACTCGCAGTGGTATCTGGACATAGTGCGCGAGGCAGGGATGGCTGAAAACTCCGGCGTGCGCGGCTGCATGGTCATCAAGCCGCACGGCTATGCCGTCTGGGAACTGATTCAATCGGCTATGGACAGGCGCATCAAACAGACGGGCCACACGAATGCTTACTTTCCCCTCCTCATCCCCAAAAGTTTTTTGATGAAGGAGGCGGAGCACGTCGAAGGCTTTGCGCCCGAAGTCGCGGAGGTGACGAGGGCCGGTGGCGAAGACTTGGCCGAGCCTTACGTCATACGCCCGACTTCCGAGACCATCATAGGCGACACCTTCGCGCGCTGGATTAACTCCTGGCGCGACCTTCCGCTTCTGATAAACCAGTGGGCCAACGTCATGCGATGGGAACTGAGGACGCGCCCCTTTCTTCGCACCTCTGAATTCCTCTGGCAGGAAGGCCACACCGCGCACGCTACCGAAGAGGACGCGGAGCGAGAGACGTTGATGATTCTGCATGACGTTTATGCGGATGTGGTCGAGCGAGTGATGGCGATTCCGGTTCTTCGCGGTCTGAAGACCGAGCGGGAGAAGTTCGCGGGCGCGCTTCGCACTTACGCGATTGAAGCCATGATGCAGGACGGTCGCGCGCTTCAGGCAGGCACCAGCCACAACCTTGGACAGAACTTCGCGCGCTCCTTCGAGATTAAGTACACAACTCAGGACAACCGCGAAGAGTACTGCTGGACGACATCCTGGGGAACTTCTACGCGTCTGGTGGGCGCGCTGATTATGGCGCACTCGGATGACGACGGGCTTGTGCTGCCGCCTATGGTTGCTCCTGTTCAAGTCGTGGTCGTTCCCATCTACAAGAACGACGATGAAAAGCGGCGAGTGATGGAGGCCGCCGCTTCGTTGACTAAAGGCTGGGACGACCTGTTTCGCTGGAAGCTGGACGCGAGAGAGCACCTTAGCCCGGGCTTCAAGTTCAACGAGTGGGAAGTCAAGGGCGTGCCCGTGCGCGTGGAGGTTGGGCCGAAGGATATAGACAAAGGCACTGTCGCTCTCTCTCGCCGCGACCGCCCCGGACGTGAAGGCAAGTCTTTCGTCGAACAGCAGGGCTTGAGCGAGCGCATTTCGACTCTGCTCGCGGACATACAGCAGGCTCTCTACGACCGCGCGCTTAAATTCCGCGACGAGCGAACCTTCACTGTTAATTCTTATGACGAGTTTAAGGCGAAGGTTGAAGAGGGCTTCGTGCGTGGTTATTGGGACGGTACAAACGAGGACGAAGACCGCGTCAAGGCCGACACCAAAGCGACCGTCCGCGTCATCCCCTTCGAGCAGCCGGAAGAAGAAGGCACCTGTTTCCTGACAGGCCGCAAGACCAATCGGCGAGTCATCTTCGCTCGCTCGTACTAAGAAAAGATTTATGGACTCGAAAACAAAGACGCTTGTTAATCTGATAGACAATGCGCTGAAGATTGCGGAAGAGAGGCTGCTGCGTATTCAGGCTAACGTGTATGACCTCGCGCCGTTGAGCGGGCTTGAGGCGGTTGTCGCCAGCTTACGTGAACGACGCAGGCTCGCTATAAGCGGAACGCTCAAGCCGTTCGAAGGACTAAATTCGGTCGGCCTCAACCGGGAGCTTCTGGAATGGGGCGAATGGGGCACAGAGCTTTTCAAAGCAATCGAATCGGTCGAAGACTTTTACAAAGACAATTTTTAGTTCGCTTTTCAGGGGAAAGACTTGCTTAACTTTGCCGTTCAAACAGCGCACGACGCCGGGCTGATTCTCACGGAGCGCATGGGGCGCAAATCTCTTCAGGTCACAAACAAGGGCGTGATTGATTTAGTCACCGAAGCAGACCTGGCCGCAGAGCGCTTCATCATCGAGCGCATACAGACGCACTATCCCAGGCACGGAATCCTGGCGGAAGAGTCCGGCGCAACCATCGCAGTCGAGCGCGCGAGCGAGTTCAAGTGGATAATAGACCCGCTAGACGGCACAACGAACTACGCGCACGGCTACCCTGTCTTCTGCGTCTCCATAGCGCTTGAGCGCGCGGGCGAAGTTATCCTGGGCGTCATCTATGACCCGATTCGAGATGAGATGTTCGCTACCGCTCGCGGCGAAGGAGCGACTCTGAACGGGCGTCGCATACGCGTCTCGGATGTGGAGGAAGTAGGCCGCGCGATGGTCTGCACAGGCTTTCCCTATGACGTGCGCGACCGTGGAGACTTCGCGCGTCACTTCGCCCATTTCATCATGCACGCGCAGGCCATACGACGCGACGGCTCGGCTGCGCTCGATCTGGCTTACGTAGCCTGTGGCCGCTTCGATGGATTTTTCGAAGAGGGCCTGCGCCCCTGGGATGTCGCCGCCGGAGTGCTTCTAGTAGAAGAAGCAGGCGGTCGCGTCACTCACTTCAACGGCCAGCCCTTCGACATCTACACCCCGCCAATCCTAGCCAGCAACGGCCTCGTACACGAACAGATGATGCAAGTGCTGGCGCTTTAGAAAATTTAGCTGATGCACAAAGCTAGTTAATCATTAGCCGTAGTGCATTTCAGGCTCTCGAACGAAATCCTCATCAACGCCTTTTCATCCGCTCTAACCCACTGGGAGCCTGGAAAGTTTGTGCCCGAAGTCAGCTTAATGGAGCGCATTAACCCCCAATATTCGATGGTAATGGCGTTCTTTAAAAAAAGCGCTAATCTGATAATTTTGTTCCGGGATGAGGTCGTGAGATGTCAACAAATGAAGCCACCTGCTCTACAAATGTAGACACTTATATAAGTTTTTGCGTATCTATTCGGAAGCGTAAATAATCGATGCCCATTTATTCATCCCCCACTGGATATTGAAGAAATGAAACAATGAATCAATCTCTTCACATCGCGGAGGCTATGATTTGAGCTAGCTGGTTGGTTTCGCGGCGGGCGCAGGCGCGGGCTTCTTCGCCCGGCTGGGGCGTGACGTAGTGTAGCGGGTGATAGATGACTTCGACGCTGGCGAAGCGCGGCAACCGCCAGCCCTTGGGCCACACGCGATGGCCGCCGCGAATCGTCACGGGAAGGATAGGCACGTTGGCTTCCAGGGCAAGACGGACTGCGCCGTTCTTGAATCTCTCAAGCTCGCCCGAAGGCTCGCATCTTGCGCCTTCAGGAAAAATCACGACTGCGCCTCCGTCTTTTAACCATTGCAGCGAGCGGCGAATCGCTGTCGGGTCGCTGCCTTCAACCTGCAAGGGCCACGCTCCGAAAAGCTGCATCAGCTTTCCCACCACCGGCCAATCGAAAGCCACGTTCCACGCCAGGAATCTCATGGGACGTTTGATGGGAAGGCCGACCCAGAAAGGGTCTATGTAAGTCTGGTGATTGGCGGCGATGATGAGGCCGCCTTCAAGCGGCGCGTTCTCAAGTCCCCTGTAGCGAGTGCGCCACAGAACTCTAGACAGCCCTAAACCGACGGGGCGAATCAACTCGATCACCCACTGAGGCATAGCCCCGGTCTCAGGCGGCCCTCCATTCTTGCGACGCTTCTCTCGCGGCAGAACTCTACTGGTTTCGCTCAAAAGAGATCCTCAAAGCAAGGCAAAGTAAATAAATAGTAAATAGAAGAACCGTCTTGTCTATTCACTATTTACTATTTACTTTCCTTTTGCCTTGTTCATAGTTTATTCGTTTCACTGTCTCGCTCGGCTCGTAAGGCTCTTGCGCTTCGCGCTCGTGCAAAGCGTACAGGTCTGTGACAGCCAGTTCCTCCCACCAGTCGGGCACGTCACGCTCCGTCAGAGAGTCTTGATTCCAGCCCTTGCAGCCTTCGCACTCAAAGCCCGTGTAGTCTCGCGCTTCCGCCTTGGTCAACCCTATGCGCGTCTTCGCGTTGCAATCGGGAAGCTGACAACGACGCTCTATCTCTACCAGAAGAACGTGGCGCGGGATGATGAGCCTGCGACGTGGCGCTGCCTTCATGCTATTCGATTCCTTCGAGCGGCCATTGTTTGTCGACGAATTCAAGATGAAGCCGTGCGATGCCGTCGGCTGCGGTTCGCCGCCCGCGCACAGCCGCCAGCACAGAGATTTTATACTGCGTGCTCGTCAGGCGTATAAAGCGTCCGCGCGCTACATTCAAAGTGGTGAAGACGGCTGCGCCCCTGCGGCTGATGTTCTCCGTCACGGTGCGCTCGCTCTCCACCACCTCTCCCTTTTCGTCAAAGACCTCGACCAGCACATCTATGGGAACGCTGTGGCGCGTCTCCGGGCGCGGCGCGTCCGTTTTGACGTGCGCCCGCTCTCCCGCCTCGTTGATGTCCCAGAGTCCCACGTCTGAAAGCGAAGGTGCGACATCGTAACGCTTCGTAGGGTCAAGCTCAAAGCTCGCAGGCGCTCGTTTTCCCACAAAGGCCACGCCGACCTCGAACCTGGGGCTGATGCTCCCGCTCTTCACAACCGGCTTCACGTTGCGAACCAAAGCCCAGACGCGATACTGCGGCTCTACGTGGTCGAAGCAGCGCAGTTGCCTGGGCATGGGCAGTGTGAGATGCAGCAGCCGTCCCGTTTCGGTCGGGCGCGCAATGGAGAATCGAGCGCCGAAGGGAGTCACGTCAATCAGCCTTGTCAGTTCTACCCACTCGTGATCCAGGGTCTCGCGGCAATGCACGCGCACGGGCAGATTCAGTTCCAGGCGCTCGCGTTTTCGACGCGTTTTTCCGTCAAAGTTCATGGGCATTTTCCGGGCGTTTCGAGACTCAGACTGTGTGCAATATATTGGCTCCGAAAGCGGGCCGCCGGGAAGCTTTAAAATCGCGCTGAAGCCCTTGATTTTACGGGACTTTCCGCCCCTCTGGAAGTTGCCAAAAAGCCTTCTCGCTGGTACAATATCTTGTACTTCTCATCCGGCGATTTTCCGCCACATTACAGGGCAAGTACAGACATTCAAGAATCTACGCCACACACCGGCGGGCACTCAAGTTTTTCCAGGAGCGAGCCGCTTATTGTGTGCTCTCTGGCCTGAAGGTTAAGGCTTTAGACGAGAGAGGCTGGAAACGCCAGGCTTGCGGGTTTCCAGCGCGGATTGTACCGGAAAGGTTTATTTGATGGAAACACTGGAACGTAATTACATCAATATTGAAGACGAAATGCGTCGCTCTTATCTGGACTACGCCATGTCCGTCATCATCGGACGCGCGCTGCCGGATGTGAGAGACGGCTTAAAGCCCGTTCACCGCCGCGTGCTCTGGGCTATGAGCGAATTAGGCAACCAATATAACAAGGCTTACAAAAAGAGCGCGCGTGTCGTGGGCGACGTGATTGGTAAATATCACCCGCACGGCGACACGGCAGTTTACGACACAATCGTTCGACTGGCGCAGGATTTCAACATGCGCTACCCACTGGTTGACGGCCAGGGAAACTTCGGCTCGATTGACGGGGACGCGGCGGCGGCCATGCGTTACACGGAAGTCCGCATGGCTAAAATCGCCACGGAAGTTCTGGCCGACATTGAAAAAGAGACCGTAGATTTTAACCCGAACTACGACGAGAGTTTGTCGGAGCCTACGGTTCTCCCGACGCGCATTCCTAATCTGCTGGTCAACGGCTCCGACGGTATAGCCGTAGGGATGGCTACGAAGATTCCGCCTCACAATCTGACCGAGGTAGTTGACGCGACGATTGCGCTTCTTCGCAAGCCTGAGCTCAAGCCTCAGGAGTTGATGAAGTATGTCACCGGGCCGGACTTTCCGACCGGCGGCTTTATCTATAGCGGCGAGGAGTTGAAGCGGTCTTACCTGACAGGGCGCGGCGTGATTCAAATGCGCGCACGCGCAGCCATAGACCGCATAGGGCGCGGCACGCAGGAGCGCGATGCCATAGTCATCACAGAGATTCCCTACCAGGTCAACAAGGCCCGCTTGATTGAGCGCATAGCCGAGTTGATTAACGAGAAGAAGCTCGACGGCATCTCTGACCTCAGGGACGAATCCGACCGCGACGGCATGCGTATAGTGGTTGAACTCAAGCGCGACGCCGTTCCGCAGGTCGTTCTGAACAAGCTCTACAAGCTGACGCCTATGCAGTCCTCTTTCGGCGTCATCAATCTGGCGATTGTCAATGGGCAGCCGCGCGTCTTGAACTTGAAAGAGATGCTCGAAGCCTTCGTTGACTTCCGCCGAGAGGTCGTGCGCCGCAGGACGGAATATGAACTCCGCAAGGCTCGCGCACGCGCTCACATACTCGAAGGCTTGAACAAGGCTCTCGATGCTCTGGACTTCATCATCGCGCTCATCCGAAACGCTCGCTCGGTCGAAGAGGCCAAGCAGTGGTTGACGGGCGAGATGAAGACCATGAGCGAGATTAAATCCTGGAAAGGAGCAACCGGTGATTTGACGGTCGCGGGCTTTGTCGGAAAGCTTCAGAAAGCCGTCAATAAACTCGGCTTCTCAGAAGCGCAGGCCCAGGCCATTCTAGACCTGCAACTCAGACGCCTTTCGGCCCTTGAGCGCCAGAAGATTCTGGACGAGTACAAGGCCATCATCCAGCTTATTGCGGAACTCGAAGAGATTCTCGCCAATGAAAACTCTCTGCGCCGCGTCATCATCAAGGAGTTGGAAGAAGTCCGCAAGGAGTTTGGCGACGAGCGCCGCACGGAGATAGTCGCAGAAGGCGTTGAGCTTTCCATAGAAGACCTCATCGCAGATGAAGACGTTGCTATTACCGTCACCAATAGCGGCTACATCAAGCGCACGCCCGTGACTACTTATCAGCGTCAGGGGCGCGGAGGGAAGGGACGCTTCGGCGCGGCTGCCAAGAACGGCGACTTCGTCGAGCACCTCTTCATAGCCTCTACGCACGCTTACCTGATGATTTTCACGGACGACGGTCATGTCTTTAAGCTGAAGGTTCATGAGGTGCCGGACGCTGCGGCTTCCGCTCGCGGCAAGGCGATTGTGAATCTCATCAACCTGCCTTCGAATCGAAAGCTCGCGGGCGTGGTGCCCGTGCGCGAATTCTCCGAGGGGCGTTTCGTCGTCATGGTGAGTCGCAAGGGCGTCATCAAGAAGACCGCGCTGTCCGAGTTTCAGAACATACGCTCGAACGGCATCAACGCCATCAACATCGACGACGGCGACGAACTGCTCGATGTTGTTTTGACGGACGGCAAGAAGCGCATTTTCATAGCCACGCATAATGGCCTGGCGATTCGCTTTGACGAAGCGGGCGTGCGTCCTATGGGACGTGCTACGCGCGGCGTGCGCGGCATAGACCTCAGGCAGGACGATTACGTAGTGAGCCTCTGCGCCGTCTCGCCAGACGATTCGGAGCGCATGCTTTCCGTCTCCGAGCAGGGATTCGGCAAGCAGACCAAGATAACGGACTACCGCTTCCA
>JACVRN010000175.1 GCA_014534425.1 Pyrinomonadaceae bacterium
AGATGTGTATAAGATTCAGGAATTCTGTAGTCAGAATAAGAAGCGGCTGCGGCCTTTCGTTCTGAATTCTGAATTCTGAATTCTGAGTTCTGACTCCTGCTTTCTCTTCCCTGCCTTTTCTTTTCGCCATACTAAAGACGAATACTCTCCATGCATTCGCCACACTTGCGCGTAAATATTAAATTGCCACTCGAATTCGTTTAATCAATTCTTCAGGCAATAATGCAGGAGGTAAATTAAGATGGGTTTTAATAGCGTCTATCACGCCAAGCAGTTTGACCTGTCGGGCTTAAACGGCATCTCGGATCAGACTCTTGAGATGCACTTTAAGCTTTACGAGGGATACGTCAAGGAGACCAACAACCTGACGGCCAGGATTGCCGAGTTCCTAAAGGACGGCAAGGTGGATCAGGACGAGATGCCAGCCTATTCGGAACTGACGCGCCGTTTGGGCTTCGAATACAACGGCATGGTGCTTCACGAGTACTACTTCGGCAATATGAAGAAGGGTTCGACTATGAGCGACCCTGAAAAAGGCTCTCGCATCTACAGGGTCGCCGAAAAGTCTTTCGGAAGCTACGATGTCTGGAAAGCCGATTTCATAGGCGTCGGAAAGATGCGCGGCGTGGGCTGGGCCATCTGTTACGAGAATCCGGCCAACGGGCGGCTCTCCAATCACTGGATTACTTTGCACGAGGTCGGAAACGTTTCGGGCTTTAACCCTGTGCTCGTGATGGATGTCTGGGAGCACGCATTTCTTCTGGACTATAAGCCTGCGGAAAGACCTAAATACATAGAAGCGTTCTTCTCCAACATAGACTGGAACGCCGTCGAAAAGCGTTTGACGGCGGACAATAACGCGCAGCAAACGAGCGCGTAGCATTTAGAATTGTAGGGGCAGAGGACTTGTCCCTGCCCCTACTTTTAGCGTTATCGCATCGAGTACTTCATTTCGGAGGAGACATGAAATTGTTGAAGCGTATCTCTCTCGTAGCCTTCGTCTGCGCGCTCGCGCTCTCGTCTTGCACACCGGCGGATAACGCCAACTCGAATACTACGGCGACGACCAATACGAATGCGCCCGTGGCTGCGCCGACTGCGCCCGCAGCGCAAGCGTTGACCGCCAGCACTGAGCGCCCGCAGAGCGTGAAGGACAAGGCCACTGCTATGGGCGAGGCCGACACGGCTTCTCCCAAGCTCAAGATTGTAGAGCCGCGCGAAGGCGCGACCATCACAGGCTCTACCGTGCGTCTCAAGCTGATCCTGACGAGCGACAAAGGTTACAAGACGGGCAAAGACCCTAACACAGGCATGGGGCCGCACATTCATGTGATACTCGATAATCAACCCTACGAGGCTTACTACAATCTGGAGCAGCCCTTCGAATTGCGAAACGTCTCCGAAGGCAAGCACACGATTCGAGTCTTCGCTTCGCGCGCCTGGCACGAGAGCTACAAGAACGAGGGCAATTTCCAGATAGTGACCTTCACGGTCAAGGGCGGCGGCGGCGATGCCTCCAAGCCCACGACTACGAACACGGGGCAGGTGGTGGCGAACGCTAACGCCGGAAAGAGCGCCAACGCGAACACTGGTGCAGGAGCAGCGACGGAAGGCAAAGACATGGCTGCGAGCAACGCGGGCGATGTCGACCCTAAGAAGCCGCTTCTGACCTACAGCCGACCGAAGGGCGAAAACAAGGGGGCCGAGGCCGAATCAATCATGATTGATTTCTGGCTGACGAACGCCAAATTAGCGGGCGACGGCGGAGAGTATCGCGTGCGTTATTCCGTTGACGGCGGCGAGGCCAAGATGCTGGACAAGTGGCAGCCCATCTGGCTCACGGGCTGGACAGACGGCAAGCACACTATAAAGCTCGAACTCGTGGACAAGGACGGCAACGTCGTCCCCAACGGCGATTACAACTCTACTTCCAGAGACATCACGGTTCAAAAGTAAATTTAAACCGGATGCAGACTGTAGGGGCAGAGGACTTGTCCCTGCCCCTACAATTTCTCGCCCGTAGTTACTTAGCTCCGCGCTTTTTAGTCGCGCTTCTCTTGCTCGCTCCCTTCTTAGCGCTCCTCTTCGTGCCGCTCCTTTTCCTGGAGCGCGTCTTTCGTCTCTCAGGCTCGCCGCTCGTCAGGCCCAACAGTTGTTGCGTGAGGTCAACGCCGAAGACATCTTTAATCTTGCCAGTGATTGCCGGAAGCACGAAGGTCATGCCGACGCGAGATATTCCGTCGAAGAAGTTGTCCGCAGACGAATCCGAGCGACGCTTGCTCGCGCGGTGCCTGCCGTCGTCGTTGCGAACGACCGCGATGCTGTAGCCTATGATTAACCCTACGCTCATCGCGCCCAGTCCCCACACGACCGGATTCTTGCTGAACTCTTCGTTCCAGCCTATAACGCCCGCGACCGTTTCCTTAACGGCCTCGTACTGATCCGAAACCGTCTCTTTAATCTCTTCAACCGTCTGCGAGATGGACTCGCGCGTCTCCTCTATGCTCCGTTGAAGCTTCGCCTTGCTTGCCTCCTCGTCGCTTCCCGCACCCGTCCTGCCTCTTCTTTCAGCCATACCGTTCACACCCTCCCTTTCGAATGAAGACCAGATGTTTGTATGCCTCAAATAATTCGGCTAGTCAATAAATGGCCGCGAGTCTGTTAAGATTCCAGAATGATGACTGAGTCCGTCTTCTCAAAGCTTGTGTATGAAGCGGCAGCTTGTCGCAGGTGCGAGGCGGCTATGTGTGGGCGAAGGGCCGTGTTGAGTGAGTTGAACGGCCAGCCCGGCGCACGCGTGATGTTCATAGGCGAAGCGCCGGGCCGTCAGGGTGGCGACCGAACGCGCGTGCCCTTCTCCGGCGACCAGTCGGGCCGCAACTTTACGCGCTTCATAGCTTCTATAAAGTTGGCGCGCACCGAAATTTTCATCACCAATGCGGTGCTCTGCAACCCACGGCGCGAGTCGGGCGCGAATCGTCCGCCGACTCAAAACGAGATAACGAACTGTTCAGATTTTCTTAAAAGGCAGATTGAGGTTATCAGCCCTCGCGTCATCGTCACGATGGGCCGCGTCTCGCTTGAAGCGCTCAAGGGCATTGAGTATCATCAACTCAATTTAAGAGAAGCAGCCGGAAAAGTTTTCGAGTGGGGCGGGCGCTTGCTCGTTCCGCTTTATCATCCAAGCCCGCAGGTGCTGGCCTCGCATCGCCGCGAAGCGGAGCAGTTGCAGGATTACAAGGCGGTCGCGCGTGCGCTCGCTATGAGCGCTGAAGAGAAGGGAATCGGTGCAGGTCAAAGATGAGTGAAGCAGTTGAACAGGCCGCGATTAATAAATCGCCTCTGATTGAATCGCACAGGCGAGCGGGCGCGATAATGGAAGAGCGCGACGGGTGGCTTGTGCCCGCGTCTTACGGCGACGTGTCGAGCGAATATCGCGCCGTGCGCGAAGAGGGCGCAGGACTCTCTGACCTCTCTTCGCGCGGGCGCATAGAGATTAGCGGCACGGAGGCCGTGCTGTTCCTCAACGGGCTTATCACGAACGACGTGAAGGCGCTTGATGAAAACGCCTGGATGGCTGCGGCCTTCCCGAACGTTCAGGGACGCATGCTCGCTCACGCGCGCGTGCTTCATCAGGACAAGACTTTCCTCTTCGACACGGAAACTGTAACGCGCGAGACAATTTTGAAGACGCTGGGGCGCTTCACTCTCGCGGGAGATTTCAGCGTCAGGGACTTGACTCATGAGACCGCGCTCCTTTCCGTTCAGGGCGCGCGAGCATCCGAGATTGTTCGCGCAGCGCTCGGCGACGATGCGGCGAGCGTTGAGCGTGGACGCATCGCAAACGCAAGCTGGAAAGATGAAAGGTTGAGCATCATACGCGCGACTCACACGGCTGAAGACGGCTTTGACCTGTTCACGGGCGCTGCCGGTTCCGGCTCGCTCTGGGAAGCTCTGTCTCAGGCCGGAGCGCGGCCCGTAGGCACAGATGCGCTTGAGATTTTACGAATCGAAGCGGGGCTTCCGCGCTACGGCGTGGACGTGAACGAAACGAAAGTGGTGCTTGAGACGGGACTCGATGATGCGGTCAGTTTCACGAAGGGCTGCTACATAGGGCAGGAGATAATCGCGCGCATACACTTTCGCGGGCACGTTGCGAAGCGCCTGTCGGGTGTGATGCTGGACGCGGAGGGCGAAGCGAGAGCGGGCGACAAAATCCGAACGCCCGAAGGTAAAGAGATTGGATGGATTACTTCCCTCGCTCGCTCGCCCATTTTGAATCGAACAATCGCGCTCGGCTACGTCAAGTACGATTATCTTAAAGCGGGCACTCCTCTGCGCGTCCTGAGCAACGAAGCGGAAGTAGAGGCGCACGTCGCAGAGCTTCCCTTCGTGCGCGGAAGCTGGTACGAGAGCGAGCAGGCGGGACGGTAAAGATGAGCGAACAGCCTGACACTTCGGAAAACTTCGCGCCGCGAGACCTGGATTACGAACAGGCGCGGCTGGCCTACTCAATCATAGAATCTCTGCTTGAGCACACGCGCGTCGTCAGCGACCTCATAGCGCTGATGGCGCAGGTGCTCGATGAAGAATCCACGCGCGCACTCACCAATACCCCGCACTGGAAAGCTTACCTGGACAGCCGCCGCGCGCTGGAGCGCACGCGCCAGGACATAGAGCGCTTCACCGAACTTATGACCTCGCTTTCAAACGAAAAAGAAGATAAAAGCTAATGCCTTTCATGTTATTTAGTATCCGTCGGAGGGCGAGCGAATGGCGGATGGCTTTGTGCTGACGATTGACCAGGGGACTACGGGGACGAAGGTTATTGTCTTCGACCACGAAGGCTCCATACGTGGGCTGTCCTATTCGGAATTCACACAGCATTACCCGCAGCCCGGCTGGGTGGAGCATGACGCGGAAGAGATTTGGTCGGGCGTCGTTAAGCTTATACGCGAGGCGCTTGAGAAATCGAATGTTGATGCCGCCAGCCTTCGCGCCATAGGCATCACGAACCAGCGCGAGACTACATTCTTCTGGGAGCGCCGTTCGGGCCTGCCCGTAGGGCGCGCAATCGTTTGGCAGGACAGACGCACTGCTTCTATCTGCGACGAACTGAAAGAGCGCGGTCTGGAAGAGATGTTTCGCCGTAAGACCGGACTCGTTTTAGACCCGTACTTCTCAGGCACGAAGGTCAAGTGGCTGCTTGATAACACGGAAGGCTTGCGCGAGCGCGCACGTCGCGGCGAGATAGCCTTCGGGACGATTGATTCATGGCTCGTCTGGAAATTGACAGGCGCTCGCTCGCACATCACGGACTATTCCAACGCCTCGCGCACTCTTCTCTATAACATTCATGAACTCAAATGGGACGGCGAGTTGCTTGAGGCGCTGGACGTTCCGCGCAATGTGCTGCCGGAGGTGATGCCGTCGGCGCACGTCTACGGCCACACAGACCCCGCAACTTTTTTCGGCCAGAGCGTGGCGGTCGCGGGCGTGGCTGGCGACCAGCAGGCGGCGCTCTTCGGCCAGGGCGGCTTCGGCGAGGGCCTTGCGAAGAACACCTACGGCACAGGCTCTTTCATTCTCATGAACACGGGCCGCAAAGCCGTTGAGAGCCGCGAAGGAATGCTGACGACAATCGCGTGGGGAATCAGGGATGAGCCTGTCGAGTACGCTCTCGAAGGCGCAATCTTCATCACGGGCGCGGCTGTGCAATGGCTGCGCGACGGGCTTGGAGTCATCGAAGACGCTGCGGAGACAGAAAGCCTGGCAAAGCTTGTGCGGTCGAACGAGGGAGTCTATTTCGTCCCTGCGCTCGTAGGGTTGGGAGCGCCGCACTGGGATGCTTATGCGCGCGGCGCAATCCTGGGCCTGACGCGCGGGACTACGCGCGCTCACCTTGCACGCGCCACGCTTGAGAGCATGTGCTACCAGACGCGCGATGTGGTGGAAGCGATGCAGCGCGATTCCGGCATACGCTTAAGAGAGATTCGAGCGGACGGCGGAGCGGTCTCGAACAACTTCCTCATGCAGTTTCAGTCGGACATACTGAACGTCCCCGTAGACGTTCCGCTCATCACGGAGACTACCAGCCTCGGCGCAGCATACCTGGCGGGCCTGGCCGTAGGCTTCTGGGAGAGCCGCGAAGAGATTGATTCCAAGTGGAAGCTCGCGCGCCGCTACAACCCGCGCATGAGCGAAGATGAAAGAGAAGCCCTCTACACGAGATGGCTTCGCGCCGTCGCCTGCGCGAAAGGCTGGGCGAAAGACAGTTCTCAGAAATTATAGGGGCAGGGCTTGTCCCTGCCCGCGTGTTGAAACAGAGCGGGCAGGGACAAGC
>JACVRN010000144.1 GCA_014534425.1 Pyrinomonadaceae bacterium
GGCCTGTGTTGACTATGACTTTTATCAAATCCGCGCCGTCATAAAAAGCCTGGCGCACTGCGCGCCGAGCTTCTTCGACATTACTGATAACGACGTACTCCTGCTCTATTATCTTCTGCGTTTCGGCGGAGACGTCGCCGAACTGCCCGCCCGCAGCCGAAAGAGCGCGCGTGGAAGCGACTATGCGAGGGCCTACGACCCAACCCGCGCGGATGGCGTCGCGCAGCGCCACGTCGCCGTTGACGCCTGAATTGCCCAGGTCGCGCACGGCGGTTATGCCCGCTTCCAAATCCTCACGCCCCATCTTCACGCCAAGCAGGGCGCGCTTTACAGTGCCCAACTGCGTGACCGTGAGAATCATGTTCGGGTCGTCGTCGCCGACCGCGCCGTCATAGTTCTGCAAGAGATGCGTGTGGGAATCAATCAGGCCGGGCAGCATGGTCATGTTGCCTAGGTCAATGACCTCCGCGCCCGCAGGGACGGCGACGCCTCCTCCCACCTGCTTGACGCGTCCCGCTTCAATGACTATGACGGCGTTATTGATGACGTTGCCGCTTTTGACATCAATCATGCGGGCCGCGCGCACGACCAAGACTTTGGGCGATTGCGAGCGCACGCTGTCCTGTAAAGAGAAGGAGAGGAGCGTGGATAAAAGCAGTACGATTAAAATGTGAAGTCCCGTTCGCTTAGCCTTCATCGCGGCTCTCATCAATGTTGGTCTCCTATTCTTTGACAATCTTCAGTCTGAGTTCTTCCAGTTGTCGCGGGTCAACTTCGCCCGGCGCATCAATCATAAGGTCTGCGGCAGAGGCAGTCTTAGGGAAAGCCATGAGGTCTCGTATGTTCTCTATGCCGGTCATGGACATCAAGAGGCGCTCTATGCCTGCGGCTATGCCGCCGTGCGGAGGCGTGCCGTATTCCAGAGCATCAAGGAAAAAGCCGAACCGCTCGCGCGCCATCTCGGGCGTCAAGCCTATAGCCTTGAAGACGAGGTTCTGGACTTCGCGCTGGTGTATGCGTATGGAGCCGCCCGCAGCCTCTACGCCGTTGACCACCGCATCGTAGGCTTTGGCGCGCAAGTCTCCTAGCAGTCGGGTTTCATTTTCTTCGACCGCGCGGCGAAAGAGCGGCAGGTCTTCGTCCAAGGGCGAAGTGAAGGGATGATGCATTGCGTAATAGCGCCCGTCCTCTTCGTGAAACTCGAACATGGGAAACTCCGTCACCCAGAGCGGCCTGTAGACATTTTCTGGAATCAGTTTCTCTCTACGCGCGACTTCAAGGCGAAGAGCACCGAGGCTTGCGGCGACGATTTTCGCTCTGCCCGCGATTATCAACACTGCGTCGCCGCTTACGGCTCCCGCCGCACGCGCAAGGCGTTCAATAGTTTCTTGTCCAAGTGCTTTCAAGAGTGAAGACGAAAGCTCGTCGCCGAGCTTAATCCAAGCCAGAGCGCCCGCGCCGTAGCGTTTGGCAAACTCCTGCAACTCGTCCAGCGCCTTGCGCGACAATTTTGCGCCGCCCTGTACGACTATGCCCTTGATTTCACCGCGACTCTCAAGCGTGGACGCGAAGGGCGCGAAGGTCGTCCCCTCAAGTTCACCGGAGAGGTCTTTGAGTTCCATCCCGAAGCGCAGGTCGGGCTTGTCGGAGCCGTAGCGCCGCATGGCTTCCGCGAATGTCAGGCGCGGGAAAGGCGTCTCCAAATCCGCTCCGACCAGTTTGAAGACCCGTTTGAATAATCCCTCGACTAAACGGTAGACAATCTCTGTGCTGGCAAAGCTCAACTCAACGTCCAGTTGTGTGAACTCCGGCTGGCGGTCTGCGCGTAAATCCTCGTCACGAAAGCAGCGCGCTATCTGATAATACTTGTCGAGGCCCGCAATCATGCAGAGCTGTTTGAAGAGTTGCGGCGATTGCGGAAGCGCGTAAAACTTTCCCGGCTGAATGCGCGAAGGCACGATGTAATCACGCGCGCCTTCGGGCGTGGACTTAATCAGGATGGGCGTCTCTATTTCCGTGAAGCCCTGCTCGTCCATATAGCGGCGTATCTCTGCGACCGTTCTATGACGAAGGCGCAGGTTCGCCTGAAGCTGCGGGCGGCGCAAATCCAGATAGCGATACTTCAGTCGAGTGTCTTCACTCGCAAGGGCGTCCGACGAAGTTAGCTCAAGCTGGAAGGGCGGCGTGCGCGCGTCGTTTAAGATAAGAATTTCTCGCGCGCTCACTTCGACATCGCCCGTGGTAATTTTAGGATTGCGCTGTCCCTCTGCGCGCAACACCACGTCGCCGGTGACGGCTATCACGTACTCGCCGCGCACCTCTTTCGCCCTGGCGTGCGCCTCAGCAGCCGTCTCTTCGTTGAAGACCACCTGCGTGATGCCGTCGCGGTCGCGCAGGTCTATGAAGGTGAGCGGGCCGAAGTCTCTGCGGCGCGCGACCCAGCCCATCAGAACAACTTGCTTTCCAACATCCTCGCTTCTCAAAGCGCCGCAGGAATGCGTGCGCTCCATGCTTCCCAGGTTATCGAGCATAACTACTGCCTATTTACCTTAACTCTGAATTACGAACTTTCGTTTATCTTTTTATTTCCTTCGGCCATCTGCGCGTTGAACTCAGCAGAGCGGTTGCGCGGAATGCTCAGGGATTTCCACTCGCCGGAGCGCAGGTGCTTAGCCAGGAAAACAATCTGCCCCACATGATAAGCATAGTGCGAACACTGCCTGAGGATGGCTTTCATGACAGTGTGCTCTTCGCCGCGTATGAGAACAACCTTTCCTACATCCTCCGGCTGCAAAGACTCTATAGCATTGAAGGCGCAGCGCCAGCCCTCTTCCCAACGCGCGAGGATGCTTTCGCGGGTCGTCTCAGGCGTCAGGACAAACTCCATGTCGCGGTTGCGGTCGGGCTTCTCGCCATCGCTGGTGAGAAAATCCGTCCAGCGCGAGAGCATGTTGCCTGCCAGGTGCTTGATGATGACGGCAACGCTGTTTGATTCCTCGTCCAACTGCACGAAGAAATCCTCGTCCCTCAACTGCGCGAAGGCCCTGTCGGCCAGCGCCTTCTGGCTGCGAAAAGTTTTGACGGCCTCTTCAAGAAAAAGCCTTGCCGCTTCGTTGCTCATAAACTTTATAGACTCTCTTTAATCATAGCTGCCACGCTCTCGCGCGGCAGAGTGCGTTGCTCGCCCGAGCGCATGTCCTTCAAAGAGACCTCGTCGCGTTTTCTTTCCTCTTCGCCTATGACTGTGACGAAGGCTATGCCGCGTGACGAAGCGTACTTGAACTGCTTGCCCAGTTTGTCGGCTTCCGTGTAAAGGTCTACGCGCAAGCCTTCGGCGCGCAACTCCTGCGCGAGCGCGACCGAATCCGCGATTGAATCTTCACTCCAGATAGTGACCATCACGTCTGCCGTAGACGAAGCGACTGATTCGGGAAACATCCCGCGCTCCGTCATCACGAAAATGATGCGCTCAAGCCCCAGCGAGAAGCCGCACGCCGGAACGTCCTGACCCAGAAACATCCCCACCAGATTATCGTAGCGCCCACCGCCGCCCAGGCTCCCCGCAAGGTCAGGCACGTTAATCTCCATAATCGTGCCCGTGTAGTACGAAAGCCCGCGTGCAAGCGAAGGGTCAATCCTGATTCTCTGAGAGATGCCGATGGCTTCCGCGTACCTGATAATCGAGCGCAACTCGTCAATGCCGCGAGCGCCCGCTTCATGATCGCCCACGAATTCTACCAGTCGGCCAAGCAGGGCCGCGTTCAATGCTTCCGTTTCGGCTCGGCCTTCAATCACGGACAACTCCGCAGCGTGCTCAAGCGAGCCTGCGGCTTCAAAGAATGATAATAGATTGTAGCCAGCATCACTTGCGATGCCGCGCGCAGCGAACTCCTTTGCCACGCCCTCGCGTCCAATCTTATCCAGCTTGTCCAGTGCCACGAGCGCGTCCGTCTGTTTATCCTGCGGGATGCCCGCAGCATCCAGCACGCCCGTCAACACCTGCCTGTGATTGATGCGAATGGTGAAATTGGTAAAGCCTAATCTAGTTAAAGCTTCGCCCGCAGCCGCGCATATCTCGGCTTCTACAATCATGGAGCGGGAGCCTAGCACATCCACATCGCATTGATAGAACTCTCTGTAGCGCCCCTTGGCCGGGCGGTCTGCGCGCCACACGGGTTGAATCTGGTAGCGCTTGAAAAACTTCGGCAATCTATCCTTGTATTCCGCCACGACGCGCGCCAGGGGCACGGTCAAATCATATCGTAAAGCTAAATCGGCCTCGCCGGTCTTCTCGTGCTCTCCGCGCTTCAGGATTTTGAAGATTAGCTGGTTGCCCTCTTCGCCGTACTTGCCCATGAGGGTTTCTATGTTCTCGACTGCGGGCGTCTCAAGGGGTTCGAAGCCGTAGCGCTCGTAGACCTCGCGTATGATACCAATGACGTACTCGCGGCGGCGCACGTCCAGGGGCAGAAAGTCGCGCATCCCTCGCGCCGGTTGTGTAGAAGCTTGAGCCATGACTCGCTCTCTAGCTTAACCCCTTAGCCGAAATACTTGAAACCCACGCGCAGAGATTGCAGCGCACTCTGCGGCACAGTGGAAATCAGCACCCACGTCATGATGCCGTGCGAAAGCCCAAGCGCGAGAAGATTCGGGGCGCGCTGGTAAGTGGCCGCCCAGATGATGCCGCCCGCCAGAGTCGCCAGCGCCAGCCACCAGTTCGGCAGATGAATCAGGGCGAAGATGAAAGCGACTACGAGAACGCTTATCCATCCCTTTCCCCAGACCATCTGCGCGCGGCGATTGAAGAAGGCTTGTAACACGTACTGCTGCGTGAGTCCCCACGCCATGCCCGCAAAGGGAAGCCACAGGAGAGCCGTGCGTTTTTCCGGCATCGCTACACGCAGGCTCCCCATGAACCAACCTATCAAGGCCATCAACAGCGCTGCGGCAAGCATTGGCAGGGCCAGCAGTCGCATAGCTTCCCAAAAATTGTCCGTGCGCCATCCCAACTCACGCGCAGTCTCTCGGCGTATGCGATGCGAGAGGATGATGAAGGAGAAAGCAAGGGCCACCGGGACTATGAGCAGCCAGCGAGTGGTCGCAAGCGCAAGCACGGCCCACACGGCTATCAACGCAGTGGAAGCCAGGGAGACTATCTCCCAGAAGGCAAGCTGCCGCATCTCTCTTCGCGCGCTTTCATCCTCATCATGCTCTATTGCGAAACTCATACTTTGGAAGCTTTAGCGAATGGCCCTTGCGTCTTCCGCCGTGATGCTGAAGCGCAGGGGGAAGCCTATCTGTTGCAGCGTGCGGCGCGTTCCTCCGAAGCTTCCGTGAACCACGTAGACGCGCGCCTCGTGCTCTCCGGCTGCGAGCGGCGGCGTCTCGAATTGAAAGCCGCAGAACTCCGTAGTCGAGCGGCCCGCTTTGAGCACGTCAGGTCGCGGGCGGTTCGCCAGAGCGTCGCCAGCGAACCTTCCGTCGATGTAGACCTGAACCTCTACAGGCTCGCCCGCAGCAGTTTCGTTCAAAGCCCAGCCAGCAACTTGTTTGGCGTCGGCCACGTCGCTCCAGCCGCGATAGTGCGGGCTGAAGGTCGTGTAATAAAAGCCGACCGCGACCAGGGCTACGAACAGCGCCTCTATGACTGACTTTGCTATCAGCAGTTGCGTGAGCCGTGCGCGCTCGACAGTGCTCGAATTCGTCTTGACCATCAGGCTTCAGATAGATAATGGCGCGTGTATTCGATGTAATTTTTCCAGAAGACATCCAGCCCTGTTACTTCTTCGTCCGTCAAAGGGCGCTTGACGCGAGCGGGCGCGCCCATCACGAGCGAGCGCGGCGGAACCTTCGTGCCCGGAGTTAGAAGAGAGCCTGCCGCGACAAGGCTCTGCGCGCCGACGCGCACGTCGTCCATCACAATCGAGCCTATGCCAATGAGACTTCCGCGCTCTATGTAGCAGCCGTGCAGCGTGACGTTGTGGCCTATGGTCACTTCGTCTTCGAGGATGGTGGCGTGCGTGCCGTTCGAGACGTGTATGACCGTGCCGTCCTGCACGTTCGTTCTCTCGCCTATGCGTATGTAGAAGCAGTCTCCGCGCAGCACGGCGTTGAACCAGACGGAGCTTTGAGCGCCGATGTGCACGTCGCCTATGATTTGCGCGCTCTCTTCTATGAAGGCTGTCGGGTGAATCTGCGGGTGGACGCCGCGATACGGTCTAATCATGATAGAACTCTAAGGCCCTTACAGGTTTCCTCAAACGAAAGCGAGAACGGTAGCATGAGCCGGAGCGGGCGGGCAAGCAAGCGCTGATAGCCTTGCGGGCTGTTGACAGCCATCGAACGCGCATGAGAGATTTCGTGTGCGATGAAGAGATATTCAGGAGTGGCGCGGCTGGTAATCTATCTGACGGCTGCGGGGCTTTTTCTTGCAATGGCGGGCTGCGGCTCGCTCTACAAGGTGAAGCCGGTGGTCGAAGCGCCTTTGCCGGAGACGGCTGGAAACAATGCGGCGGGCGGTTTGCGCTTGCGCGCAGCGCCGCTTCTGACGGACGAAGAGAGCCAGGAGTTGTTTGAGGCGAACCTGCCGCTAGCGGGTCTTCTTCCCATAAAGGTCGAGATAACCAACCAGGGCAGCGCGCCGGTTGAACTCAAGCCCGCGCGTTTTCGCCTGCGTGACGGAGAAGGCGTCGAGTGGAAGTTGCGCTCTGCGAAGGATGCTGTCTCGCGCGTACTAAGCTCAGACAAGGTGACGCTCTACAACCCGCGCTCGCGCGCAGAGTTTGAAAGGGCCGTGCAATCCTACGCGCTCGACACGAAACGCCCGCTCGCCCCGTCAGAGCGCAGGCAGGGTTTACTATTTTTCCAGACGCCGAAGAAGGAACAGGTCAGAACACCGCGCGGGCTGATTCTCTCGATTGAAAAGCTACAGCAACCACTTCAAGTAACTTTGAATTAAAAACATGCCCCTACACAACAAAATGATTGGAGATTGCTCAGATTGCAATTGCGATTGAGATTAAAGCAATTGCAATTGAAGTAATCGCATCTGCATTTAGAGCTATTGCAAGTGAAATTGCCTCAATTCTTATTGCACCAGCAGTTATTGCATTTGTAATAGCTCCAATTGCATCTGCAATAACTGCTGGTGCAATTGCAATTGCTTTGAATGCAGATGCAATAGCTCTGAGTGCATGTGCAATTGTTCTGAGTGCAACTGCAATTAAAATAATTGCAGTTGCACTCAGAACAATTGCAGTTCGTAGGGTAAGCTCTCTTATTAGTATAACTATAATAATTGCTTGATTTAGCCCGCGAAAGCGGCGTTTTGCGTAATCCCTGGCCGGTTTAGCGCAAAACAAGACTTCTTGAGGAATTTTGTTGCGTGCCGTCAAGGGAAAGCGTAAGCTTGCCGCCAGTTTCCCTGTGTCTCAGTCTTTTCCAGTTTTACTACAACCGTTTTACCTTTCCTCAGAAGGAGCCACAAGATGCCAAAAGTTAAGCTTAATTTCAGGGGATTATCTGTTCCCGAAAAGATTGCGCGTGCGCGCCAGATAGTCACGGCGATGACGGGCAATCCTAACTTCCCTTCACCGCAGCCGACGCTTGCACAGGTCAATTCATCTATAGATGAACTGGAAGAAGCCCATGCGACGGCGCAGGCCGCTCGACAGGCAGCCAAAGCAAGCACCACGGCGCTCAACAATAAAGAGGAGGCGTTTGACCGCACGCTCTCGCAACTGGCCGGTCACGTAGAGAGCATTAGCGGCGACGACGAGCAGAAGATTCAAAGCGCTGGCATGGACGTGCGCTCCACGCCCACTCCTGTAGGCGAGTTGCCCGCGCCCGAAACTCTCAACGCCACTCAAGGCGATCAGGAAGGCGAGATAGACCTCGCCTGGGACAAGGTCACAGGGGCACGCTCCTACGTCATAGAACGAAGCGCAGACCCTCCGACCGCAACCTCTTGGTCGCACGCCGCCGTCTCAACTAAATCGCAAGTCACTATAGGCGGCCTGACCACCGGCACCAAGTACTGGTTCCGAGTCGCGGCAGTCGGCCCACAGGGCCAAAGCGGCTGGAGCAATCCCGCAACCAAGATAGCTCCCTGAAGGGCTGCTCCGAAGAGTTTCCAGATAAGGCGACGAGCGCCAACAAACGCTAAGGCTCGCCGCCCATTTGAATCACCCAATCGGGGCACAGGAAACTGACGGGACAAGTGTGCCTATCAACAAAAAGGTATCTTGAAAATGCTTTCTTCTATTAACTCAATCAATTATCTGAACCTCAGATAAATCTTCGTTTCGGCCAATAGAATTTTGTTGACGGCTTTTCCCTATTACCGTATGACTCGTTGGTTAGTAGTTGATAAAAGTGCCTCTTCCCATCAGTCTCACTTTTATCAAAATATTGAGATGGTTTTATGCGATAACCCAGAAGGGAAATCTATCTACTAACGCCATCTTAATCTACCCACTGTAGGAGAATTCTTATGAAACTAAATAGAAAAGTTGTGTGGCTATTAACTATGGTACTGGTAGCAACAATAGTTACCTCAGTAGTCGCATTAAATTCCGGTAGTCTTAATAAATCAACTTCCATACAAGAAGACAGTAAAGATGAAATGCCAATTGCAGACTATTCTGCGCCAAAATTAATAGACCCTGAAGAAAAGGCAAAGAGAGCGGCTAAAAATAAGCGTTATGACAAATCAAGTTCAAGTCCTATTAAGGAAGAACAAGGCCAGTTTGTTAGGGTATGGTCGAGCCATTGGGCCAAAGGCATGCCCGCAATGCCTGTAGAACAGAGCGACATCATAGTAACAGGTGAAGTCACGGAAGCACGGGCATATCTCTCTAATGATAAAACCGGCGTTTACTCAGAATTCTATCTTCGTTTAGCAGAGGTGTTTAAGAACGACGATAACGCATCTTTACACCCTGGAAGCATGATTACTGCCCAACGCCCTGGAGGTGCAGTGAGATTCCCGTCAGGACAGATTCAGAAGTATAAAACTGGCGGTCAAGGTATGCCCCGCATTGGGCGGCGATATGTGCTTTTCCTAAAGCGCATTGATGAGAGTCAAGATTTTTCTATCATAACAGGGTATGAATTACGCGACGAGCGCGTTATTCCCTTAGATGGCAAAAGAGCAGGAGGCCCAAGGTTACAATTTGATGACTACTTGGGATTCAGCGCGCCTGCTTTCTTGACCATTGTGCGAGACACAGTTGTTCGCGTAACGCAGAATTCCTTAAGGGGAGGTAAATAAAGCGAGTGCGCCCCTACTCCTCTAAAGGATTACGAAAAATCCTAATTAAACTTTTCGTAGTAGGTTTCTCGGCTGTGGTTCTTACTTCGTTAGTTGTTAATGTTTCTGGACAAGGCAATCCGCCACCAAACTGCCCTCCAATGAATCCAGTTCCCTGCGCGAATACTGGTACAGATACTGATACAGGCGGAGCGTCTTGGCCGAAAGGCGCAAAGGTAATAGTCAACATAGATCCTTCCTTCAGCCCGGAAAAAATAGTTGCCATAAAGACTTCTTATAATAATTGGCAGGCAGCAGGAAGCTCTCTCGGAAATAGGTCTGGTGTGACGTTTACATTCACAACCAACGCTACTCCTTCAACAGCACCTCTACCAGCCGGTACTTATCGAGCGCAAGTACATAATTTTAGCAACCCGAGATCTGATCTCGTTAACAAGGCCGGTTCTAGCGCAGTAGATATTTTGAACGGAGAGGTGGTTGGTCAGGAACATTAGATCGCAACGGCAACGAACAAATAGACAATGGAGGGGAACTCTTCGGCAACCACACCGCTCAGCCGCCGTCAGATGCGCCTAATGGATTTATTGCCTTGGCGGAATTTGATAAAGCAACGAAGGGCGGCAACGGTGATGGGATGATAGACAGCCGCGACAGCATCTTCCCTCAGCTTCGACTGTGGCAGGATACAAATCACAACGGGATTTCTGAGGTCAATGAACTACGCAGCTTATCCGCTATGGGCATCGCTAAACTGGAGTTGGACTATAAAGAATCTAAACGGACAGACGAGTACGGGAACAGGTTCCGCTACAGAGCAAAGGTCTGGGATGCACGCGGAGAGAAGGTCGGGCGCTGGGCCTGGGACGTATTTCTTAGCACCCCATAAAAACCTGAGCCAAGTCTCTCAAGAAAGCAGCCACCCGGAAGCTCGATAAACTTCCAACTCCGGGGATTAACTAGAACATCAGGAAAGTAAACAGAGCAGGGCAGATTCCCGTCTCAGTAAGAAGATTGCTTTCGGTTACAAGCATTGTGTGAGAGGCGTAAGAGCCTGTTCTTTGCGATTTTTACGGCTGGCGGGCGGTTTTTCCAATTTCGGCAATTTCGGGCGGAATGTTTTCGTTTTAAGCGCCATTTTGGCTCTTAATTCTCTTGCTCTGGCGCGCCGTTAGGTTTATCTTTACGCATCGCAAAGCGGCTCTCCCCTTCTGTAATCTGCTGGCGCTGATTCGAAAGCATCTTTTTCGAGTTGCGTAGAATCCTACGTGTCGCCATCCAGGTTCGGTAACGTCCGTTCTGAACCATCAGACAGGAGCTAAAAGATTATGAGAAAGTTCGCCGTCCTATTCGTGCTCCTAGCGCTCGTTCTCTCCTCCCTGCAAGCGGTCACTGCTCAACAGACGCGGCCACGCCGCGTAGGGCAGACTGCGCCCACAGGAAGCGCGCCGACGCAAACGCCTTCAACGCCTACGGCGCAGACAGGGACACGTCGCCCGCCTGTTCTCGGCGGCGCAAACAACACTACGGGCCGCACCGACCCCGCTTCGACAGCCGCCGGAGTCCCCGCTAAAGACGAGCCTATTGAATTGGGCGAAGGCGACACGCTGCGTATCAGCACGAATCTGGTGACTGTGCCTGTGAGCGTCACAGACCGCAACGGCAAGTACGTCCCGAACCTACGCAAAGAGGATTTCCGCGTCTACGAAGACGGCGTCGAGCAGGAAGTGGCATACTTCGCTTCGGTCGAAAAGCCCTTCACGGTGGCGCTCCTTCTCGATACGAGCGTTTCCACTAGGAACAATCTGACGCAGATTCAGGACGAAGCCATAGCCTTCGTCAACCAGCTAAGACCGGATGACCGCGTGATGGTCGTCTCGTTCGACAACAGGATAAGGGTACTGGCCGAACCGACCTCGGATCGCTATCTGCTGCGTAACGCCATACAAATGACGGAGGCGCACGCGGGCACCAAGCTTTACGACGCCATTGACCTTGTGATTAACCAGCGCTTCAACCGCATCTCCGGCAGGAAAGCCATAGTGGTCTTCACGGACGGAGTGGATACTACGAGCCGCGCGGCGACTTACGAAAGCACTGTACGCGACGCTGAAGAGTTGGATGCTCTCATCTATCCGATTCGCTTCGACACCTATGATGCCACTGTAGGCACGCTCGGCGGCGGTGGCGGAGGAGGCGGGCCGAGAACCGTGGCCGAGATTCTCGCTGCCATCCTGAGCGGTCGCAACGTGAACATTGGCAATGGTGGTGGTGAAGCCAATTGCAAAGGCTGCTCGCGCGAAGAGTATGCGCGGGGCGAAGCTTACCTGCACGAGTTAGCACAGAGAACGGGCACGCGCGTTGAAGAGGCAGGCGACGGGCGCAACCTCTCTCAAGCCTTCTCGATCATCGCGGAGGAACTGCGCCGTCAGTACAGCATAGGCTACTATCCTAACAACCAGGCGCAGGCCGGACAGCGCAGGCAGATTCGCGTTCGCGTCAACAAGCCCAACATGGCCGTGCGCGCACGCGACAGCTACATCATGAGCGACCAGCAGTCCACAGACCAGTACCAGAACAGCC
>JACVRN010000075.1 GCA_014534425.1 Pyrinomonadaceae bacterium
CTTGAGACCCGCCCGGCTTAAGCAGGCGGTACTGACCTGTTATCTCTCTTTTTTCCTTAATGCAGGACGATTCCGGTCGAGAAGCGTAGGTTCTGTTCCGTCTTGCCGTCAATCTCAATCGTGCTTCCGTTGCTGGTCGTGCGCGTGCGGTCGCGGCGAAAGATTGGATTGTAGTCGCCCTGTAGGATTCTGTAGCTGACGCGGTCGCTGATGCGGTAATCTACGCCGCCGCCGATTCCAAGAGCGAAATCAACTGAACTATCATCGAAGGTCTGTCCCAGAACGGGAGTGGCCGTGCGCGCTCCGAAGCGGTTCCTAGAATAAGCCACGCCCGCCATAGCCCTCATAAACGGCGTCCACCTAGTAGTGTTGACAAAGCGATAGTGCGGCCCCGCAAGGAAGTTGTAGATTTCCAACTGCGCGCGGTAAGGGTCGCCCAGGTAAGTCTGATTCTCCCTGCGCCATGTGCCGGACACGTCGCCGGTCAAGCCGAAGCGCTTGGTGAAAAAGAAGCTCATGGACGAGTTCCAGCCTAACGAATCCGTGCGCTTGCTGTTCGGCGTAACCAGCGTGCCCGTGGCCGTCAGGCCGCCCGTGACAGGAATTCCGTTGATGGAGACGACATCGTTGGCTTTGATACGAGAGTCGGCGTTCTCGTACGAAAGCCCTATGAAATACTCGGCCTTTTTCGGCTCGCTGGATTCCGTTTGTGTTTGCTGGGCCAGGGCAAGAGGCGCGCTCAATGCGAGCAGGAGCGCCAGCAGAATGGTTTTACGCACAGTAGGCTTTCCTCCTTGTGTATCGAAGAACAGTTTTCAGTTTTCAGTAAAAGCAAGACAGGTCTTTTCTGAAAACTGAAAACTCAAAACTGAAAACTGCTTTTACTGTTTTTATTGGGCGTACTATGGCCGAAAGCCTTCGGGGTGTCAATTGCTATCTTTGTCACGAATCTCTAGCGGGATTGATTCGTGAACGCCGTCCGGTTCTTCTTCACCTGGCTTCTCGCGTTTGACGCCGTGAGGATTAGAGGAGCGCTCGCCGCGTGGCCTGCGCGCTATGCGCTTGCGAAGCTCTCCTTTATGGTCAACCGAGCGAATCGGCTGTAGGTCTTCCGCTTCGCCTTCAGGGTCATCGAACCGCGTCTCAACTTCAACAGGCTCCGTGACAGCTTCAGTGTTTTCGGTGGACGCGCCGCCTTCTGCGAGCGCTCGCTGGCGTGTGAAATGCTCGACTATCTCTTCGGCTGTCTTGCGGCCCACGAAGGGCGCAAGCTCTTCGGCGCTCGCCTGCGCGACTCTCTGAATCGAGCCGAAGTTTCTCAGGAGTCTTGTCCTGCGCTTTTCGCCCACGCCCGGAATCGCCGTCAACTCCGAAGTGAAATCACGCAACTCTCTACGCTTGCGATGATAAGAGACGGCGGTGCGGTGCGTCTCGTCTCGTATCATCTGTATCAGGCGAAGCACGGGCGAGTGCGAATCAAGAAAGACAGGCTCGTGCTCACGGCCCTTGACCAGCAGGTGAGAGACTTCATTGTGGCGGCGCGGCGGCTTAACGACTCCAATCATCGGCACGGCTTCCAAATCAAGCTCGCGCATGGCCGCAGCAGCAGCATTAAGCTGGCCCTTGCCGCCGTCAATCATCACCAAATCCGGCAAAGGCTTCGATTCGTCAAGCTGGCGACGATAACGACGAAACACTGCCTCGTGCATGGAGGCCGTGTCGTTCGCGCCTTCGACCGTTTTAATTCTGAAGCGGCGATACTCCGCGCGATTCATCTTGCCGTTTTCGCAGACGACCATCCCCGCCACGTTCTCCGCGCCCGAGATGTGAGAGATGTCGAAAGATTCTATGTGCGCGGGGAAGCGCGGCAACTCAAGAACCTCCTGCATCTCTTCCAGCACTCGCTCCATGTCGGGCTTCAGCACTCGGAAGCGTTGCTCGAAGGCGAGCTTCGCGTTCTTTTCCACGAGGTCAATCAGGTCTCGCTTCTCTCCGCGCTTGGGGTCGAGTATGCGAACACGCCGCCCGCGCCGCTCGCTCAAGGCTTTTTCAAGAACCTCTCGATCCGTGAAATCCACAGGCACATGAATCTCTCTAGGCACGTAGTCCGTGGAATAATATTGAGCCAGGACTTCGCTCAGGAAACCGGAGGCGTCGAAATCATCTTCCGGCAAATCTTCCCAGAAGAATTCGCGGCGGCCCACGACTTTGCCTTCGCGCATGGTGAAGAGTTGGAGCGCAAGACGCGCGCCTTCGCGGTAGAAGCCGAAGATGTCAACGTCTCGGTCAGGAGAGGTAGCCATCTTCTGCTGCTCAGCGAGCGCGAGCACGGTCTTTCGCAGGTCACGATACTTGGCCGCCATCTCGTAGCGCATCTCTTCGGACGCAAGCGTCATACGTGCTTCCAACTGGTCGGCCAACTCCATGTTCTTGCCTTCGAGCAGCAGCCGCACGTCGCGCACGGCCTCCGAGTATTCTTCGGGCGTGCATAAACCTTTAACGCAGGGGCCAAGACAGCGCTTGATGTGATACTCAAGACAAGGGCGCGGCAATTTTCCGTCAATCTCTATGTCGCAGGTGCGTAGCTGGAACGTGCGATTGATAAGGTCAATCGTGCGCCGCGCGAGTGCCGCAGGCAGGAACGGGCCGAAGTACAGAGCGCCGTCGCGCTGAATCTTTCTGGTAATCATCACGCGCGGGAAAGGCTCGTTGATTGTAAGCTTCAGGTGCGGGAACTGCTTGTCGTCTTTGAGCAGAACGTTATAGCGCGGCTTGTGCTGCTTGATGAGATTCGATTCCAGTACGAGAGCCTCGACCTCGTTGTCCGTGATGATGAACTCAAGGTCGCGTATGCGGCGCACAAGCTCGCGTGTCTTGCGGTCGTGGCCTCTACCCGACTGAAAATATGAGCGCACACGATTACGCAAGTTTTTCGCCTTGCCGACATAGATAATCTTTCCGGCATCGTCCTTGTGCAGATAGACGCCCGGCTGCGTCGGCAGATTCTGAAGTTTCTCTTCCAGCGTCACAAAAACCTTGCTCCCCGGAATGGCTCTTTCCCCGCAAAGAGCTTTCCCTTTTCCGCAAGCGAGCGCGGAATTTTCTTTACTTTGCCAGCGTTTTATTAGAGCCTAAGTGACAGTTTAGCTCAAAGGGTTGCGTATGATGAAATCGCGTGAGGGAGAAAACTTAAAGAAACTCGGAAGCGACAAGCCCCTGATGCGGGAGGTCTCATTTTTTTTGAGGAGCGCTGGAACGAGACGCGCAAGGAGACGGAGCGCTTCGGTGACGGCAAACAATCGCAGTCCGGCAAAGATGTGGTAGTTTATAATCTGACCTATGATTCAAAGGGCCGCGTTGTAGCCACAAGCATAGGCGACGAGCGCGGGACGGTCAGTCACAGGTTCACCAGCGAATTCGATGACTCGAACCGAATAATAAAGAGCATCAGCTACGAGTACGATACTGCGAGCGCCAGTCTCATCAGCCGGAGCGTTAGCACGTACAAGAAGGGCGGGCTTGTGCAGACTTACTCGCATTATGACCCTCGCGGTCGTCTTCGCTGGAAGGAGACGACTACGCGTGAATTGGACGGGCGCGGCAACTGGATTACGGAAAGGCGCGTTATGGAGCTTTACGACGAAGGGCCGCCGCGCTCTTTCACCATCATCAAGCGGCGCAAGATAAACTATTACTGACGGGCACCGTGAAGTGCGATTTCCTCTAACGCTACCGGACGACAGAGAGTTTGACGCGGTCGGCTTCGGCCTCAACGCCGTAGACCATCTGGTAGTCGTCCCTGAATATCCCGCCTTCAACTCGAAGCTTCACCTGACCGAGCACATACAGGCTGCGGGCGGACAGACAGCAACGGCCATGGTCACGTTGCAGCGCCTGGGGCTTGAGACGGCTTACGCGGGGCGCTTCGGCTCCGACCCCGAAGGCCGCTTCGGCCTTGCGACTCTGAAGGACGAAGGCGTAGACACGGAGTTCGCTGAAGTCGTGGAAGGCGCACGTAACCAGATAGCTTTCATCATCATCGACGGGCGAAGCGGCGAGCGCACAATCATCTGGGACAGAGACGAACGTCTCGCTTATAAACGCGAAGAGGCTCCCGTCAGTTTGGCTGCGCGCGGGCGAGTGCTCCATCTGGACGCGCACGACCCGCCCGCCTGTGCTGAGATGGCGCGGGCTGCGCGTGCGAGCGGCACAATCGTCTCCGCAGATATTGATAACATCTACGAAGGGCTGCCGGAACTTCTGCCGCTCATAGACATACTCATCTCTTCAACGGAATTCCCTCTGCGCCTGACGGGTATCACGGATGAGCGCGAGGCTCTGCTTAAGATAAAGGCGCGCTACGGCTCGCAGGTCGTGGGCATGACACGAGGCACGCAGGGCGCGATTCTTCTTTGCCAGGGAGAATTCTTTGAATCGAAAGCCTACTGTGTGCCGGACGGTTGCCGCGACACCACGGGCGCAGGCGACGCCTTTCACGGCGGATTCCTGTACGGCCTCATGCGCGGGCTGGAATTGGAAGAGATGCTTCGCATAGCCAACGCCACCGCCGCCCTGAAATGCAGAAGCCTCGGCGCACGCACAAGCCTTCCCACACGCGCCGAACTGAATGAGTTCTTAAATCACGCGATTGAGTTAAGCTAAGAAGAGAATTAACAGGATAGACGGGATAAAGAAATAGAAATTGTTCTGCTTTTATCCTGCTTATCCTGTCTATCCCTGTTCGATTCTACTACCACCAGCGCAGGCGGTTGCCGAAGAGCGAGAGGACGCGTCGCCAGGCATCCTGCGCCGCTTGCGGGTTATAAACTTCGGGCCGTGTGTCGTTGAAGAAAGCGTGGTCTGCGTCGTAGGAGACGACTTCCACGGGCAGGTTGTATTTGCGCGCGGCCTCTTTTAATCCTTCCACTTTCTCCGGCGTTATCCACTGGTCGCGCTCGCCCGCTATAAAAAGCGTGGCAACTTTCAACTGCTTGAGCGTCTCTTCTTCGGGGATGTCGCCGTAGAAGGGAGCGGCTGCGTCCAGTTCGCTCAAGTCGCAGGCGGCGCGAAGAGCGAACGTGCCGCCCATGCAGTAACCTGTGATGCCTATGCGGCTGACGCCATATTTTCTCTTCGTCTCTTCTATGGCGCTTCTAATCGTGTCTATGCCGTCATCAGTCTCCAGGGCGTGCATAAGCTTTGACGCCTCTTCCGCATCCCGCGTCACCTTGCCGCGATAAAGGTCGGGCGCGACGCAGATGTAGCCCTCTGCGGCATAGCGGCTTGCTATGTCTCGTATGTGGTCGTTGATGCCCCACCACTCCTGAATCAAAATCACTGCCGCAGGCGGCGGATCACCCGAAGGAACGGCTACGTGCGCGGTGGTCGCGCCCCTCTGCGGATTCAAATTAAGCTTCTCTGTTTCCATTGCAGCTTCTCCGTGATGAAAATTTCCGAATTATTAACGTTGATGTTCGCGCCGGATTATATGGCAACACCAAGCGCAAGATAAAGAGAGATGGAGTTTGAATCTGCTTCTATCGGTGATATAAGAGTTGGCCTATTCCGCTTTTGAGAAGAAGACAATGAGAATCATCTGCGCGCTCATCTTGAGCTTTCTGGCGCTCGGGCTGGTGTCGACCGATTCCAGCCAGCCGCCCGCCGACCTAATCTTAAAGAACGGCGTCGTTTACACCGTCAACGACAAACAGCCTCGCGCCGAAGCCATAGCCATACGCGCCGACCGTATAGTCTTCGTAGGCTCCGACGCAGACGTGAAAAAGTACGAGGGCAAGAACACGCGCGTCGTTGACCTTCAGGGCAAGACGGTCGTGCCGGGGATGACCGATGCTCATTATCACCTGCTGGGCGTGGGCCAGCGCGAGGTCACGCTCAATTTGGAAGGCACTACGAGCCTTGAGGATTTTCTGGCGCGTGTGCGCGAGCGCGTCGGTCAGGCTAAGCCCGGTGCTTGGGTCACGGGGCGCGGCTGGATAGAGACTTTCTGGAAGCCGCAGGCGTTTCCCACACGCCAAGACCTTGACCGCATAGCGCCCGTAAATCCTCTCTACCTTGTGCGCGCGGACGGGCACGGCGCGGTCGCCAACTCTGCGGCTCTCAAAATCGCTGGCGTGACCCGCGAGACTCCGAACCCCTTCGGCGGAGAGATTCTGAAGGACAGGGCGACGGGCGAGCCAACGGGCATGCTGATTGATGCCGCAAAGGAGCTTGTCACAAGACACATCCCCGCGCCCACGGAAGCCGACAATGAAAATGCGACGGTGCTTGGCGTCGAGCGAAGCATACGATTGGGCTGGACGCAGATTCAGGACGCGGGCGGCAGCTACAACGATGTCGCGCGACTTAAAAAGCTTTACACTGAGGGCAGGATAAAGCTTCGCATCTACAAGGCAGTGTACGGGCCTGGGCCGGACGCCGAGCGACTTCTCAAAGAAGGCATGACGGTCGGCGCGTTTAATAATCGCTTTACACTGCGTACCATCAAGATTCCGTTCGACGGCGCGCTCGGCTCGCGCGGCGCTGCGCTGCTTGCGCCTTACTCGGACGCGCCGAACACTTCGGGCTTTCTCACTCAGAAGGAAGATGAAGTCGCAACGATGCTCGAATCTGCGCTGAGGCGCGGCATACAGGTGGAGACGCACGCCATAGGCGACCGCGCCAACCGCGTCATCCTTGACCTCTACGAGAAGGCCATGAACACCGTGCCGCCCGCAGAGAGAAAGATACGCGAGCCGCGCTGGCGTGTGGAGCACGCGCAGATAGTTGACCCAGTAGACCTGCCGCGCTTCGCGCGCCTTGGCATCATCCCTTCCATGCAGCCCTCGCACGCTATAGGCGACCTGTTCTTTGCGCCTAGCCGTCTCGGTCTTAAACGTCTGGAAGGCGCGTACGCTTGGCAGAGCTTTCTCAAATCCGGCGCTATCATAGCGGGCGGCTCCGACGCTCCCGTTGAGCGCGGCGAGCCTATGATAGAGTTTTACGCTGCGGTCGCGCGCCGCAGTCTTAAAGGAGAATCGGGCGAGGGCTGGCATCCAGAACAGGCCGTCACGCGCGAGCAAGCCCTGAAGATGTTTACATTGTGGCCCGCCTTCGCAGCCTTTGAAGAGAAGATGAAAGGCTCAATCGAAGTCGGCAAGCTCGCAGACCTGACAATTCTCTCGGCAGACATCATGAAAATCCCCGCGCCTGAGATTCTTCAAACGCGCTGTGTGATGACCGTCATTAATGGCGAGATTGTTTACGACGCTTCCGTTTCAAAATAGACTTTTAAGTGAGGAGAGAGTTATGGGCTTTTCCCGCAGATTGCCCCGCAACGTTGTCATTCTTCTAGCCGCAGCTTCCCTGTTATCCGCGCCCGCTCTGGCGCAAACACAGACGCCTCCTGCGCCGCCTCTGGTAAAGCTGAACGTGACGGTTCTTGATCGTCAGAACCAACCCGTCACGGGTCTGCGCCAGGAAGATTTTCAAGTGGTCGAAGGCGGCAAGCCACAGAGCGTCTCTTTCTTCTCGCAGGAAGAAGCGCCCCTGAGCTATGGCCTGGTGATAGACGCTTCCGGCTCCATGCGAACTCAGATAGGTAAGGTTGTCCTGGCCGCTCAGAATATCATCAGGGGCAATAAGCCGGAGGACGAAACCTTCATCGTGAGCTTCGTTTCAAGCGACAATATAGTTACATTGCAGGAGCTTACCGGAAACAAATCTCAGTTACTTTCAGCCCTAAACTTGCTTCGCGTAGAAGGCGGACAGACGGCATTGATTGACGCCATCTACACCTCTGCCGACTATCTGGATAAGCACCGTAGAGACAACGCGCGCAACACCCTCATACTCGTGACGGACGGCGAAGACCGCAACAGTTATTACAAACAGGAGCAACTCTTCAGCAAACTTCGCAAGACCAGGGTACAGATTTTCATCATCGGTCTGATTTATAAGCTGGAGAACGATAACGGCGGGATAGCAAGGAAAAGTACGCGCGAGGCGGCGCAGTCGCTCCTTGACCGGCTGGCTAAGGAAACGGGCGGGGTCGCCTTTTATCCTAAAAACGATAAAGCCCTGGAGAGCGCGGCGGGCGAACTCATGCTCAGCCTGCGCCCGCAATACGTCATAGGCTTTGTCCCGACCACGCCCGCCAAGAGCGGGCAGTACCGCAAGGTGGAAGTCACAGTGACAAGCCCCGACGACAAGAACAAGCGAAAGGTCATCACGCAGGGCGGCTACGTTGCGCCCTAGAGCGAGAGGTTAAAACTGCCTGCGCTCGTCCAGCATCACTACTTCGCCGTCGACGACTCGCGCTAGGTACTGGCCGTCGCGCATGGCCCAGGCCACTCGATGGCCCTTGCGCGCAAGCTCGGCCCACTCGCTCTGCTTCTTAGGATTCTGTTCTATGAGCACCGCGTTATCTGGAAGAGAAACGTGACGAAGACCCGAGCGCGCAAACTTCCTGACGCCGCGCCCGCCGCCGAATAACTTCTCGAAGGCAACGAGTATGACGCCTGGCGTCAGTTCTTCGCTCTCAGCTTCTTTCGTCACAGGCCCTCGTAGCTCTCTAAAGCCGCGCGGCTCTTTCTTCCAGCAGCCGCACAATCGTGTCGAGCAGTTCCTTGCTCTTAAAAGGTTTCGTGATGTAGGCGTCGAAGTCTTCGCCCCGCCCGCGTTGCGTGCGCTCTGGGTCGGAAAAGGCCGTGACGGCTATGCAGGGGACAGATTGTGTGCGGGCGTCTGCGCGCAGTTCGGCGAGCGCTCCCCAGCCGTCCAGGACTGGCATGGAAAGGTCTATCAGGAAGAGGTCGGGCACGTTTATCTGAGCCATAGAAACACACTCGCGCCCGTTCCTTGCTTCGCGCACATGATACCCGGCAGCTTCCAGTATCAGTCTCAGAAGCTCGCGGTTGTCCTCGTAGTCGTCCGCAATCAGAATACTTGGGGGCATCTCAGGATTTTGCGATTTTGGCCTTTCGATTTCAGTCCTTCATGATAAAGCTAAAATCTCAAATCGCAAATCGAAAATTCTAAAATGAGTTGCTTGACACACTCTTTGGTGCCCGTCCATAATCGAAATTGAGGTCAAGAGGGCAATTCGACTTGTCCCGCTTCCCTCTTCCCGCTTTAATAGAAGACATATCCATTAAGATAAAGCGAAGGCTTTGGAGCAAGCAGGGCTTGGCCCTAGAGCAAGCCAGCCGGGGTCGCATAGGTCGCGGGCAGTAGTTGTGTCATGCGCTACTGCTAAAAAGAGAGAGTCGGCAAACGGAGGATGACAAAACGGTGATTAGCGAAGAACTTGAGAAGAGTTTACGTTCCGAGGTGGACGCTTACATCAATTCTCGCCTCAGAGGATTTCAGGAAGAGTTGGAGCAGCTTCAGAGCCAGATTAACGAAGCCTTCACGCGGCTTCAGGAGCGCTCAGGCGCAGCCGCGCAGGCGGACAACTCCGTTGCCTTCTCCATCTCCGAATACATACGCGCCGCACACGAGCGCGGCATAGAAGAGGCAGCCAGCCAGTCCTCGCGCGTCAAAAGCTCCAGCGACATGGCGATTCTCAAAGCCGCCATAGAGGATTTGGACGACCAGCGCTCGCAGGCCGAAATCCTGAACACGCTCGTCAATCGCGCAGCCTCTTTCGCGCCGCGCGTAGCCTTCTTCGTCATCAAGAACGAGCAGGCCACGGGCTGGCGCGCTCGCGGACTGGAAGGCACAATCGGAGACGACGCCATACGACAAATCTCTTTCCCGCTCTCGACCGACACGCCCATCAGCGACGTTGTGCGCTCGCGCTCTGTCTGGAGTGGTTCGCCCGGCGCGAATGCTGAAGACCACCTGCTCTTGCAAAAGCTGGGAGGCGAGCCGCCGCAGCGAATGGTCGCCATCCCGCTCACGGTTCGCAACAAGGCCGTCGCGGTTCTCTACGCGGATTCGGCGGGGCTTGATTCGGAAGCCATCAACCTTGAAGCCCTGGAATCGCTCGTGCGCGTGAGCGGAATGGCCGTAGAGCTTCTGTCTACGACGCGGCCCGCGCCAGCCACTCGCGCTCCAAGAGTAGAAGAGAAAGAAGAACCCGAATCTTCTTCAACCGCACAGGCCGAGGCCGAGACTGAAACTGAAACTTACGCGCCCGTAGCGGCTCAACCGCAAGAGGCCCCTTCGCAGGTAGAAGAGATAGCGCCGCCGCCCGAAGTTTCAACGTCCGCTTGGGAGATGGGCACGCAACCACAGACCGCGCCCGAAGAAGCACCGCCGCAGCCGCAGGCTCCGTTCGAGCAGACGCCAGCGCCTACGGAGCCAGCCATGACTCCGCAGGCAGCGCCCTCTTCCATGAGCGCGCAGCCGCAATCCCAGACAGCGCCGACGGGACAGTTCGCGGCCCCGCTTGGCGCGCGTCGTTGGGGCGCAGCCGACGCAGACCTCCCCATAGAAGTCGCGGAAGACGAGCGCCGCCTTCATAACGACGCGCGCCGCTTCGCACGCCTGCTCGTCTCCGAAATCAAGCTCTACAACGAGCAGAAGGTCAAAGAAGGACGCTCACAGGGAAACCTCTATGAGCGGCTGCGCGAAGACATTGACCGCTCGCGCCAGATGTACGACAAGCGCGTCGCGCCGCCCGTCGCCGCACGCTACGACTACTTCCACCAGGAACTCGTCAACACCCTGGCCGAAGGCGACCCCAACAAATTGGGCGAAGGCTACCCAGGCTCAAGCGTCCCCGCCTGAAGATAAAAATCTACATTCAATGTAGGGGCCGGGCTTGTCCCTGCCCCTACAATTTCTAGTCCAATGTGGTTGTCCACATTGCTCTCTCCTTCTCTCTCGCTTCATACTCACTTTTCCTGCGTGTATGATGTAGGTAATTTTTTTGTAGTGAGGAAGCGCTTTGAATATTAATTTCCGCAAGCATCGCCTGACGCTCGTCATCATAGGTCTCGTCGTCGTCACGGGTCTTTCCATCTCGCCGTTTCTGAGCGCCAGTTGCAGCACTCATCAAGGCTCGCAGGGCGAGCAGAAGGCGCTTGAGACCTTGCGTAATATGACCAGGGGCGGGGTGCTGCCCGCAGAGGATGCGGTCGCGCGAATCGAATCGGCCTACCCGGACACGAAGGCTGCGGGACTCGCTCGCATTATTCGCGCACGCATACGCATGAAGGCGGGCGACTATGCGGGCGCGGTCTCGATGCTCGAATCGAAAGTCATAAGCTCGCGCACGAGCCTGGCCGACTACGCTCTGTGGTTGCGCGGTCGCGCGCTTGAGCAGGCGGGGCGCAAGGCAGAAGCCCGCGCGGCCTATGAACAGCTTGCGCGAGACTTTCCCACATCAACGCGGGCGCGCGAAGCCGCTTTGCGAAACGCGCAGATGGTCGTAGACGACGGGCAGGCCGCAGCCGCTCCTCCCTTGCTAAAAGATTTGAATGAAAAGAATGACCCGGCTGCGCTCTTGCTCTCCGCTAAGGCTTACGAGCAGACCGGCGAACAGACTAAAGCGCTCGGCCTGTATCGCCGCCTGTACTTCTTCGCGCCCACTTCTTCGGAGAGCGCGGAAGCCGCGAGCGCTATCGCAAGGCTAGGCTCAACTACGTCGCCCGCATCAGCCGAAGAAGCTATGGCGAGGGCAGACCGGCTGTTCGAAGCTAAACGAAACGGCGATGCAGCCGCCGCGTATATGGACGCCTTCTCGCGTTTCCCTTCGGCGGCTACGGCGCAGACGCAGCTTCGTCGCGGCATAGCGGCCACGAATGCCAAACGCACGACCGACGCCGTCTCGGCTCTCAACAGCGTACCGGCAGGCGCGGGCGAGCAAAGGGCCGAGGCTCTTTACTATCTCTCGCAGGCTTACGCTGCGGCGAAGCAGTGGGATGCTGCGCGCGGCGCGCTTGACGAGCTTCGCCGCTCGTTCCCGCAAAGCCCCTTTACTCCGCGCGCCATGACGAACGTCGGCGTCATAGCACGCGACGCCAAGAACACGGTCGAAGCCCTGAACATCTTCCGGCAAGCGGTCGCGGCTTACCCGGAAAGAGCGGAAGTCGCGCAAGCTCAGTTTGAGATAGCATGGGCCGCGCACGAGGCGAAGAATTATCAGGAATCGTCCAGGCTTCTCTTGGAGCATCTGGCCGTTTACGCAGACAAGAACACGGACAACCGTGGGCGCGCTGGCTACTGGGCCGCGCGGGATTCGGAGCGTGCGGGAAAGCTTGCGGAGGCCCGCGCGATTTACGAAGCTATGCAGGCGCGCTACGACGCGAACTGGTACGGCTACCTCTCCAAACAACGCCTTGAGACCATGAACCGCAACAACACGGCGCGCGGAAATTTTGCTCCCGATTCAATAATTGGCCGCGCTGTCGCTAATCTTCAGACCGTCACGGTCGCGGACGAGACTGCCGGACAGGCTGAGATGGAGCGCATCGCGCGTGCCGACGAGCTTTCCATCACGGGCGCGGACGACCTGGCGCTTGAAGAGCTTGATATTGCTCAAACGAGCGCGCCCGCAAGCCCGCGTGTGAACCTCGCCGTCGCGCGAATCTACCGCACGCGAGAAGACAACCTGCGCGCCTTCATCGAACTCAGAAAGAGCTACCCGGACTATTCGCAGATGAAGCCGGAAGAGTTGACGCGCGAAGAGTGGGACATCTTTTACCCGCTCTCCTTCTGGGACATCATCGTTAAGGAAGCGCAGGACAAGCGGCTTGACCCGCATCAGGTGGCAGGGCTTATACGGCAGGAATCCGTCTTCAATCCGCGCGCTCGCTCTTCCGCCAAAGCATACGGGCTGATGCAGCTTCTGGTGCCGACGGGCGCTTCCATGGCGCGTAAAGCCGGAATCTCTCAGGAGATTACAGAGCAGAGTCTTTACGAGCCGCGTCTGAACATTCAACTCGGCACGCAGTACATGCGCGACCAGTTCGACAAGTTCGGTCGCATAGAATACGTCGCCGTGGCTTACAACGCTGGGCCGGGCCGCGTGCCGCAGTGGCGCGCCAGCCTCCCGCTTGAGATGGACGAATTCGCGGAAGCGATTCCCTTCAAAGAGACTCGCGGTTACGTTCAGGGAGTCGTGCGTAATACTCTTCAATACGAGCGGCTCTACGACGACAACGGCCAGTTCCGCGCGGAAGTCGGAAGAAGCGCCATCAACGCTGCACAATTGGGCGCGCCCGCAGCCCAGTCTGCAAACCCTACGGTACGCAAGCGTCGCGTCACAGGTGATGAAAAAGAAGAATAGAAAGGCAAGTATGAAGCGCTATTTTAATCTTAATTGCCTACTGTTCTTTGCTCTGGCTGCGCTGATGATTTCCGCATCGCCGCGCGTTCTAGCGCAGAGAAGCAGGAAGCCTGCGGCGGCGCAAGCTTCAAAATCTATAGTCGTGCGTACGGAGCCAAAGGCCGTTATCTGGCTGGATGAGATTCGTCGCGGCGTGACGGACGACGAGGGACGGCTCACAATCACGAAAGTCTCTGCGGGCCGTCATACTTTGCGCGTGCGTGCGCGCGGCTTCAAGGAAGCGATCCTACCGATTGCGCCTGCGCGTCGCGGCGCGATTGATGTCAAACTCCTACGCACTGCGGACGAAGCCGAGCTTCTCTTTCAACAAGCCGAAGAGGCCAGAGAGAGTGCGCGCGACGAAGAGGCCAGAAAGCAGTCGGCAGAACTTTACCGCCGCGCCCTTCGCCTTCGCCCGCGCTTTGCAGCCGCGCACCTTGGGCTGGCGCGCGTGCTGCTTGAGTTGAACGACTACAACACCGCGCTCGAAGAGATAAACGCGGCGCGGGCGGCTCGCCCCGTCTATCCTGAAGCCTCTGCTGTCGAGGGGCGCATCCTTCGGATGGCTGCGGATACAAACGCCGCGATTGAATCTTTCCGCCGCGCCATACGCGAGGCGCGCGGCTTTCAGCCAGAAGCCCACACCGGCCTCGCGCTCGTGCTTGAAGAGAAGGGGCGCTACGAAGAGGCCGTGGAAGAATTTCGCGCGGCCATCAACCAGCTTTCCGACACGGAGCCTGTGCTTTATCAACTACTCGGCGCGGCCTACGAAAAGTTGCAGAAGTACAAAGAGGCCGTCGCGGCTTACGAGAAATACTTAGAGCTTGCGCCCGAAGGGACGCTTGCGCCCGCCGTGCGCTCCATCCTGGATCAGCTTCGCCGCCAGGCGGCAGAACAGGAAGGCGCTCCCTCCGACTAATCCAGGCGGCCAGCTATCTACGTATATATGAGCAGCTTGTTCAACCCGGCTGGCCTGTAGGAGGTCGTTTATGAGCGACTTGAAGCTGGATTATAGAGGCGGAGATATTAAGCTCGACGCGAGAAGCCCGCGCGGCCTTCCCTTCCTCAAGCCCCTGTACGCTCCGCCGCCTTATCAATACATCAACAACACTGTCCTGATGATTGTCTACGAGGCAGAGGAAGCGGCTGTGCGCGAAGTGCTGCCGCGCGAGCTTGAGCCTCTGCCCGGCAACGCCGTCGCAATGTGCTTCTTCCTCTGCCCCGATGTGAACGGCATTGGCCCGCATGACTTCGCCATGCCCTGCATCCCCGTGCGCTACGGCGACTACGCGGGCCAGTTCGTGCCTTACCTTTACACGAGCACGGACGCGAGCCTTGCCTCTTATCGTGAATGTCAGGGATGGCCTGCGGTGTTGGGGGAGACTTTGATTGTTGAAGAAGGAGGAAGCGTGCGCGCGTCCGTCAGGCGCAACGGGCGAGAGATAATCGAGGCGACGGCGAGCGTCGCGGGCGAGACGATTACTCAGCTTGATTTCCTGCCCATCATTCTCTACAAAGAAATCCCCAGCATAGACGGACAGCACTGCGACGACGCCTACTTCCTAACTTCGACCTCGCTGCTTACGAATCTAAACTTCAAGGCCGGAAGCGGGGAGCTAAAGTTTACAGACCAGGGCGATGACCCCATAGCTCGACTCGCGCCTCTGAAGATTACGAGTGCGCTCTACGGCACGCTGGACGACTTTTATCCTGAGAGCATACGCGTCCTGAAAGATTTGAAGTAGACACAAATCCGGCCTCAGATATAACTCAGCCACGCATCTTTTCTTCTTCGCTTGACGCCCGCGAACCAGCGACACAGTGGATAGAGCGCGACGACCACGCCTATCCAGATTAGATAAACTACGCCCAGGCTGTAGCCGTAATCTGCGGGCGGTCTTCCCGTCTGGAAAGCCTCCTGAATCGCGTTGCCGTACTTGATGAAGGCGAAGACGACCGCCAGTCCGTGTATGACGTACAGGTGCAGGACGTAGTAGAAAAGCGGCACGCGCCCGAAGATGATGAAGGCGCTGGCCCACGCGTTAGGCTTCAGGTTCACTCTCTCAAAGAATGAGAGCGACGCTATGGCAGGGCCGAGCGTCATCAGTAGATACAGAAGCGACGGCGGGTACTTCTGGCAGTTGATGAAAGAGAAGAAGGTGAAGAGCGGGCTTCCCTGCACAGCCCACGGGCGCGGGTCTCCGTAAAGATTTGTCGCTCGAATAATGACGAACAGGAGCGTGAGACTCAGCCCCAAGTAAAGCAGAACCTTCTTTCTCTTCTCCCGCTCAAGCCTGAAGATTTGGCCGAAGCTGTAGCCCACGGCCATGACTCCAATCCAGGGAATGAGCGGGTACATGGGCGCGAAACGTATGCCGCCGTAAGTCTCGGTCAACTCGCCCGTGTGAAGCGTGGCCCACACGCCGCTCAGCACTCCCGCGCTCGCGGCCCTAAACGGGTCGAACGCGTTGTGAACTGCAATCATGAAGACGCCGAACATAGTGATGGCCCAGAGCGGCAGGTATATGAGCACGGAGAGCGCAATCATAGACCAACCTATGGCCCATATGACCTGGCCTACGTTGAAGGTATAGTTGAGGTCAAACGTCCACGCGACGCGCACAATCGTTAGTTCAAGCAGCACTAGCCACAGCCCTCGCGTCAAGAGAAAGCGCGAAAGCTCTGCACGCGTCTTCCCGCGCATGGTGGAGAGGAAAGCGCCCGTGCCCGCCAGGAAAACAAAGACCGGCGCGCAGAAGTGCGTCACCCAGCGCGTAAGAAAGAGCGCCGAGTTCGTCTTGCTCAAGTCCGTAGGGTCAAACAGAAGCGCGTCGTGATGAAAGAAGTCTCGTACGTGATCGAGCGCCATTATGACCATCACGATTCCGCGCAGCAGGTCTACAGAATCAAGGCGCTGGCGCAACGCGCTTACGGGCCGCTCTGCGAAGGTCTCTTCTGCTCTCGTAGTCGCAATGACGGGACGCTCTTCTGCGGTGACGACTCCGGCGGATAAAACGGGAGCGACAGGCTCAATCGGCATCTGGCTTTCTCCTTTTAAGGGCGCGCTCTACTTTTTCGTACGAGATTGAAACGTGCGAGGGTTACTGCTTGCTTTTAGCGAAGTACGAGACGAATCGGATAAATGTTCTGGTGAATCATGCAAGAAGATACGGCTCGCGCGCATGCTCTCACGGGATTCATACGCGAAGCCGTATTCTTTACAGTTTTTCATTCGACATCGAAGCTGGTGCGCTGTTGAGCGGAGCTATTGGCTATGCGGTCTGTGATTGTAATTTGCAGGATGTAGCGACCGGGCGGCAATCCTGAGAGCGCGAAGTCTCCGCCGTAAGGGATGCGCGCCATGTCTGTCATGCCTGCCATCGAAAGCTTTCTCTGCGGAGTGGTGACGATTGATTGACCGTCGCGGAAAATCTGCACCTGCGCGGCTACATCGGGCGCACCCTGCGCGTTTAGCTGAGCGTTGTATATGAAAATCCAGAAGCCCAGATGCGAAGAGCGCTGGAAGCGATGGTCTACGCTGAACTGAATCTGCGCCGCGTCCTGCTTCTTATCCGCAGAGCCTATGAGTTGGCCGCCGATTAAAAGGCTGCTCAAGGTCAAACGCTTCTGCGCGAGGTCTGGGACTTCTATCCACTGCATGCTGCTTCCGACTCGTCCGCTACGGTCGTCGCGCGCGGCCACACGCACCTGATAGAGTCCCGGCTTCAAAGGCGCTTTGTAGTTGTATATGACGCTCGCCGTATCAAGCGCTGCGGGGTCTGCCGCGCGCGGGTTGACGTTAAGGCGCGTCTTAAAGCTGGCGGCGGGTTTGCCCTGGTCGTTGAGGACTACGCCCGCTATGTCCACTGCGGCGGGTTGTTTGCCGTCCGCTCCGTAAGAGAGAGCGCCGGACGCGACCTGCACAGAAGTCGTCAACACTGTGCCGTTGTTGGGCGTGTCCAGATAGCTTGTGGAAAGCAGCGTCGGTATCCCGCGCTTGGGCGCGAAGGCTGTCAGGGCGTCGCGGAAATCCGCCTCTGCAGGCTTTAAGGCTTCGCTCTTGGATGAAGCCGATGTCTTCTCATTACGTGCTGTGTTTGCGTTGGCCGCAGCGTCCGGCTCCAGATAGCCGCGAGGCAGCCGCACGGAAAGTTCGGGGCGTCCTTTGACGCTGACTTCCACACGCTTGAACTTTCCGCCCTTCTGCTCTTCGCTGGCAGGCTTCCACGCCAGCAGGTAGTAGTTTGAAGTCTCGCGCACGGCGCGCTTCATGGCGTCGTTAAAGGTATCGGAGTTAAAGAGCGCGCGACCGCCCGTGTCTTCCGCGAGCGCATTCAGTCCGTCCTGCGATGCCGCAAGCTCTCCAATGTTGCCGCGTGCGAGACGGCCCGTGGGGTCGGAGCGATTGCTCGTGGCATCGACGCCCGTGTTCGTCAGCCCTCGCGCGTCCAGAGAGTAGATGACCACGCCCGCTCTGATGGCAGCATCCGTGATGCGGCGCACCCAATCGTTTGCGCCCGACGTTCTGTCCACAAGATAAAAGCCGTCCGAGATGAGGAAGACAAGTTTTCTTCCGGGCAACTGTGACGAAGAGCGCATCAGGCTCTCAAGCGTCGAGAGTGTGCCGTTGGTGACTGTCGTTGACTGCTTGAGCATGATGTTGGCGCGACCCTTAACTAACCCTTCGGCCTGCTGGCGCGACATGCCTGCGGCGGGACGGCCTCCCTGCTGCTGGCCCGGCATAGAGCCGCCGGGCGCGGACTGCGGCGCTGCTCCCCCGCCACGTATGCTGTAGTTGGTGGCCTTCAACAACTCAGTGGTGTAGTAATCCAGAGTATCCTTGTCGCCCTGACTGATGCGAAGGGCGTTGTACTCTGTCATCTTTATCTGCTCCACGTCTTCTATGACGAAAGAGCGGTGGTTGAGACGGGCGATGGCCGCGCGCAGCACGGCTTTGTTGTCCGAGAACTGTTGCAGGAATCCTATCTGCCCCGTGGCCGAAGCAATCGCCACTTGGTCTAGCGGCCCCATGTCGTTTTCTATGAATTGCAGGATGGCCCGCCGCGTCTTCTCAACGCTTGGGGCAGACAGGTGCATGTCGTCTATGAAGAAGATAATCGAGCGGCCCCGAAGAGAGCCGCGAAAGGCCGTAGCTTTAGCGAGACCGCGAGCCGCCTGAACCTGCGCCTCTTCCCTTGGGCTTCCCGCAACCACACGGTCGAAGAGGTTGACCTCGACGGGCTGGCCGTCGGCGCGCACCTCGAAATCTTCTTTCTTCAGGCCGTCAACGAAGCGTCCCTGCTTGTCGAAGACCATCACGTCCGTCTGCACAAGCTCTGTAGAGATACGCAGTACGTCCGTTGTCGGCGGTTCCGTCTGCTGCTGCGGCTGCTGGGCGCGCACGACTGTCGAAAGCGCTAAGAGACAAACCAGTAGAAGGCACAGAGGAGTTTTCATGACGCGTTCACCAAAGGGAAGGAGTCCGGCTTTATGCCGGTTAAAGAACACGGAGAGACGCGGCGGATATTAGCACAAAAGCGTGCGCTTTCATCCTAATTTTCGGACTGTTTAAGGGAGATTCAGGCTGTGGCACGGCAGAGGCCAGCGCCCCATGTGAAGCCCGCGCCGAAGGCCGGAAGCAGCAGGTAATCTTCCGCACGAACACGCTCTTGACGGCGAAGCGTGTCGAGCGCAATCCCCATCGAAGCTGAAGAAGTGTTGCCGGTGTCTTCCAGAACCGTGACCACTCCGTCCCTGTCCGTGGGAAAGCGCAGGCCCCGCGCGACCTGTGCCAGGAGATTCGCGTTGGCCTGATGCGGCACCATCCAGCGCACGTCCGCAGGCGTCAGAGAGTTGCGCGTCAGCACGCTCTGGCACGCCGCGACTATCTTTCTTGAAGCCTGAAGAATCACGGACTGCCCGTTCATGCGCGCGAAGTAGTCCGCAGGCCCAGCGCCTTCCTGACCTGCGCCCTTTGCGCCGAACTCCGTCCCCGGACAGCGAATGCCCAGGTCGTCCACGTACGCGCCGTCCGTTGCCAGATGCACGTCAAGGATTTCAAGCGCGCCCGTTTGCGCTTCATCGGAGACGATGAAGCTGGATGCGCCGTCGCCGAAGAGCATGGAGATTGTGCCGGACTGAGGCGAGAGGTCAAGCCAAGCGGACTGTATTTCCGCCAGGCAGACGGCTACACGACGAGCCGCGCCGCTAGTGACGAGCGCCTTCCCGACCTGAAGGGCGTAGAGCGCGTTGCAGCAGGTGGCGCGAATATCGAGACAGGGAATCTCGCGCAGGCCCAGGGCACGTTGCACAGAAGGAGAACTGCCCGGAATGAAGCGGTCGGGCGTCATGGTGCCGAAGAGAAGATAGTCCACGTCTTCGGCTGCGAGGCGCGCATCTTCGAGCGCGCTTCGTAAAGCTTCTGCGGCCAGGGAGCTTGTGGTCGTGCCCGCTTCGGCCCATCGCCTGCTGCGTATCCCGCTCGATTTGAAAATCTGCTCGGGCTGAAGCCCCAGGCGCTCGGCTATCTCTTCGTTAGAGACCGAGCGCTCCGGCAGAAACTTGCCCGTGCCTGTGATGAAGGCTTTCAACTCTAGACCTTGACCTTCAGCGCCTGGACTCTACGTAGCGCTCTATCTGCTCTATGGATTGAAAGTTTGCGGGGTTAACATCGCCGTCCGGCACAGAGATGCCAGTCTCCTGCTCAAGCACCGTGACGAAATCAACCAGCGCGAAGCTATCAAGCACGCCCATCTGAAAAAGGTCGTCCGATGCGCCCGGCTGCTCCGCCCCGTTACTGCGCGCACTCTCATTAAGAAAATCAATCACACCCTGCGGCAATGCCATAAATGCTCCTTAAAAACAGTCTAGAGAGTCTGGAGAGTCCAGAGAGTCTGGAGAGAAAGAATCTAGTTTACTCTCTAGACTTTTGTCTTGCTTTGTATTTAGAGTAGCCGTCGTTGAGCGCTTCGTAGATGAGACGCCCGACTATCTCTGCGCCTTCGGCGGTCGGATGCGTCAGGTCGCCGCCCACGTAGTGGTTCTTGCCTGCGCCCGCGTACCACTTCGCCATGGTGCCTTCGCCGCCCATGGCCTTGAAGGTGTCAAAGAAGGCGCAGCCCGTGTCCAGCGCAACGCGGCGCTGCATCTCGACTATCATAGGGATAGAAGGCTTCGTTATTATCTTGCCTCCGGCGGCGCGCTGTCCCCTGTCCATAGGCGACAGTATGAGAATTGAAGCCTGCGGGAGCGCCGCGCGTACGCGACGAATCACCTCGCGCAAATCTTTTTCGTAACGCTCCATTTGATCCGCAGACGCGTACTGGCTCTCGTTCGTGCCGTAGTTGATGACGACTAGGTCGGGCTTGCGATGCTGCAACTGCTCGCGCCAGTGCTCTTCGTTCATGACGCTCGCAAGCAGCCCCGCGTAGGCTCCGTTGACACCCAGGCTGTCGTAAACAACGCCGGGGCCGTCGTTCTCAAGAACCGCGCCGAAGAGTCTCACGTCGCCGCCGAGGCTGCGAACCTCGAAAGTGTTTGCGCCCGCCTGCGGAGCCTTCATCTCGAAGAAGCCGGAGCGCCCTGCTGTTCCCGTGGTCGAGACCGTCTGAGAGTTCGCGCCGTTGACAGAGACGGAGAACTGCCCGCCGCTCGCCTGTTGCAGGTAATAAACGTCCATGCGAGAAAAGGTCTTGCCCGTCTCGCCCTCTGCCGCAGGGCCGAAGCGAGCGTACTTGCCCGCGCCCGACGCGTTGAACCAGACGCCGCCGAGGCCGAACATCCCGTCGCCCGTCTTGCCTCCCATCATGGGGTTGTTATCCCAACCTCCGCCTGACGTGTACGTAATGGCCTGATGCCCGTACCATGCCCAGGGTCTATCCATGAGTATGAAGCCGTGGCCCGCATCTCCAAAGCGTGTCTGCAAGAGCCTGCGGACAGTAGCAGTGATGCCGTCGTTGGTGATGGGCGAGTCGCCGTAATGCGTGACGCGTGTAATCGCTCCCGGCTGTTTGGCGTCCGTGCGCGCCAAAGAAGCGTAGAAGTTGTCCATAGCGTGCGCGGGGTCAACTATGGGATTGTCGGAACTGACCACGACGGGCGATGCTTCCGTAGAAGAATAGGTGGTGTCGGAGCTTGCGGGCGCGCCGCCTGGAATCCCGCTATCGCCCTGGCTGTTCGCCCCGTTGTTGAACGAGACCATCTCGCGGAAGTCCGGCAGCATCTCGCGGAAGCGGTCAAGGCCGGGAACGAAGAGCGGAAGCGCGGCCAGGATTAGAACGCAGAGAATCGTCTGCGCTGGCTTCGTCAAGAGAACGTGGCGTGTGCGTTTCTCTTCCAGCTTAGGAGCGGAAGCCGCCGCAGCCTCTTTCGCAACAGGCGCGGCGCTTTTAACTTCAACAGGCTTTGCCTCTTCTTTTCCGTTCGAAGGCGGGACAATCTCTTTTACTGGCTTGTCGCGGTGAATGAAGGGGAAGCGGCGCTTCTTTTCTACAGCTTGCGGGAAGAGAAAAGATGGCGTGAAGGGCGCGGGCAGCGCGACCTGCTCTTCCTTCTTGGCGCTTAAATCTATGACGATGCGGGAGGGCGCTGTGTGAAGACGCACGCCGCAGGCGTCGCAGAAGCGCGCCGTCTCTCTGACTGTTTTCCCGCAAGACTGGCAGTTCATTAAGAAAACCTCTTACTTCTCTAAAGCCTCAGAAATTACCGTAGATAAATTGCACTTCCGCGCTCGACAGGTAATAAAGCCCTACGCCTGCGGAGAGAATCAGCACGGCCTGCACGGGCGCGGGCAGCCAAGCCCAGCCCATCCTGACCTTGTCCAGAGCATCCTTCGGGAACCAGTGCGACAGGTAGCCTATCAGCAGAATCGAGACGACAGGCCATTGCAGATTTCCCGCTTCAAAGTTCATAGAGCCGAAGCGCTTCAATACTTCCCAAGCCTGCGCGAGGCTCGAAGCGCGGAAGAAGACCCACGTCAGGCAGACGAAATGGAAAGTCGTAAAGATGCAGATGGCTTTAATCCACCAATCCTGCCTGGGCTTTCTCTTCAAAGCGCGGCGGCGATTCTCCCACCAGCGATTAACCGCCAGCCCCAGCCCGTGCATCCCGCCCCAGATGACGAACGTCCACGCCGCGCCGTGCCAGAGGCCACCTATGAGCATCGTCAGCACGACGTTTCGATACATGTTGAATTGCCGTTTCCGCAATCCCCCGATTGAGAAGTAGACGTAATCCGTCAGCCAGTTGGAGAGTGTAATGTGCCAGCGCTTCCAGAAGTCGGGCAAGTTCACAGCGTGGTACGGCGAGTTGAAATTAATCGGCAGCTTATAACCGAGCAGGAGCGCAGAGCCTATGGCTATGTCCGAGTAGCCTGAGAAGTCGCAGTAAATCTGAATCGCGTAGCCGTAAACGGCTGCCAGAGTCTCGACCGATGAATAAAGCTGCGGCTGGTCGAACACACGGCCCACAAGGTTGTTTGCAAGGTAATCCGCAATCGCTATCTTCTTCACTAGGCCGAGCATGATGAGGAAGATGGCCTGCGTTCCCTCTTCGCTGGAGAGTCTTGACGGCGCTTTGAGTTGCGGCAGCAATTCTTTGGCCCTGACGACTGGCCCGGCTATGACGGTCGGGAAGAAGGCCACGAAAGTCAAGTAATCCAGAAAGCTCACGTCCGTCTTCATCTGCTTTCGGTAAACGTCTATCACGTAGGAGAGCGACCGGAAGGTGATGAAGGAGAGTCCAAGCGGCAGGGCTACGTGAAGCACGAAAGGCTCCGTCTCAGCATTCAGATAATCAATCAAGCCCTGCGGAGGCTGTGCGTTAACAAGGTTGCTCAGAGATGTGACGGCGCTGGTGAGCCAGGGCTGAACCGTGTTGACGAGGCCGGAGGTAGAACTGCTGAAGAAGTTGAAGTACTTGAAGGTAAACAGCGCGCCTATGTCCGTCAAGACGCTCGTCCAGAGCAGAAGCTTTCGCTTTCGCAGGTTCTCAGTCCTGCCTATGAATCGCGCCGTCAGAAAATCCACGGTCGAAATCAGGACGATAAGGCCGAGGAATTTCCAGTTCCAGAGCGCGTAGAAATAGTAGCTGGCGAACAGCAGCAGAACTGTGCGCGTGCGACGATGCCCGGCCACCATCCAGTAGAGGAAGAAGACCACGGCCAGAAAG
>JACVRN010000247.1 GCA_014534425.1 Pyrinomonadaceae bacterium
CCGAGAGGAGTAGCAAACTGGCGGACGACGCTCGCTCGTCTTTTAAGATGGCCGAGCTTTACAGCAAAGAACCGGACCAGAGGCTGGTCATGCCCGTCCGCAATATCCGGGCGAAGCAGGTTAAAGACTTACCCTAAGGCCCCGATTCCTTATCAGGATTTTCTGCATGGGAATATTAACTATTTCATAGACTGTCTGCCCGTACTGGCACTTCAATATTTGATCAGCCTGCAATTCAAAAATTTTTTAGTTCCGATTGGTGTCGGATTTATTATCTGGGTTCTGGGAATAGGGATGGTTTCCTGGCAGAACAGCTATATCTTCCCGTACGTTCACGCGACCATAGATTTTCTGATTGGCTCCGGGCATCTCAAACGGGAAATGCCGCTCAACCTTCAACTGCTGGCAGCCATCTATTTTTTCGTCTTCACTGTGGCGGGCTGGATTTTATATGTGATGAAAAAGGAAAAGGGATGAACTCAACGAAGCATTGAGAGTTTTTTTTGGGAACATATCCGAAAGTAGCCCGGAGCGATTAGGCGCAGCACTTCCTGCTTGCGTTCAGCGATAGCGGTCTGCGCCTCCGCGTCTTTAACGGAACGTTCTATTGGTGTTCAAGAGATTTCTTCCAGATACGAACTGAGGGCGCTGATGTTGACAGCCGGAGGCCGCCCGCGTGTGTAGTGCAAGACACCCTGCCGCCGAAAATTTCCCATCGTAATAGTCACCTGCTGTCGGCTCATGGCAGCCAGGCGCGCAAGCTGGTCGTGACTGAGCGGTAAGATGACTTCATCCTCCCGGCCTTTACCTAATCTTAGATGTGCGGCTGCCAAATGCAGCAACAGCTTGCCCAGTCGCTTCTCAGCACTACGCTGTGCGAGAACTACTATGCGGCGCTCTGCGTCCGTCAGGCGCACGCAGAAAGTAAAGATTAACGCCAACAGGGCCTCTCTGTTTTCACCGAGGTAGTTGATGAAGTCAGGGAGCTTTATTTCCACGGCCCGTGCGGAGATGCTGGCGCGGGCCGTCGTCTGGCGGTAAGCCGTCGGGCCGTCGCAGAAGCAGAGCTCTCCGAACGGCTCTCCGGATTCGACCAGACGGATTAAGATTTCCCGCCCGTCCTTTTCTTCGGCAAGAATCGCCACCTGTCCGCGCTCTAAGAAATAGATGCGGTCCGAGCGGTCGCCCGGTTCCCACACGCTCGCATCTCTTGAGTAGCGCCGGACCACACCAAGCGAGCCGTCCGGTGGTAGATAATCGCGTGTGAGTTCGGTCAGAGCCTGACAATCTTCATGCTCCCCTTTCGGAAATTTAGGTTCGCCTCGCTTCGCTCTATCTTCAGGCATAGATTTTTACGATCAATATCTTATTCGCGCTCCAACTTCTTCATTATAGATTAGACGCAATCCGGGGAAGACAGTCTAGCATAACGGCAGCGGCGCTTTGATGTCAGCCGGATGACAAGGCAATTCCCAAGCGCCATTCAGCGCGTTGCGCCGTTCGCGCATTTCCGTGCGAAGAGATAGTTTCTTCCGTCGAGGCGGAGAGAGGTGTCTCCGCCACTCTTAAGACTTACCGGCTCTTTGTTTTTTTACGCTTGCGCTCGTGGCGGGCTTCGGCCTCTTCAATCGAGTGCGACTTGCTGAGATTGCTGTCGCTTTTTGCCATCCTTGCGAGCTTCTGGTAGTGCTTGTGCAGCGTCTCGATTTCTCCCTCGGTCAGGTCTTCAACGTCAATTAACCGATTGCTTGCGCCTTCAAGCGCCGCGACGATCTCATTGAGCTTGAGGTGTATGGCAAGAGCATCCTTGTTTTGGGTTCGCTGAATGAGGAAGACCATCAGGAAGGTGACAATCGTGGTCCCGGTGTTGATGACGAGTTGCCACGTGTCAGAGAATTTGAAAATCGGCCCGGTGATTGCCCAGATGATAATGATGCTGAGGGCGATGCCAAACGCCCAGGAGCTACCGGCCCAGACCGTAGCCTGGTGCGAAAATCGTTCGAGCGCAATGCCTATGCCGCCTGTTTTTTTCCTCATCGTAATCCTCCTCGCGCGCACTCTTTGAACAGAGAATGTAGTGAAATTCGAAGAGCAATTTTATAGTCGATTGTTAGTTCTACCGCAGATTTCGGAGAACTTATCACAAACGAGACTGATGAGACACGGCGAAGAGAGCAATCCACTCTCAGAGCTAAAGGCGCTCCGGCTTGAAATTGTTACCTGCTCTGTGGTGCGTTGGGTAAACCTGACGGAAAACTACTGGGTGCGAGCGCGGCCCGACCAGTTTATCGAAGCGGCAAAGGCGCTCGGCTAAAGGCTCTTGTCCGGGCCGCCTTCAGAGGAAACCGCATTATCATAAATTTCATCATCTCTTTGTCAGTACGATGACAAAGAGATTAAGGCCCACGGTGATATAAGTCTGTTTCCTGATTCCCCCGAACAGCAACTTTCAAGACGAATCGCCCTTCCCCGCTCGTTTCGGCCTGTTGGCGAGCGCACTCGGCCCACTTCGCCGTTCACCCATTTTATTGACTGCTTGCGGGCTTAAGGAGCTTGGATGATGCAAAGGAACCGCCGGAGTTCGTTTATTGGTCAGACGTTGATTGCCGTCAGCTTATTGTGCCTGTCGCTGTGGACCAGCCTGACTGGCTTTGCGCAGGAGCCGAACTTCCGCATCACGCCGAGCGAGAATGCCAGCGGACATTTCAACGAACTGCTCCACGTTGACGCCCTCACCAGTCAGGACGCCTGGGCCGTCGGGCACTTTGACCCGCCGGGGGCACAACTCTGGGTCCGGCAGCCGCTCATAGAACACTGGGACGGC
>JACVRN010000158.1 GCA_014534425.1 Pyrinomonadaceae bacterium
CTCGCCGGTATCCTTCTAAACCTTTTAGAGATGGGTGCGCGCCTCTAGTTCCAGCCTCATCGGAGCTTCCCAACTGGCAAGGGCGCATCGACACAAGGAGAAACAACAATGCCGGATAATAAAGTGACTGCGTCTCTATCCGCAGCCGACCAGCAGGCCGTGCTTGCGGCCATCAACACCATCAAAGAGAAGCTGCCGTTTCTCATAGACCTGACGCCTGAAGATAAGCGTACGCTGCCGAAGATGGGAGACAAAAGCCGCGCCTTCGTCAGCCAGGCGCTCATGGTGGCGACACAGAACACAGACATTCTGCCGCGCTCGTTCGACGTGGAAGAAATGCGTAAGGATTGGGAACTCCTACAGGCGCTTGAGCCTATCAGGGTAGCTCTGATGCAACTGATGGAGCTACTGGACGATACCTATACTGAGGTGGGCAGCGAAGCCTATACGGCGGCACTCGCCGTCTATAACTACACGCGCGCCAGTGGTAAAGGTCAGGCGCTTGACGGAATGCTGGACGCTTTGGGGCAGCGCTTCTCCCACAAAACGCGTCCCGAATCACCACCCAAAGCTTAGCGTTCCCGCTTGAATCTTCGGCTGCGAGCTAATTTTCTACGCCCGCGTAGCAAATTAGTACGACGCCGAGGAAAATTTCTACGCCGTCGAACCAAATTTACTCGGCGTCGTACTAATTTAACTCGGCGTCCGACAAATTTTGTCAGTTGCCGAGCCAATTTACCTCGGCGTCGAAGCTAATTGCTTCGACGCCGAGTAAATTTGGTTCGACGCCGAGCTAATTTTCTACGGTGATGGATAAATTAGCTTCGATAGGGCGCTCTCCAGCTTTTTGCTTCCCTAAAAAGTAAGGCCGCCGTGACTCCCAAAGTCAGGGCGGCCTTTTGCCCGCACTGTTCGCCACCTCATCTTAACGAACCGTGCGGCAGAGGGGAGCGAACTTCGCCGTGTCCGCTCCCAATTCAAGCTTTAGATATGAAAGAACGTTTTGCTATGATTCGCCCCGTTTCAGGTTTTTGAAAATCAAAGCGACGGCTAATGCGACGGCTCGGACTCCCAACCTTGAGAGATGAGCATCGCCGTTAAATCTGAAAGGATTCTCACGGCGGCTCATTTGAGCAAGAGCATTGTACCGCTAATTAGCGACAAAATCAAGCTGCGCGCGGCGAAACCATCGGGAGGTTATGCCTGATGGGACAGAACGCGCGCTTGAGGCCGGAGCGATTAGCCGAGAAGTTAGTGCAGATACGAATCGCGCTTGGTCTTTCCCAAACTGAAATGCTTTACCGTCTAGGAGTCGAGGACTTGATTTCATACAAGCAAATCTCAAAGTACGAAACAGGAAAGGGAGAGCCAATGTTGATTATTCTCTTACGGTACGCGCGAGTAGCGGGTGTGAGCATGGATGTTTTAGTTGACGATGCGCTTGACCTGCCCGCGAAGATTCCTAGCAAGCCGAAGCACAAACATTAAAGCCTCATGAATAATTCAAGATAACAGGATGTCAATGGCTGGCTCACCTGATTAGTGGTGTCCTAATTTGAAAACTCTCTGCGCTTATCTCAGCGACACTCTGCGTCTCTGCGGTGAGAGTTCTTCAAACTTTATTCACCGCAGAGACGCAGAGTGTCGCTGAGGATTACGCAGAGAGTTGTAATTAGGAGACTACCTAAGCTTCCTTGCGCTGCTGTCTCGATAGGAGTAACTTGAAATTCTTCCGGCAGGTAAAGCCCCTTTATCGGAGGGGCAGGCGTTGGAAGGCATTTGGAGGCCGTTAGACCTTGCCCCTAATCTTCTGGCGGTCTCTTCGTGTGTGTTTGTCCCGCTAATTTCCCGAAACAAATTATTCTTCGTCGGGCTTCTTCTTGCGGCTCACGTCTGTCAAGACGATGCTGGCGGCGAGGGCTATTGCGCCTATGGCCGCTATGAGGAAGAAGACTACGGCCAGCGCCGGATAACCGAAGATGCGGAAAGAGGTCTCTACGCGCATGATGAGCGCCGCGCCTATTATCAGCGACGCCAGAAGAATGCCCAGAGTAATGCGGTTGGCTATCTTCTGAATGCCCTCCATCAAGCTCTTCTCGTCAATCACGTCGGCGTTAATCTTCAACTGGTTGTTCGCAATCATGTCTAGAACCTGGTTGATGCGACTGGGCAGACGTTCAAGGAAGTCCTTCGTCTCTATCATGGAGGCGAAGATGTTGCCGGGCGAGAGAGACTTCATCATGCGCTGCTGCATGATTTCCGAGGCGTTGCGGCGTATCGCGCCGTTGATGTCGAAGCGGGGCGAGAGCGTCTGCCCCACCTGATCCAGATTGAGGAGCGCCTTTGCCATCATGGTAATGTCGGGCGGAAGACGGAAGCCGTTCTCGCCCGATACTCGCGTCATCTCAAGCGCCACCTGTCCCGCATTGATGTCTGACAACTGCGAGTTCTGATTACGCACGACCATGTCCGCCACCTCGCGGCGGAACTTCGCTTCGTCAAAGTTTGCGCGTGCCTCTCCCATCTTGATGGCCTGAGTAGCAGCGTCCTCGCCGCGCCCCTCGCTTATAGCCAGCAGCAATTGCAGCAGATTCTCCTGAAGGCGCGGACTGATGCGCGCAATCATGCCGAGGTCTATGATGGCTATGCGGTTGTCGTCCGTGAGAAAGACGTTGCCGGGATGCGGGTCTGCGTGAAAGAAGCCGTCAACCAATATCTGCTGAAGGTAGGCGCGGAAAAGCTCTTCGGCCAGAGAGTCGCCGTCAATGTCTATGCGCGCGAGCGGGCTTAGGGTTGTAATCTTCTTGCCCTTGATGTACTCCATAGTGAGGACGCGCGACGTGGTGTAATCCTCTATGGGCTGCGGCACTACTATGTCCTCGAACTCGCTCAAGTTCTCCGCGAAGGTGACGAGGTTGCGCGCCTCCTGGCGATAATCAAGCTCCTGAAGCAGGCTCTTGCGAAACTCTTCGAGCATGGAACTGAAATCATAGCGCTGGCCCGTCTTCGTGTGCTTGTCCAGCATCTCCGCAATCTCCAGCAGCGAATCCAAATCCTGCACGATGCGCTCGCGTATGCCGGGTCGCTGGACTTTGACGGCCACGTCCCTGCCATCCCTGAGCTTCGCGCGATGCACCTGCCCCAGAGAGGCCGCAGCCATAGGCGTAGAGGAAAATTCAGCGAAGGCTTTGCTGATACGCACGCCCAACTCCGTAGTTATAATCTCTTCTACCTCCGCGAAAGAAAAAGGCTCCACCTTGTCCTGCAAGCGCGTGAGGGCTTCAAGATAAGCGTAGGGCAGAAGGTCGGGTCGCGTGGAGAGAAGCTGGCCCAGCTTGATGAAGGTCGGCCCCATCTGCTCAAGGTCGCGCGCCAACTCTTCGGCCTTCGGCGCTTCCGTGGAAGTCAGAGCCTCTTCCTTGAGGATGTCGTCCAGCCCCGCGTTCTTCACAATGTCGGAGCGCCCGTACTTCATCAGAAGCATGGCGACATCTTTATAGCGCTTGAGATTTTCGGGTTTCAGAGAGATTGCCATTCATTCGCTCCTTCGGGAGCATTCTAGAGAATTGTGGGGGCCGTAGACAAAGAGCGGGAAGCGCAAGACTCTTTCTTCCGTGTCAGATGCCGCCCGTGTTCATCAACACAACCCGCCAGCCCTCCGGGTCTTCATCTGACATGCGCTGAACCTTCTTTATTAAGTTTAAAGTCAGAAGAGATATTCAGTCCCAGGTGTGCGGATTGTCAAATCCGGTACAGGGGAAGTCAATTCACCACAGAGACACAGAGCGCGCAGAGGGGGCACAGAGAGTTGAGAGTCAATCCTCTGTGCTATCTCTGCGTCCTCTTTGCCTCTGTGGTGAATATCAACCTGCCGGTCACTCGACTTCAAATAAAAAGAGAGCAGCAACCTTGAAGGAGGGGCGTCCTCTAAGGTTGCTGCTCTCTCGTTTGGCCTCACCGCTCTCCAGCCAGCGAAAGCTGCGGTGGAAGCCGGGCTGTAAACTGCCGTCGGGTTCAGGCTATTGCAATCGGGCTGCTATCGTTACCGTCTCGGGTTTGGCGTTGTTCTTCGCCAGTTCCATCTCAAGCGAGCGCTCCTGACCGGTCTTGAAAAGCTCTCGGCCATCTCTGTCGCCTGATGTCCAGACCTGCGAGAGGAAGTAATGGTCACCGTAGCGGTTGAAAACCAGATGGGACTCTTGCTGATTCTCTCTGGACTGGATGTTCATGGTCAGCACTATGGCGCTCGATGCACCGTCCTTGCGCTGCATGACCAGGCCGGTCTTATCAATGGTGCTTCCACGGCTCACTATGTACTCGCCAGCCGGAAGCGTCTTGCCCTTAACGGTAAAATCGAAGGGGATGTTAACAACCAGGTTGCGCTGGTTCTGTGCGCTCGCGGCCAGGGCCGAAACGAACGCTAATGCGATAATGCCGACAAACATTGTGGCGGCCTTCAAAATCTGCTTTCTCATCGGGGTCTCCTTTTCTCTCTTTCTGGGCTACGAGCGCGGGCGGCAGGTAGCTTTCTCTCTCCTGTGGGTGCCTGCCGCCCGGGGGCGCGCTGCATGGGTTTAATTATTTCAACGATCTTATCTCTCTCTTGCTGCCGCTCCCTTAGTGCAGCCCGCGTGCCACAGGGCCTTCGAGTGAAGCAACAAAGCCCCTGCCCGCACCGGAAGCTATTGATAAAAGAGAAGATGATTTGAAACGCGCGCCGTTTGAGCGCAAACTTCGGACTCAAAGCCCCGCCCCAAAACTCTATCCGAAAGGATAGACCCTCTAACCTTGTGGATAGAAAAGTACTGAGGGATGAGATAAAAGCAATCCGTTTTCGCTTAGTACTCAGTACTCATCACTCAGTACTTTCTTATCGTGCGTTAAAGGCTTATTATTTGCCTCCAGAGATGAACCCAAGACTCGTCTCCATCTCAGGCCCTTTGCGTGGAAAGACCTTTCCGCTAACGGACGAGGCATGTTCCATAGGGCGAGAATCCGCCAACTGCATCTGCGTCTCGGACGCTTCCGTCTCGCGCCGCCACTGCGTCATTAGCTCTGAAGAAGGGCGCTTCCGTCTCTCAGACCTTGAGAGCCTGAACGGCTCCTTCGTCAACGGCGTCCCCATAAAGGAGCGCTACCTTGAGCACGGCGACCAGATAAAGCTGGGCGACACCCTCTTTCTCTTCCTGCTGCATGAAGGCGACACGCCTAAGCCCGGAACGCCCGTCGTCGTCAGCGACGCCATGTTCATCTCCACGCGCTCCACCATACGCATGAAGAGCGAGGACTCGCTACTGCTTCAGCCCGACAAGCTGATGGAGAGTCTGCCGCCCACGGCCCGTCTTTCCAGGCACCTCAACGCGCTCTTGAAGATAAGCACGGCCATCAATTCCGTGCGCGGCCTGGAAGCCTTGCAGCGTCAACTGCTCGAACTGGTTTTTGAAGTCGTTCCGGCGGAGCGCGGCGCGATTCTTTTAATAGGCGACAGCACAGACGAGTTCACCTCGATTTTCGGAGTGGATAAGGCTGCGGGCGAGAGCAAGCCCGTGCAGGTGAGCCGCACAATCATCTTCAAAGTGATGGAAGACAAGACGGCCATCATGTCTAACGACGTGACGGCAAGCCCCGGACTCACAGCCTCGGAGAGCATCATAGCCTCGCGCATACGCTCCATCCTGTGCGTGCCGCTCGTCTCCTTTGAAAAACTGCTCGGCGTGATTTACCTGGACGGAACCGACCTCAAGGCGCGCTTTGACAAAGACCACCTTGAGTTGATGACCGCCGTGGCGGGGATTGCTGCCGTGGCGCTCGACAACGCCCGACACGTCGAATGGCTTGAGAGCGAGAATCGTCGTCTACTGGAGGCTATGGAAGCCGACTACAGCATGGTGGGCGAGAGCAAGCGCATGAAGCAGGTCTACCAGTTCCTTGCCAAAGTAGCGCCGACGGATTCCACAGTCCTCATACGCGGCGAATCCGGCACGGGCAAAGAACTGGCCGCGCGAGCTATTCATCTACACAGCCCACGCGCGGCGAAGCCCTTCGTCGCCATCAACTGCGCCGCGCTGACGGAAACGCTGCTCGAATCCGAACTCTTCGGTCACGAGAAGGGAGCTTTCACGGGCGCGCTGACGCAGAAGAAGGGGCGGCTTGAGATGGCCGACACTGGCACGATTTTTCTTGACGAGATAGGAGAGCTTGCGCCGCAGATGCAAGCCAAGCTCTTGCGCGTTCTTCAGGAGCGAGAATTCGAGCGCGTGGGCGGCACACGCCCCATAAAGGTCGACGTGCGCGTCATTGCCGCCACCAACAAGGAGCTTGAGGAAGCCATCAAGACCGGCGACTTTCGACAGGACTTATACTATCGCCTCAACGTAGTCTCAATCGTCATGCCGCCTTTGAGAGAGAGGCGCGAAGACATACCGCTTCTGGCAAGCTACTTCGCGTCCAAGTTCAGCAAGAAGTCCAAGCGGCAGGTGACGGGCATCTCTCCGTCCGCACGCGCCTACCTGACGAACTACGACTGGCCCGGCAACGTCCGAGAGCTTGAGAACGCTATCGAGCGCGCGGTCGTCCTTGGCTCCGGCAATCAAATCCTGCCCGACGATTTGCCCGAAGCCATACTCGAAACCGCAGTCGCCCCGAAGGGAGCCGCGCCCGCTCAATATCACGAGGCCGTACGCGAAGTGAAAAAGCAACTCATACTCAAGGCCGTAGAGCAGGCGGGCGGCAACTTCACGGAAGCCGCCAAAATCCTCGGCGTACACCCAAACTACCTGCACCGCCTGATACGAAATATGGATTTGAAAGACGAGTTGAAAAAGTAGAAAGAGGCAGATTCAAACAGGGATAGACAGGATAAGCAGGATAGAAGAGAAAGAGTTTATTCTTTATCCTGACAATCTCTGTCCATCCCTGTTAATTTCTTATCTTCATGATGACGAAGGTGAGGTCGTCGTGCTGAGGGGCGTGGGCGCACCAGTCCTCCACGCGTTCCAGGATTCTTTCGCCGAGGTCGCGCGCCGAAAGATGAGAGTTTTGCTGTAGCACTTCGCGCAGGCGCTCTTCGCCGAATTCTGTGCCGTCGGCGTTGAAGCTTTCGGTCAGGCCGTCCGTGTAAGCAACCAGCAGGTCGCCGCTCTCTAATGTAATCGTAGCTTCTTCATAAACGCAGTCTTCAAAAAAGCCCAGCACAGGGCCGCCCGCTTCCAGCCTCTTGACGGCCACCTCTTCCGCAACGGCAGTCGAAAGAGTCTGCGCGCCAGCGTGCGCTCCGCGCGTGACCTTCGCGGACGCGGCGGCGTGTGCGCTCGTCCTGAGGCCAGAGTGAGCCTGGCGCAGCAGTAGCGGCGGATTGTGGCCCGCGTTGACGTAAGTCAAAGTGCGTCTCTCTTCATCCACTTCCGCGTAAAAGAGCGTGGCGTAGCTGGTCGCGTCCGCAGAGTTGCGAAAGTGTTCGTTGACGGAAGCCATCAGTCCCGAAGGGCGCAGGGTTTCTCTGCGGCGAGCGTGGCTGCGAAGCGTGGCTTGCACGGTGGAAGCGAAAAGCGCTGCGGGCATTCCCTTGCCCTCAACGTCCGCGACGACGAACGCTGTGCGCTTCTCTTCAAGCTCTATGAAGTCGTAGTAGTCGCCGCCGACTTCGCGCGCCGGACGGCAGATGGCGAAGAACTCAAGCACGTCGCTCGCTGGCACATGCTGCGGGAGAAGGCGTCGCTGAGCTTCGGCAGCCATAGAGGCTTCGCGCTGCTTTTCGGCCTCCGCCTGCTGCTCTCGGCGCAGGAGTTTGCAGAGAGCTACCTGCCGACGCAGGAGCGCCAACATCTGCTCGTTGTCCCAGGGCTTCTGCACAAACTCTCGCGCGCCGTGCTGCATGGCTTCCACAGCCACCTCTATGCTGGCCCACCCTGTCATCACTATGGTCGGCAGAGCCGAATCCAGAGCCTGCACGCGCGAGAGAAGCTCGATGCCTTCGCGGCCCGACGTGGTGTCGCGCGCGTAGTTCAAATCAATGAGAAGGGTATCGAAGGAGTCGCGCTGGAGGGCTTCAATCACGGCGGACGGCGAGGAAACGGTCTCGACCACGTAGCCCTCGCGCCTCAAGAGCAGCCGCAAGGCTTCGAGCACGTCCGGTTGATCGTCGGCAATCAGTATTCGTACGCTTTCCAAAGTGTGCGCGCTCATCTTTCGGTTTCTACCTTTGATAAATCTAAGAGAGATTCGGGCGGCACCGCCGCAGACGGGAATCATTCACCCACAACGCCGCCGCCCATCTTCTTTGCAGAAGACCCGCCTTCTCTTATAGGAAATCCCGTGCCAGCAAGGATGAAAGCTCAGAGGGAGCGATTTTTAAGGGGATTCTGAAGATTTGGACAGGGAAGAAAGACAAGACCGGATTCATTTTCGGAATCGGAATGTCCCAGGATTGAGAAGCTATCGGGAGGCCAGAAATTGTAGGGGCAGGGACAAGTCCTCTGCCCGCTCTATTCTCAAAAACACGGGCAGAGGACTTGTCCCTGCCCCTACTTCTTCTTCAACCGAATCTCGAAGAGCTTGGGCCAGCGTTTGCCTGTGACGTAGAGGCGATTGTTAGAGGCATCGTAGGCTATGCCGTTGAGGACGTTTTCCGTGCTGTTCATGGTCTCTTCCGGGCGCAGTCCTGAGA
>JACVRN010000094.1 GCA_014534425.1 Pyrinomonadaceae bacterium
GCGTCCCACTGCGACGTGTCGGAGAGGATCACCTGATCGCCCGGTTGTAAGCCTTCAAGAATTTCTATAGTGCTGACGGAGCTTCGGCCCAGGCGCACTGTTACGCGCGTGGCCTCTTTGCCGCTAGGGTCAAGCTTGAAGATGCCGACGCTGCTTTGCGGCTGGCCGAAGGCGGGCCGTCCCATGTAGATGACATCCGCCAGTCGCTCAAGCTCTATAGTGCCGTCAATGCTGAGGTCGGGTCGCGCGCCCTGCGGAAGCTCGCCATCTAAGGCCACGTCAACCGTGACGGTGCCTTGCTGCGCGGCGGGGTCTATACGCATGACGTGGCCCGGAATGATGCCGTTTCTGGTATCAATCTCAGCCTTCTGTCCGAGCGTGATGTCCTTGGCCTGAGTTTCAGCAATCTTGAGTTCGGCCTTGAGGCGCTGCGGCTCTACGACGCGCGCCAGGTTCGTGCCTGGCTGAACCTGCTGGCCGACTTCGACCTGCATCTGTTGCAGGACTCCGCTTGTGCCCGCGAGCACCTTGAGCGTGCCGACCTGACTGCGGCGAAGTTGCGAGAGCGCACGCATCTGCGCTATGCGCGCTTCCTGCGCGGCTATCTGCGCCTTGGCCGAGCGCGCTATGACCTCAAGGCGTTGCTGCTCCACCTTGTAACGATTCTCTAATTCCTCGGCCCTGACTTTTGAGAGCTTCAGGTTGAGAGAAGGAATCAATCCGTCGCGCGCAAGCTGAGCGTCCGTGTCGTACTGAAGCTTGGCCTGCTGGTATTCGGCGCGCACGCTTGCCACCGTAGACTGCTGCGTCATGCGGTCGCTTTCCAGCTTGACCCTGAGATTATTCAAATCGGCTTCGCCCGCGCGCTGCGCGTATTCGGCGTCAATGGCTTCCTGCGCGATTGTAGGGTTCACAAGCTCAAGCAGGACTGTGCCGGGCGTGACCTCTGTTCCGGGTTGAACGTTAATGCGCTCGACTCGGCCCTCGGTCGCGGCGGCGACGACGCGCACCTCTTCGGGGACGAGCGTGCCGGGGCCGCGCACCTGCCTGAGCATAGGCCCGCGCTTGACCGTATCGACCCACACGGTCGCGCGGTCAATGCTGGGCGCGGCGGGCTTCAGGCGCGACACGCCGTAGGTGACGAGCGCAACCGCAGCTATGACTATCAGCACAAGGCTGGCGCGGCGCAGATTTCTTTTCCGTTTTTTCGCTGGTTGGCGAGGGATGTCCATAGGCTACTCCGCAAGCCCCAGAGCGAGCCGCGTGCCAGCAAAGCTCAAAAGCCCAAATCTCTGAATCTTCACCATTAACGAAGCAATCCGCAGCCCGGTTCTTCCAAAAACCGTCCCACTTCTGGGAAAAGGCAATCTCGAAAGTGAATAACGGTAAGGACAGGGACAAGTCCTGCTCCGACGTCATTCCTTAACTATCCAGCCGTCCGAAAGCTGTATGACGCGGCTGCCGAAGGAGGCGTTCTCTTCCGAGTGCGTGACCTGAATGATGGTGGTGCCTTCGGCGTTGAGCTTTTTGAAAAGCTCCATAATCTCGCGCCCCTGCGACGAATGAAGATTTCCCGTAGGCTCGTCCGCGAGGATTAGCTTCGGGTTCATGATGACGGCGCGGGCCACGCCCACGAGTTGCTGCTGCCCGCCCGACAGTTGATTCGGATAGAGGTCTTTCTTGCCGACTATCTGAAAACGGTCGAGCGTGTCCGCGACTATGGATTGACGGTCGCCCTTCTTCACGTCCTTGTACGAGAGGGGGATTTCCAGATTCTCATAAACCGTCAGGTGATCCAGCAGGTGATAGCTCTGGAAGACAAAGCCTATGTAACGATTGTGGAGCATAGCCCGCTCTTTCTTTCCGAGCTTATGAACCGGCTGCTCCATGAAGTAATACTCGCCCGTCCAGGCGGAGTCGTGCATTCCGAGGATGTGCAGGAGCGTCGATTTTCCTGAACCCGAAGGCCCCATGATGGAAACGAACTCGCCTTCCTTAACATCCATCGTTATCTGGCGTAGCACAAAAGTCTTCTGCCCGCCGCTCTCATAAAACTTCTCTATGTTGCGCGTTTGAATCATGATTGATTTGAAAGATGCGTCTCTTCAGGAATGTTTAGGATTATTCAGTAGAGCACCCCAGAGCGTAAGAAATCCCCGTGCCATCGGCGGCTCCCATGAATCCGGGCTTTAGAAAGGCGTGTTTACCAAGCGCGACGGCTACGGGAGGCCGTCCCAGGCATCCCATTCCTGGGATTCGCCTGTTCGGAATCGGACAGGAATTTCCAAAGATTTAGAGGACTTGAGAAAATCTACAAAGAAATTAACAGGATGAACAGGATAAGCAGGATAAAAAGAGAAAGAGCCGCCTGGGCTGTGCTTTAACAATTAAGAAGATGAGGTGCGGCGTGTCACGGGCGCTGGCGGCCAGAGCGTTTCCAGCTAGCCTTGGTGTTGATGCGTTTCTCTTCGCGGTTGCGGCAAGACCAGCAGATGTAGTGCGGGCGGTTGTCCGCGCTAATCATTTTAATCAGGTGGCGGCTCGGCTGGTCGCAAATCTCGCACGAGTGCAGGGCGCTCTCTTCCGCTCCTGTAAGGTCTTCTCTGTTTCTCTCGGCCATGCGGATAAACATAACGGATTGGCACGCATCTTCACAAGCTAAGAAAGAAAGAGAATCTAGTTGACCCTCCAGACTCTCAGGACTTCGCCATCCAGTATTTTTCGTGGACACGCTTGGCCCAACTCCAGAAGCGGCCCTGGCGGACGGTTGATTCCGCATCTTCATCCCACAGGGCTTTGTGAAAGTAGAGCGAATCCGCGCCGCCTTCGTCTATGACGAGCATCATCTCGTGTTTGTACTCGGCATCGGGGTGACGTCCCTCAATCTCTGCCGCGAGGTTTCGCGCGGCGACTTCGGCCTGATGGACAGCCATGTGCCCCATCTTGGGGCCGTCGAAGTTGACGCAATCGCCGACCGCGTACATCCTGTCCGCGCCGCGCACGCGCATAGTGCGCTCGACCGAGACGTAGCCGCCAGCGTCCGTCAAACCCGTCGAAGCCATCGCGCCGGGGCCTTGAAACGGCGGCACCAGCATCAGCAGGTCGTAATTCAAGTAGCGTCCGGTAGCGGTCTGGACAGCGCCGGGGCTGACATCGGTGATTGCAAAGTCCGGCAGAAACTCTATGCCGTGATTGTCTAGAGCGCTCTTAAGTGCGCGTGCCATCTCAGGGCCGCCTAGAGAATCGCCCGGCGGCTCAGGGCTGACGAGCGTAATACGCGCACAGTTGCGCTCGCCGCCTTCATCGAGCGCGCGGGCCAGCGCAAACGCGGCCTCATACGCGGGCACACTGAGCCTTGCTTCGGGGCAGTAACCTATGACGGCGCGGCCCTGATGAAAGTTCTTTACGGCTTCGCCGAACCTTTGCGCGGCTTCAGGCGTGAGCAGGTGGTGCGCGTATTCGTAGAAGCCCGCGACGCGTTCGGTCGCAAGACGACGGCCCAGGGCAAGCACCAGATAGTCGTAAGACATCTCGCCAGCGACCTCTCCACGCGCAAGGGTTACGAAGCGCTCTGAGGGGTTAACGCGTGCGACTTCCGATTGAACGAATCGCACGCGCCTGTCCAGCATTGCCTCTCTTAAATCGTAAGAGATGTCTTCGACCTCTGCATGCCCGAAGGCCAGGCGCACGAGCGCCGGATAGAAGGTGAAGCGGTCATCGCGCGACACCAGCGTTATGTGATGCTCTGCGGAAAGCGTCTTCGCAAGTCGTTCGGCGCAGACAACCCCGCCGAACCCGCCGCCTAGAATGAGTATGTTTGCCATGCGAGACGATTATAACTGCTCAAAGTTGAGAAAGAAATTAACAGGGATGGACAGGATAAGAAGAAATTTAATCATTGATTCAATGAAACAATGATTAAATTTCTTCTTATCCTGTCCATCCCTGTTTGAATTTCGCTTATTCAATCACAACGCGGTCGCTCTTTCCTCGTCCGAAGGTTTCCGGGTGATACATCTCTTCGGCCTTGGCGGGCGGGACTACGAAGGTGCCGGGCGTGGTGGCCCGCGCGACATAAGAGTAAGTATAGACGCCTTCCCACAAGAGCGAGGTGAAGGCTTCGACTCTTTCGTCGCGCATATTCTGATGCTCGAACCAGGGCCGATACCACCACCAGTAACTCTTCTGCTGGCTCTCGGCCTGGCGGTCTTCCGGTATCTCTTCCGTCACGGCGAGCGCAGGATTAAGGGCTTCCAGCCCAGCAGGCATAGGGTCGACCAGCGCTACGTGATAACGACGCGCAGGCGCGGCCATGGTCAAGCGAACACGCACACGCGCGCCCGCTTTAATGTGCCAGGTGCCGTCCGCGTCGCGCGTCACGTCCTTAGGATTATCCACGGCCTCGTAGACGCGCTCGACGGCGAAGCCGTAATCGGCGGCCTCAAGCTTCAGGTTCGTGGGCGCGTACTGCATGCCTATCCGATAATAAAGGCGGCCCGCGCCTTCCTTACTGATGGTCAAATTCTGCGCGCCCGCCGTCTCGGACAAGTAGCGCATTGGCACGTTGACCTGCTGCCGGTCTGTCGTGCGTCCTCTGTACTCCTGCTCGCCCGCGAAGCGCTCTCCGAGCCACGCACGCGCGACGAAATTCGGCGTCACGTTCTCGAACGTGGCGAAGTAGCGGTCGAGCGCAAGCAGTATGAAGACGTTCTCCTGCGTGTTCTCCCAGCGCCCCTGCGTGCGATGAGCCAGAAGGCCGCGAACTATCTTCGGGATAAGGTCGCTCTTCGGCTGATCCTTGATGAGCGCTTCCAGAATGACGCCGTCCGCGCGGCGGTTAGAGTTGAGCAAGAGATAATCGCTGTCTTTGTAGGAACTGACGAAATGAGCGGTGCCAGCCGTTTCCGTGACGCGGTTGTTGAGGAAGCGGCGGATTGCATCAAGCTCTCGTTGAGAGCCTGCGTCGCCCGACAGAACAGAGAGCAGCCAGCCAGCCGCCTCCATCGAAATGCCGTCAAGCCCTGCTTCACCCACAAGCCTTCTGGCACGCGCCACGTCGCGGTCTCCCATTCGATAGCGTACGTAGAGCGCGTAGGCTATCAGCGCGCGTCTTGCTTCCGGGCCGTAGAACGAAGGGATCTGCTTTTCTATATTCCGCAGGTAGCCTTTCGATTTATCCATCATCTCTGAAGGAACATCAAAGCCCTTCTCTTTGGCGCGCTGCATGGCGTGCGCTACGTGTATGCTCACGTAGGGCCAACTCTTTTCGCCGCGCTTCCAGAAGCCGAAGCCGCCGTCGTCATTCTGCATCCCTTGCAGCCGCTTGAGGTCGCGCGTGACCGCAGCCTTTAACTCTTCAGGCGGCGGCAGCCCCTTGGCCTTAAACGCCGCCAGCACCTCTTTCAGCGCCGCAACCGCCAGCACTCTTGAAGACAACTGCTCCGAGCATTCGTAAGGATAAGAGACGAGATAAAGCACGGCGTCCGTCAACGACTGAAGTTCCGTCGAGCTTGTGCTGATTTCGAGTCCGCCGAACTGCGTGAAGATGTTCGACGGAGCGCGAACCGGCTGCACAATCGCGCCTTCGTCAATCACTCCGTAGGTCGCAAAGGCTTCCGTGGTCGCGGGCGTCCAGACGGGCAGGGCCAGTTCCGCAGCATCAGCCCACTTGCCCGAAACCGCTCCGACCTGAAAGCGCGCCGTTCCGGCTTTGTTCGCCGCGACGGGAAAGCGAACCTCCACGCGGTCGTTGGCGGGAACGGTCACGCGGCGGCCCGCGCCGTCCGTCAACTCGGCATTCGTGGCGCGCACCGCCAAAGAGATTGTCATAGGAGCGTCCGTCTGATTCTGCAAGACCACCGGAAGCTCAAAGCGGTCTCCGAAGTTCAGAAAGCGCGGCGCGCTCGGTCTCGCCATCAAAGGCAGCCGGGCCGTGATGGCGGATTCGCCTGAGCCGAACTGCTTGCCGCCTGCAACCGAGACGGCCATCACACGGTAACGAGTCAGGTTGTCAGGAACTTTGACGGCGACCTGCGCCCGCCCGCTAGCATCCGTCGGAAGCGAAGGCGCAAAGACCGCCAGCGCGTTGAAATTCTCGCGCAAGGCTATCGCAGGCCCCTGCTCATTCCTGGCGTCCCGCTCCTCCCTCAGGTATCCCCTAGCCCTTCCCTGCGCCACAGGCTTCGCCGCAGGCGGCGGAGCGGGTGGGGAAACAGCATCAATAGCCGTGTTAGCAGTGCTCGTATTAGCCACAACTCCAGGTTGGAGAACTTTCATAGCGGCACCTCCTTCGGCACCGTAAGCGCGACCGTTGACGGGTAGCTCCGCAGGATTGCTCAAGCGAAGGTTCTCGCGCAGGTGATAGTTGCGCGTGTCCGGGCTGCGCTGCGCGTAGAAGACCGAGAGGGGATCGTCCAGCTTGTAGCCCGTGAGCGCCAGAACCGATTCGTCTACGACGACGACCGCGACCTCGCTGCCCGCGACGGGCTTGCCCTGCGCGTCCTTCACTTCGACGTTAACGACCGTCTGCGCTCCAGGCTCAAGCGCCTTGTCGCGCGGCGTGGCCTGAACAGAAAGCCTGCGGCTTTCGGGCGGGATTGAGAGATTAAGAGAGCCTGTGGCGTAAGCCGGACGCTTCGGCAGTTTCTCAAGCGGCTCGCCCGCGTCCGTAGTGCGAGTGGCCGCGCCCACTAGGTCAACCAGCGCGTAAATGTTCGGAGTGAATTTTTCTTCTATAGGAATCCTCAAGACAGTTGTTGCGGTTTCCATGCGGAAGCGCTCAGTGCGAACTATTCCCGAGCGTCGAAGCGTCAGCAAGCCTTCGGCTGGAGTAAACGGCGACTGAACCAGAATCTCCGCAGTGTCGCCAGGCTTGTATTCCTTGCGGTCTGGAATCAACTCGACCGCTTCCTGCTCGACATCGCGCTTCGGAATGGTCTTTCCGCCAGCGACCCACAAACGCATCTCGCTCTCGTTCAAACGTTCGCGGTCGTCCATGACGGAAGCGGTCACGCGATACGTTCCGCCCTCTTTCGTCTGGAAGGTGCATTTCACGGGAGCAGCAGCCGAGCGCACCGTGCAGTCCTGCCCGCTTTTTTCTATCTGCTTCCACTGGCCGTTCTGGTACTCCCAATCGAGCAGCACCGCGCGAACTTTAACTTCGCGGCCCGCCACGGCCTTGCCGTCTAAATCCGTGACGATTGACTGCACGTTGAGCGGCTCGCCCTTCTGCACGAAGGTGCGGTCTGATTTAAGGCCGACGTAAAGGTCTGCGGGATGCACCAGCATGGTCGTAGAGGATGTCCACGTCTGCCGGTTAACGTCCGTGACGCTGGCCTGCGCGACGACGCTCGAAGGACGAGCGGGGTTGACCGAATCGAAATCAATCCGCAGGTTGTGCTTGCCCGCAGCATCCGTGCGCGAGGTGAATTCCTGCGCGTTCTCTTCCGACTCTTCGCCGCGCGCAATCCACCAGGGAATCCAGGTGCCGAAGATGAAGTCGCTGCGATTCGGCGGCGTGTACTGCGTGGGCCTTGAGGTCACGCGCCAACGCACTTCGGCGTTCGGCAGCCCGCCGCCCGCGTAATAAGAGGCCGTCACGGTCGTCGTCGCGTGGTCGCCGACGAAGAGCGGCCCTTCGCTAGCCTTGGTGTTGACCTCGAATTCGGGGCGACGAAACTCCTGCACCTGAAAGTTGTGATTGAAGGTGCGCCCGCCGACACCAGTGTTCCCGCCCTGGACTTCAAAAATCAAAGAGGCGTCACCCAGGTTCATAGTCGCGGGAAGCTTCAAAGTAGTATCGAAGCCGCCGAGCGCGTTCAGTCTCAGCACTCCCTTCGTTATCTCGTTGCCGCGCGAATCCTGTAGCTTGTAAGAGACAGCCGAGGCGGCATCAGAAAGCGAGCCGACATCTCCCTCCTTGCCTCCGCCCACGCGCCTTATCCAGCCCTTGATGTGCACCTCTTCGTTAGGGCGATACATCTTGCGGTCGTCGAAGACGTACCACGTCAGGTAATCATTCTCGCCCGCGCGTCGCCAGCTTCCGTCGCTGGCCCACCAGTAAGTGTTCTCTGGAAGGATTGCGAGGTCGCGTCCCTGACGCGCAACCAGAAGGTTGACGCCCTTCTGCGCGCTGTCCTGCAAGGGCAGACGAGCGAGGCCGGAGCCATCGGTCACGCCACGGGAACTTGCAGCAGGCTCAATCGTCATCTCCACGCCCGCGAGCGGTCGCCCGTCCTTCAGAGAGTTGGCCCAGCCCAGCAAGTCCGTCTTGTCTACAAAAGCTGCGAGTCCTATGTTCGTAGCCTGCACCCACTGATAAATGGCCTGCCGCGCCTGATTCTTAGGCACCACGGGCGGCTCTATGACGGCTATGACCTGTCCCAGTCCATTGTCGAGCGCGGGCGACAAATCAATCCCCGTCTCCGTCAACTCGTCCGGCTTCGAGGCCACGTCAATCAATTTAGAGAAGACCTGACGGCCAGGCATCTGCGGCCTGCGCTTGGGGTCTGTGTTGTAGTTATTGACGCCGCGCATGTATGCGAGGAACTGGTTCCAATCTGCGGGAGTGACGCTGTAGAGCGTCACTTTCAGCCGGTCGTAATTGACGCTGTAGACAGAAAGACGCGGCGGCCCGTTCGGGTCTAGCACGCTGAAGAGGTCTCTGTTCGAGTAGAGCATCGCAGACGCGCGGCCCACGTTGAAGGTGAAAGTATTGTTGCCTTCGAGTTGCTGGCCGAAGCGGTCTTTGATGGAGCGGTCAATAGTTACCCTGTAAACGGTGCGCCCCTTTTTCACGCCGTTGATGGTCAGCCAGTTGCCGTAAACAAATGTCTTCAGCCCTTCGATTGCAGGCTCCACGCGAATCTTTGAGCTATCGAAGGCGGCATCCAGGGGGTTGCTGAACTCTATGCTCCATTGGTCGAACGGCGTGCATTCACGATTGTAAGAGCACTGGCCGCGAAGGGCGCGAAACGGCCCGTAGGTGCGGAAGGAAAAGCTCTGCTGCACAGTAGTCCTGCGCGGCCCTTCGGCTGAAGGCGTGCCCGGCCCTATGAGAACGTTTATGGAAGAGTCGCCCGGAAGCGCAGAGCGAGTGTCGCCGTTTTTGTCCACGACGCGAAAGGCTAGCCAGCGTCCCTTCTCCGCCGCACCGGCAAGCTTCTTTACAGTCTCATCGGCCTCAATCTCTGCGGGCGTGGCAAGTCGCGGCGTGAGGTTTGCGCCCGCGCCCGCAGTGACTTTTATAGTCCCCAAGACCGTAGCGGGGTTTATGCGCTGGTCGAACTCCACGAACATCAACGTGTCGCGCGTCACGGAATCGCCCGCAGGATACGAGTTCTTTACTTGCGGCGGAGGCGTGGCGAATCTCCAGGTCTTTGCGGTTGCAAGCGTGCGCCCTGCGGCGTCCTTTGTCCCTGCGGGCACACTTACGCTGTACTCCGTAGCCATAGGGAAGCGGCCTTCGGGCACGAAGAGCAGTGTCTTTGTTCCGACCCATCGCCAGCGACCCGGCGGCTGCGGCGTCAGGCGCACGGGCACTACTTCTGCGGCCTCTTCCTGCGAAGTCACAGCCACCATCGGCTGCGAAAACGTGACGCTCAACTGCGGCGCGAGCGGGACTTCGCCTTCGGGCGCAAAGCGCAACACTTCAAGCGGCGCGGAAGTCGTAGTGTCGGGCTGCGCCGTTTCCGAAGCCGAAGGGAAAGAGACGTTGATAACCGTTCCGGTGCGCGGCGGCGGAAGCGAGCGGTCGCGTAGAGCGAAATCCTGCTGGTCGTCTGCTTCCGCCTTCACGGGCGGCAGGCGCTTCAGGATGCTCTGAACCTCGCTGTCGGAGAGTTTCACGGTCGCGGGCGTGGGCAACGCGGCGGGTCTTTCCGCCTGCTCCGCGCCCTCGCTCAAACGAAAGCGCAGGCCCTTGGGCTTCTGGCTTCCGGTCGTGTCGTCAGCGTTCGGGGAAGCGATGACGATTCGCAACGGCGCTAAAGGGCCTGCGAGAATGGAGAGGAGCAGCAGACAAGAGAGAAGCGATTTAAGGCGCATCATTTCGGAAATAACTCCAGGCAATTTACAAGATTAAAATTCGCATCAGGGAAAGACGGCAATGTGGAACAGATGCTCCCATCATGCCATAAAGTGAACGCCCCCGAACAAGTTTTCTTGCGCTCGCCGCGCTCAACTCTCAGAGCGTACAAACGGCATTGATTAGACAAGCTTTTAGTCTGGATGTTCCATCAGCGTTTGCGGCTCGCGTGCGGGTTGTCCTTAATCCAGAATCTCCAGGGACGGTCTACGAACTCTTCCGCGTAGTCTATGCCAATGCGCGGGCCGTAGGCGATTTCAGAGGCGCGAAGCCTGCGCCCCACGTCTTCTATCCACACGCGCTCGCCCGTGAGGTCTGCGCCGTTGTAGCTGCGGTCAAGGCCGAATGCTATCGTCAACTTTCCGGGGCCGCTCGCAATCTCAGTATCTCTCTTGCCGGGTCTTCTCTCACGCATCACCTCAAGCCCCTCTTCCGGCTCTGCCGCCCTGACCAAGACCGCGTGCGGGACATCACGCTTGTTCACGACCACGTTGAACTGGTAGTACATGCCGTAGATGAAATAGACGTAAGCCACGCCGCCCGCGCTGAACATGACCTCTGTGCGCGGCGTGCGGCGGTTATTGTATGAGTGCGCGCCCTTGTCCTCCGGCCCCATGTAGGCTTCCGTTTCGACTATGATGCCGGAGACTCGCACGCCGTCCGTCAAAGAAGGCACGACCAGTCGTTTTCCCAGAAGCTCGCGCGCAACTCTTAAAGTGTCGCTCCGCGTGTAAAACTCGCGCGCGAGTTTCTTCCCGACGCTCACTCTGCTTTTAATCATAGAATCAGTATACTTGAAGAGTATGAACGAACAGACAACAGAACTGAGTCTTCAGGAAAAGTACGCGCCGCACAATACCTGCTTCGGCTGCGGCCCAGCCAATGAGCGCGGACTGCACATACGCAGCTTCCCGCAAGGTGACGAAGTCATTGCACACTGGCGGGCCGAGAGTTTTTATGAAGCCTTTCCGGGCATGCTCAACGGCGGCATCATAGGCGCGCTGCTGGATTGTCATTCAAACTGGGCTGCCGCCTGGCATCTGATGAAGCGACGCGGCCTTTCGACTCCGCCCTGCACCGTCACGGCTGATTACGCCATCAAGCTTCTCAGGCCCACGCCTACCGATGACGTGATAGAGCTTAAAGCGCGCGTGGTCGAATCGACCGAAGACCGCGCGGTGGTCGAAGCCGAGTTGATTACCAAGGGAAAGGTCTGCGCGACGTGTCGCGGCACGTTCGTCGCCGTCAAGCCCGGCCATCCGGCCTATCATCGCTGGTAAAGGCTAAGGGAAGAATTAACAGGATGAACAGGATAAAGAGAAAGCAAACTCTCTTCTTTTATCCTGTCCATCCTGTTTGAATCTCCTTTCGGATTAGCTCTCATGATGACGGAAGATGTCAGGGTACTGCGCCTCGTAGAGATGATTTCGCGCCAGAAGGGGCGACCCGCGCGGCGCATCATACACGCCGTCATCAGCATAGCCCTGCGCCTCTTCTTCCGGCGCATAGAGACCTCCAACGTAGAGCGCGTGCCCATGACGGGAGCGCTCATCTTCGTGCTCAATCATCCGAACGGTTTGATTGACCCGGCCCTGGTCTTCTGCGCGCTGCCGCGCCGCGTCTCTTTCCTTGCCAAGTCCACGCTCTTTCGTCTGCCGGTGCTCGGCTACCTGATGCGAGTGCTAGAATCGCTTCCCGTCTATCGCCGCATAGACCGTGGCGAAGATGTCTCGCGGAACCTACGCACCTTTGAAGCCTGCCATGAACTCTTAAGACGTGGCCGTTGCATAGCGCTCTTCCCGGAAGGCATCTCGCACAGCAAGACGGAATTGCAGCCCGTCAAGACCGGCGCGGCCCGTATAGCGCTCGGCGCGCTTTCAAAGAATGATGCGGACGAGAACGCTTTAACGAGTCTACGCATACAGCCCGTAGGTCTCTATTACACTTCGCCGACGACCTTCCGCAGCGAGGCGCTCCTGCGCTTTGGCGACAGCTTCGAAGTTCAAGCGGTCGCGCCCGACGAAGACGGCCAGCCGCCGCGCTCCGCCGTCAGAGAGTTGTCGCAGCGCATAGAAGATGCCCTGCGCGAAGTCACCCTCAACGTAGAGTCGCGCGAGGCGCTCGCGGAAGTGACAAAGGCAGAGCAGTTGTTCTCGTCCATCTACGAGGGCCTGGACGTTCGCCAATCGCTGACCGTTTCGTTCAACCGCCTGCGGCAACTGGCAGAATGGAGAAGGCGCAGTTTGCGCTCGCCCCTGGCCCCGCGCATAGAGCGCCTGAGGTCTCGCATACTGAGCTATGAAGAAGAACTGAGCCGCATAGGAATTACGCCCGAAAATCTTTCGCTCTCCGCTCATTCGGGCTGGTACGTCTTTCAGCACTTCCTGCTTCGCACCATCCTGCTCTCGCTTCTTTTTCCGCTTGCTCTGGTCGGGGCAGTCTTGCATTTTCCGGCTTACATGATTTGCGACGTAGCCTCGCGCATATACATTCGTCATGGCGCGGACGATTCCGCTTCGACCGTGAAAATTCTGGTGGCGATTGTGGTCATGCCCCTGACATGGATTCTGGCGACGGGCGCGGCATATTTCCTCTGGGGCTGGCGCGCAGCGCTCCTGGCCCTGCCGCTCGTCGTAGTCGCGGGCTACGTCGCCATGCGCTCTCTGGAAGAACTCTACGACATGCGCGGCTGGTTCAAAGCCATCTTCATACTGCTCAGGCATCGCGGTCTCTACCTGCGACTGCTGATAGAGCGCAAATCCCTGCACGCCGAAATGGAGCAGATAGCAGAGAGCGAGCAAGGAAGAAATTAACAGGGATGGACAGAGATTGTCAGGATAAAAGAGAAAGAGTTTATTCTTTATCCTGACAATCTCTGTCCATCCCTGTTTGAATTCACTGCATTGATGAAATCGGCCAAGAGGCCGTAGGCGGTGCTTTTGAGGTCGGGGCTGTGAGCCATTATCGTCAGGCCCGGCAGCACGTCCAGTTCGAAGTGAACCATGAGCGAGGTGCCGCTTGTCATGGCGAGCGGGTCGTCGGGCGAGACCTGTTCGGGGCGTACGCTCGCTTTCACTCTGCCGTCCAGGCTTCGGGCGCGGGCAACCAGTTTGATTGGGCGACCTTCGGCAAGCGCAGACTGCACGCGCTTTGAATCCAGGTTTCTTATCCCTTCTCTCTCTACCTCTTCAAGCTTCAAGGGCGCACGCATCAGCACGCGCGCGAGCGCGCAGACCTTCACGGCAGAGTCCCACCCGTCCACGTCATAGCTAGGGTCTGTCTCCGTCACGCCGAGCGCCTGGGCGCGTGCGACGCCCTCTTCAAACGTATGTCCACGTTCCATCTCTTCTATGATGATGCTGGACGTGGAATTCAGTACGGCGCGAAAGCCCAGGACGCGCACCATTGGTAGACATTCTCGAAACATGGAGAAGATTGGAAGACAGTCGGCCACGGTCGCCTCGAACATGAAACGCCGCTCACTGGCCTCGGCCAGCGCATTCAACTCTTCGAAGGCGTGAACGATTGGCCCTTTGTTGGCGGTGACGATGTGCGCGCCAGATTCAAGCCCTGCGCGTATGTGCTCTATTCCAGGCTGGCCCGTGTGTGGCTCAAGCGACGTTGTCTCGAAAAGAACATCCGCCCGCGCCGCTCTGAGCCACTGTCTGACATCTGCGGGCGGCTGTGAAATGCTTGAAGCAGACTGGCCCGCAAGAAGCGATTCGACATCGAAGCCATCCACGTTAACCAACCAGCCCATGCGCCGCGAGGCCGCGCCCGTGATGCGCCACTCTATATTGTATCGCTCGCGCATCTCCCTGCGCTTTTCCAGTAGAAGACCTGCGAGTGAACGCCCCACGTTTCCGAATCCCAGAAAGCAAAGGTTATAGACTTTCATCACCATCCAGACCCGCCCGAACTTTACTCAAGGATTGCCGCCTGAACATCTCACATCTCCAGGGCGGCTTTCAAATCCCCGAAATATCGCCCCAAATCTGAAATTCTTTTTGTTTCATCCATGAAAAACTGTTGCACGAGGCTGTTTCATGTGCTAAAGTGCCTGCGGTTTAAGAGAAAGTGCGGCTCGCCCCTCCTTGTATGAGTCGTTGATGATTGATGTCCGGTTCGTCTTCAAAGGCCGGAACTACACTGATGAGGTAAAGATGATGGAGAAAACCAACAGACCTAAAGTAAATCCGCTCAGTCGTCGTCCTCGCCAGCAACGGCTTGTGATGGCTGTACGCGGCGCGGCGGGCGCGGGCAAAAGCCACTTCATGCGTAGCATGAGTGAAGCAGGGCTTGGTCGTCTTTGCGTCTTCGACACCGAGCGCAAGACCAGACTCTTGAAGGGCGTCGGCCTTGATTTTGACGGCCTTGAGATAGAGCACCCGGACGAGTTGCCGGAGTTCATAGACTGGGCGCTTTCGGGCGAAGGCCGCGAGCAGAACTACGGCTGCTTCGCGCTGGATTCGTGGGCCGCATACTTTTCCGCCAAGCACGCCGAGACGATTGCTGCCGTGCGTGAGCGCACGAATGACCCGCTCGCGCAGCCCACCGCAGAAGAGTTGGCCGCAGACCAGATGGTCTTGCAGGGTGTCCTTCGCCGCCTCTGCATAGAGAGCGGAAAGTCCGTCGTCATCACAGACCAGATTCCGGCCAAGGGCAAAGAGGAGCGAGAGGCTAACGAAGTCGGCATGGTGCTTTTGAGCACGACATCGGGCCTTGAATATTTCGTGGACGTGCTGGTCGAAGTCTCCATGCAGGAGCGCGCGGGCGAGATAGTCCGCGTCTTCCAGGTCGTCAAATCTAACAGCCCCGCATTTGAAGTCGGCTTCGAGATGACGGGCGACGTTTCCTTCAAGGATTTTCTGGATCACATGAAGCGCGAGCACGGCCACGACGTTGAGCGCGAAGCCGCGAAGATGCCGATTGTGCCGGAGACGATTGAAGAGAAGCCGCAGCCCTTAACGCTCGTCACACCGCAGATGACTGTAGAGGATTTAATAGCCAAAGCAGAGAAGCTAGGCTTCAAGCAGTCGGATTTGGTCACGGGCGCAAAGGTCTATCACAACCAGCCGAACATTCATCACCTGACGCCGGAGCAGATAGCAGACCTTGACCGCCGCATGACCGCCCGCGCCGAAAAGCTGCGCGCCACGCAAACAGAGGCCGCCGCCCCGCAGAACAAACAGGCCGCCTCCGCCACGCCGAAAGCGCAACCCGTACGCAACCTCAAGCGAGCGTAAAAGACAAGTCGGAAGGCAGAATGCAGAGTGATGAATGAGAGAGCGATTAACTCTTTCATTCATCACTCTGCATTCTGCTTTTCTGACTTGCTCTTATGAAACTTTCCTGTTTTCCTTCCCGTAGTAGCTCTCGAATCGAGGCATGCCTTGAGGTGAAATCCAATTATTTGAGGAGATTGCTTATGAAACGCAAGGTTATGATGACGGGCGTTGCGGGCCTAGTCTTCGCTCTAGCTTTGGTCGGGGCTTCTGCCAAGGCCAACTTCAGTGGCACATGGACGCTGGACAAGACAAAGAGCGAGGGGCTTCCTGCGAGCGTCAAAGATCAGGTGATGACGATTAAACAGGAAGGCGACAAGCTGACCATTGACAGCAAACTGACTTTGGAGCAGGGCGAACAGGTCACTAACGACGTGTACACGCTGGACGGAAAGCCCGCAGACTTTACCAGCAAGGGAATGGGCGGCGTCGAAGGCCACGGCAAGAGAACCGCCAAGTGGTCATCGGACGGCAACGGCATAGAGGTCTCTGAAGAGATTAACTATGACACGGTGCAGGGCGCAGTCACCGTCAACATCGCGCGCAAGTGGGCGCTCTCGGCAGACGGGAAAGCGCTCACCATAGACATGGACATCACCTCGCCTATGGGTTCCCAACACATCAAGCGCGTGCTGGTCAAGAAGGCATAGCACACTGTTAATTACTACTTCTCTCCGCGCACGGCCTTGAGTTCTGAGATGAAGTCCCCGACGGCATCGTCCACGAAGTTGCCGGTGTTTCGAGTCTTCCAGATGATGCGCGGGTTGGGCTTCGCGTTGAGGATGACGAACAGTTCGCCGTAAGCGTAAGGCGTGCCGAGCGGCCTGCGAATCTCCAGCACGTTGAAGAAGAGTATGAATTCGGCTTCCGGCATGTCGCGCGCCGCCGTGATGCTCCCATGCTGTTTCATGTACTTGTTCAGCTTTCGGGCAATCACATTATAGGTGCGCGGAAAAGTCTGACGCTGATTTCCCTCCTTGTAGACCTCAGACAAAACCGAGGCTTCCGCGTCGCGCGCATCCAGCAAACCGCCTCGCCGCACAATCACCCAAACCTTTTGCTTGTCCCTCAACTCGGCCAGAGAGCCTTTGACACTTGATTGCGAATCACGCTCCTGTGATGGAAACACGCCCGCGCACGCTGTTATGATGACAAGCGAGATGATGAATTTGAAACTGCTGTACATAGACTTTCTCTCCGGGCCACGATTCAATATATCCAACACACTCCCTACAGGTCTAGAATCAAGGATGGAACAATCCATAGCAGGCGGCGTCTAAAGGAGAATCAGCTTGGCGTGGAGGCTTAAAACGGAATGGCGGATTTGAGAGACGATGACGGCGGGACGATTCGGCGCGATGTGATTGTGAGCCTGTGCGTGCTTGCTCGGAAGTATCTGTACCGTGCGACAAGTTGACGATGAGAGGCAAGCTGATGCCGCTCCGGTTGAATGAGTTGTTAGACGGCTTTCCGTCTATTGCAACTGAGCAGTTACAATAGCCCATGCTGCCAGAGCGCTATTGTAACTAGTGTAGAAACCGTAGGCATCGTAGATAACACTCCCCCAATTGCCCTGAACCTCAGATGGCAGATTAGCATTCTGGATCGGATCGGATATGTTTCTTACGAAGCCGAACGAAGTGTTCTGGCTCGAACACACCTTCCCTATGATCGCATCATCCATTTCGACACAAGCAAAGTCAGCATAGTCGCCGGAAGTTGTCGCAACAACGAAAGTGTCTGTAGTCAGTAAAGCAGTTCCATCCGGCGTCATATCGTTAAGCTGCGGCAAGCTCGCCCCCATATCCAGATTAAGGGCATTCAATTCGCTCAGACTATAATCAGTCCCATAATATTGATTGAACTGGTTGGACAACGACTCTAGATCGCTTTTAGTTGTAGGTATGGGGAAAAGTAGCTGAGTAAAGTTTCCCTGCTTGATGATGCTCCAGTTGGCCTGCCAGTCGTTTGTGTAATTGGGCCAATCACTGGGCGGCTTACCTTCTACGTAAAGCGTGCCTGCCTGCACAACGTTCACCGTTCCCTCCTGATCCTGGGGCCGTGCGCCGCCAGCCGTGCCGGTCGAAATTATAAGTTGAGGCTTCACATAATCTATGAAGCGGTAGATGAGGTCTTCCAAGTATTGCTCGCCCGGCCAATCCAGGTGGGTGTTTGATTTGAACAGCAGCACGTTCTTATCCTGAATTTGTACTAACCGGTAGTATCCCCAGTAATCCCAGTCATCGTCGCTGGAACCGGAATATGTCGGCATATCCTTATCGTACTTTTGCCATCCGTCCCAGTAGCTGGTGGAGCGGTCGCTGTAAGGCATGGTGGTGTCGCTGGTGCAAAAGACGTGCTCCATCGCAGCCCATTCTGCTCCTGCCCAGGTGATAATCACTACGTCTGCCTCCGGCAGATAATCGTAAGGAGTATCAAGCAGCACGGGGGCCTGCTGGTTAATCAAGCTCCAGTCAATGACCGGCAACGGAGGTGTGTTTTCAATAACGGGTTCCAGTTGTTCGGTAGTTTGCGCCTCAGTCGTTTTGGGTTGAAGTCGGTTTTTGTTGACATCATTTGTCATAATCTCTCCTCATCGTGGCGGGAACAAAAATCTGTCTCTGGTTGATTTTGAGTGAGTGAACGTAACCAGATGCCTTTAGTCTATGCCTTTGAGATACGCACTCTAATATCATGCTTTTGACATGTCAATGCTTGCAAAATACCGGCGCGAGACTAAGGCTGGTATTAGCCGTCTAAAACCGTAATAAGACGGCGCGCAGCACTCCTGAAAAAGCAACTCTTGTTTCAGCCGAAGAGATTAATGCCGAGCAGCTTTAACAACTGGCTGCCGAGCATGACTACCACTGCGGTCGTTATCATCGCAAAGGTTCCCCAGCCAAGCACGTTGTAAAAGGGCGTGTTCTTCAAATCCCCCGTCAGCCGCTTGTCGTTAATCAGCTTGAGGATGAAGACCAGTATGATGGGCAGCAGTATGCCGTTTAGAACCTGCACGGCTACCAGAAGTTGAATGACGGGAAGGTTAGGGATGAGCGCCAGCCCTGTGCCGAGGATAATCAGGGCCGTGAAGAGGCTAAAGAAGACTCGACCGCGACGGAAATCCAGATTGACGCCTTTAGGTATGCCGAACGCTTCGCTGATGGCGTAACTGGTCGCAAGCGGCAGCACTGCGCCAGCCAGAAGCGATGCGCCCAGGAGGCCCACAGCAAAGAGCAGCTTGGCCGATTGTCCGACCACAGGCTCAAGGGCGCGTGCGGCATCCGCAGCCGATTCAATGTTGGTCTTGCCCACTGCATGAAGCGTCGCGGCGGTCGCTATAATCATGAAGACCGACATCAGGTTAGAGAAGAACGCGCCGAAGTAAGCGTCCACGCGCTCGTTCTTGTAATGTCTACGCGCCACGCCCTTTTCCACCAGCGAGCTTTGCTGAAAGATTTGTATGTAAGGCGTAAGCGTTGTGCCCAGAAGTCCTACGAGAATGAAAATGTAGTCCGGCTCCATGCGAACCTTTGGCACGAAGGCTCCGCGTGCGACCTCTTTCCAATCCGGGTGCGCCATAAAAGCCGCCGCAGGATAAGCGAAGAAGACCAGCGTCATCAGGATGAAGATTTTCTCCACACGGTTATAAGAGCCGAAGATGACCAGATACCAGATGAGCGCCGCCGCCAGAGGCACGACCACGTACTTGTTTATCCCTAAGAGTTCTACGGCTGCGCTGATGCCTACGAACTCCGAGACAGTGACGCCGCCGTTGGCTACCAAAATGATGACGACGGCAAACGTGGCCCAGCCGAGGCCGTATCTTTCTCGAATCAAATCCAGCAGGCCGCGCCCCGTGGCCGCTCCCAGGCGCGAGCACATCTCCTGCACGACCGCGTAGGAGATGGTCAGCAGTATCATCACCCATATGAGGTCGTAGCCGTACTTCGCACCGGCTGATGTGTAGGTGGCTATGCCGCCAGCGTCGTTGCCTGCGGAGGTGGCTATGAGTCCAGGCCCTAGTATGAGCAGCCAGCGAAGCAAGCCTTTGGGCC
>JACVRN010000248.1 GCA_014534425.1 Pyrinomonadaceae bacterium
ATCACAGGGCGGAAGATTTCATCGTCATCCCGAATTATCTGGACAAGCTCGGCTTGCAGTACGAATTCTTCCTGGACCATTACACCATCCACAACGAAGAGACAGTCCTCTTCGCACGCCCGCAAGGCCGCTAGCCGACCGAAGAGGCGTCAGGCCCGCTTGCCAGAACCCTTTGACCCCGGACAGGCAGAGATTCTCGTGACTGGATACATGCACCCCGGCTACGCAGAGGCCCTCGCGGAATTCGGCACGCCGCGCCTTCTGCCCCGCAGCGGCGGCTGGATTCTCGAACGCCCTATACGTGGCTCAGCCGAGCGTGACGCGATGGGCTGCTATCCCCTCTTCGCCTGCCAGGACTGGACCGGGCTTGAGGATGATTTATCAGAAGTGTGCGAGCGCCTGGTCAGCCTCGTCCTCGTCTCGGACCCTTTCGGCAACTACTCTGCGGAGAGCCTCCGCAGCGCGTTCGGCGATTTGGTCATCCCCTTTAAAGAGCATTTCATCGTGGACCTGAGCCTCGGCCCTGAAGCCTGCGTGCACGCGCACCACAGGCGCAACGCGCGCAAGGCTCTTGAGGAGGTAGAGGTCGAAGCTTGCGAGGACGCGGCGCAGGTTCTGGACGAGTGGCAGGAGCTTTACAGTCACCTGATTGAGAGACATGCGATTAAAGGCATCTCCGCCTTCTCGAAAGAGTCTTTCGCCTGCCAGTTGAAAGTTCCAGGCGCGCACCTGTTCAGGGCCGTGCACGCGGGCAGCACCGTCGGCATGCTCTGGTGGTACAGGCAGGGCGAGGTCGCCTACTACCATCTGGGCGCGTACAACGAGGCGGGCTACCGGCTGCGCGCTTCGTTCGCGCTCTTCTGGCGGGCGATAGAATACTTCGCGGCGAGCGGCCTGCGCTGGCTCAATCTGGGTGCCGGCGCAGGGCTCAGCGCAGAGGGCTCGGACGGCCTCACCAGATTCAAAAGAGGTTGGGCGACCGGCACGCGCACGGCTTATCTCTGCGGCAGGATTTTTCAGCCCGACAAATACCGCGAGTTGGCCGGCGATGCGGGCGGCAGCAACTATTTTCCGGCTTACCGGCGCGGCGAGTTTGCCTGAGGCTTTGGTGCGATGTTGACAGCAATTTCATTATCGGGAATGATGACAGCTTTTTAAGAGATGGGCGATTTATTCCTTGAGGAGCATGTGGCGATGGCGAAGGTGATTATTTTCGGTCTACAGGATTTCGCGCAGTTGGCCTATTTTTATCTCCGGCACGACAGCCCGCACGAGGTCGTCGCCTTCAGCGTCAACGAGCAGTACATGCCTGAGAGCCGCGAGTTTGAAGGCTTGCCGGTCGTTCCCTTCGAAGGCATCGAAAATCTTTATCCGCCAGCGGAATTCTCCTTCTTCGCGCCTATGTCTCATCGCAGGATGAATAAGCTGCGCGAGGCGGTCTACTTGCAGATAAAAGAGAAGGGGTACGAGCTTATCAGCTACGTCAGTTCCAAAGCGAGCGTCTTTCCGGGGGCGAAGATAGGCGACAACTGCTTCATCCTCGAAGACAATACTATTCAGCCCTTCACGGAGATTGGCAACGACGTGATGCTGTGGAGCGGAAATCACATCGGCCATCATAGCGTGATTAAGGACCACGTTCTGTTCACGTCGCACGTCGTTCTCTCAGGCCATTGCGTGGTCGAGCCCTACTCTTTCTTCGGCGTCAACGCCGCCATACGCAACGGCCTGCACATCGCTGAAGGCTCCTTCATCGCCATGTCTGCTTCGGTCGTCAAGGACACGGAAGCCTGGGGCGTTTATAAGGGGATTCCGGCGAAGAAGGGCGACGTGCCGAGCTACGAGATTGAATACTGAAAGGCGCGTGGGCGCGTGCGTTTCCTGCGGCGAAGCTTAAGCAAGTGATGAGGTGGATAAAAAAAGGGCTGGTCTATGCTCCGCGAGGGCAGTATGCGTGGAACCAGAGCCACGCGCAGTTGCCTATCGTTGACGTGCTCGATGATGAGAGGTGGCGAATCTATTTCGCCACGCGCAGCGCGGCCAATCAGAGCAACGTCAGTTACGTGGAAGTCGAAGCCGGGCGGCCCGAAAATATTCTGTACGAGCACGACCGGACGCTGCTTCAGACAGGCCGCCTCGGAACCTTTGACGAGAGCGGCATCATGCCCGTCAGCCTCGTCAATCACGCGGGCCGCAAGTATCTCTACTATGCCGGGTGGAGCGTCAAGGCGACGGTTCCCTATCACAACTCGATTGGCCTCGCCGTCAGCGAAGACGGCGGCAGAACCTTCGAGAAATTTGCCGAAGGCCCGCTCTTCGACCTGCGCCCGAAGGAGCCTTTCTTTACCGGCACGGCCAATGTCCTCGTCGAAGATGGAGTCTGGAAAATCTGGTATCAGTCCTGCACTGGTTGGGAGATGATTGATGGCAAGCCTGAGCCTTTTTATCACATCAAGTATGCCGAGTCTGAAGATGGCATCAACTGGAAGCGCGAGGGGCGGGTGGCGATTGATTACAAGTCCGAGCGCGAGGGTGGCATCTGTAGCGCGTCGGTTTTAAAAGAGGACGGCATCTATAAGATGTGGTACTGCTACAGGCTCGGCGACGATTATCGCCACAACCGGGCGAACAGCTACCGCATAGGCTACGCCGAGTCGCTTAACGGCTTCGAGTGGACGCGTTATGATGAGCGCGCCGGAATAGACGTTTACGAAGAGGGTTTGGACAGCGAGATGGTCGAGTACCCTTTCGTCCACGTCCACAACAATAA
>JACVRN010000040.1 GCA_014534425.1 Pyrinomonadaceae bacterium
ATGCTGGCGAGGCCATAGGCAATCTGATGCGGAGCCTCGGCCCAGGTGAAACCGAAAGAGAGATTGCGCGCCGAGCCTCAGACGCTCTGGCCGCTTACGGTATTCATACGGTGGTCAATCTGGTCGCGGCGGACGAGCGAATACAGAAGTTTCGTCATCCGGTGCCGACCGACAAGAGGTGGGAGCGAGTTCTGATGGTCGTCGTCTGTGCGCGGCGCGGCGGCCTCATAGCATCACTGACGCGCATAGTCTCCGCCGTGCCGCTCACAGGTGAATTGAAGCGACGGACTGAGGCTGCGGCGAACGTCTTCGCGCAGCTTCTTTCACAGACCAGGCCGGGCGCGACCGGAGCAGAGTTATACAAAGTCGCGGCGCGCGAATATCAAAGGCAAGGGTTTGAAGGCGAGGAACACTTGCATCATCAGGGCGGAGCTACGGGCTATCGCACGAGGGACTGGGTGGCTCACCCGCTTTCCGAAGAGCGCGTTCATTCCTCTCAAGCCTTCGCGTGGAATCCTTCGATTACGGGGACGAAGGTCGAAGAGACTGCGATTGTATCGGGTGATGAAATCGAAGCTCTGACGCGCACGCACGGCTGGCCGGAGATTTCCGTCGAGGCAGGCGGGCGCGATTACTTCTCACCGGACGTGCTGCTTTTATGAAGCAGAAGATAGATAATCTGTTCGATAATGGAATAAAGAGATGAGCGAGATAAGCAAGACGGTTAAAGAGACCGCGCTTCCTAAATCCAGGGCCGAAGTCGCGCCTCAATCTTCCGGCTCAAGCGCTACGGGCGCAGCCGTGGCCGCAGCCGAAGACGCCAACGTGCGCGTGGGCCGCTACCGTTGGATAATATGCGCGCTGCTCTTTTTCGCCACGACCGTCTGCTACGTAGACCGCCTGGTCTTCGGCTTCCTTGGGCCGGAGTTGATGAAGCCGGAGCATTTCAACTGGACGCCGAAGCAGTTGACGGGCATTCTCTTCTGGTTCGAGGTAGCCTACGCCATAGGGCTGCTCGGCGCGGGCCGCGTGCTCGACTGGATTGGAACCAGAGTAGGCTACGCCGTCTCGCTCACCTTCTGGAGCCTGGCCTCCATCATGCACGCCTTCATGGGTTCCGTCGCGGGCTTCAGCATCGCTCGCTTCCTGTTGGGACTGGGCGAGAGCGGCAACTTCCCCGCCGCGATTAAGACTGTGGCCGAGTGGTTCCCAAAGAAGGAACGCGCGCTCGCCACAGGCATCTTCAACGCAGGCTCGAACGTTGGCGCTATCATCGCGCCGCTCGCCGTGCCGTGGCTCTACGTTCACTGGGGCTGGCAGTGGGCCTTCATCATGACGGGCGCGCTCGGCCTTGTGTGGCTCATCTTCTGGTTCGCCTTCTATCAACTTCCCGAAAAGCATCCGAAGATTAGCCGCAGAGAGCTTGCTTATATTCAGGCCGACCCGCCGGAGCCGACCGTCAAAATCCCCTGGCTGAGACTCCTGCCGCACAGGCAGACGTGGGCTTTCGTCATAGCCAAGTTCGCCACAGATTCCATCTGGCGCTGGTATCTTTACCTGCTGCCGCTCTTCTTCGCGCAGGCGTTCAACCTTCCCATCTTTAAATTCGGGCCGCCGTTCGTAGTCATCTACGTGCTGGCAGACGTTGGCTCAATCGGGGGCGGGTGGCTCTCGTCAAAGCTCATCAAGGGCGGGCGCTCTATAAACTTCGGGCGCAAGGTGGCGCTGCTGGTCTGCGCGCTATGCGTGGTGCCCGTGGCCTTGGTGACGCAACTCAGCAATATGTGGATTGCGGTCTTGCTGGTGGGGCTGGCGGCTGCGGCGCATCAGGGCTGGTCTGCCAACCTGTTCACGACCGCCTCGGACATGTTCCCGAAGCAGGCCGTAGGCTCTGTCGTCGGCCTGGGCGGGATGGCCGGAGCGGTCGGCGCTATGCTCATACTTTGGCTGACCGGATTGATACTCGGCGACAAACCGGACGCATCCTCGTTCACCCCGCTCTTCATCATAGCGGGTTCCGCCTACATGCTCTCGCTACTGATTATTCACCTACTGGTGCCGCGACTCGAACCGGCAAAGATTAAAACGTCCGAGGCTCAGATTTAGAGATGGCAGCATCATTGAACGTCAAACCCAAAGAGAGTTGTCGCTGGGACATAGTCTCCTTAGGCGAAGTCATGCTGAGGCTTGATCCGGGCGATGGTCGGATACATACGACCAGGCGCTTTCAGGTCTGGGAAGGCGGCGGCGAGTATAACGTAGCGCGCGGACTCAAACGCTGTTTCGGAATGGAGGCGGCGCTTGTGACGGCGCTCGCGGACAATCCCGTGGGCCGTCTGGTGCAGGACTTAATCTATCAGGGCGGCGTTGACCAGTCGCACGTCCGTTGGGTCAAGTATGACGGCGTGGGTCGCACAGTCCGCAACGGCTTGAACTTCACGGAGCGGGGCTTCGGCGTGCGCGCGGCGCTCGGCTGTTCCGACAGAGGCCACACTGCCGTCTCGCAATTAAAGCCGGGCGAGATTGATTGGGAAAAGATTTTCGGCCAGGAGGGTGCGCGCTGGTTTCACACGGGAGGCATCTTCTGCGCGCTCTCTGAAACGACGCCCGCAGTCGCTAAAGAAGCTATGGAGGCGGCGCGACGGCACGGCACGATTATCTCTTACGACCTGAACTATCGAGACAGTTTGTGGAAATCAATCGGCGGACAGAAGAGAGCGCAGGAAGTGAACCGTGAACTGGCTCCCCTGGTTGACGTGATGATTGGCAACGAAGAAGACTTCACGGCCTGCCTTGGATTTGAGGTCGAGGGCTTGGACGAGCATCACTCCAAGCTTGATGTGGAGAACTTCCGCCGCATGATTGAGCGTGCCGTCAGAGAGTTTCCCAATTTCAAAGTAGTAGCGACGACGCTCAGGAACGCAAAGACTGCGACCATCAACGACTGGGGCGCGGTCTGCTTTGCGGGCGGCGAACTCTACCGCGCCACTACGCGCGAGAACCTTGAAATCTTCGACCGCGTAGGCGGCGGCGACAGCTTCGCTTCGGGCTTGATTTACGGACTGCTGACCGACAGAGGCCCGCAGTACGCAGTAGAGTGCGGCGCGGCGCACGGCGCGCTGGCTATGACTACGCCGGGCGATACGACTATGGTCACGCTCTCGGAAGTCGAGCGTGTCATGAAGGGCGGCGGAGCGCGCGTCGCTCGTTGAAAGCTTCGTCCATATTCCTTATCAGAATTGGCCGTCTCTTTTGGCATTGATGAATTGACAAGCCTGCGCTCGCTGGCGCACCGCTACCCGTCCGCAGGGGCCGCGATAGCCGAGACGGCTGTGCTGCGCGCCACGCTCTCTCTGCCCAAAGAGACTGTGCATGTCGTCAGCGACGTTCACGGCGAATACAAGAAGCTGCGCCACATCATCAACAACGCCTCAGGCTCTCTGCGGCCTCTGGTCTCGGAACTTTTCTGTGAAAGGTTGACCGCAGACGAGCAGAGAGAATTGCTGGCCGTGCTCTACTACCCGCGCGAGGCCATAGAGAATCTTCGTCCCCGTCTCGCTGTCACCACGTTCAGGCGCGACTGGGTTCGCCGCACTCTCAGGCTTCAGTTCGAGGTGGTGCGAGCGCTCGCGCGCAACTACAGGCGCTCGCATGTGCTGAAGCTTTTCCCCGCAGAAGCAAAGGAAATTTGTGCAGAGTTGCTCTCGGAACCAAGCGCCGGGCGTGAGCCGGAATATATTGACGAGATGATTGCGGCGCTCGCTGAGCACGAAAGAGATTTGACGGCAGTCCGTCTGACCTCAAGGCTTGTACGTAACCTCTCCATCTCGGAGCTTATAGTCGCGGGTGATCTGGGCGACCGTGGGCCGCGCCTGGACAAAGTCATAGACTACCTCATGCGCCAGCCGCGCGTTTCATTCACCTGGGGCAATCACGACGCTCTGTGGATGGGCGCATGCCTGGGCCAGTTGGCTCTCATCGCCACCGTGCTCAGAATCTCTCTGCGCCACCGCAGGCTGTTTCAGCTTGAAGAAGGCTACGGCATCACGCTTCAGCCGCTTGAGATGTTGGCGCGCAAGATTTACGCGGACGACCCCGCCACATTTTTCAGGGCGAAGCGCGAGGGCCAGCGCGACGACCTGCTGATTGCGCGTATGCAGAAGGCCGCCGCCGTCATGCAGTTCAAGCTGGAAGGCCAAACCATCGCGCGTCACCCGGAATGGATGATGGAGCACCGCCGCCTTCTGCATCGCATCGACCTCAAAGACGGCACGGTAGAGATTGACGGGCGCACGCACGCTATGCGCGACTCTCAACTTCCGACCATTGATGCGTCCGACCCTTACGCTCTGACAACCGAAGAGCAGGAATGCATGGCGCGTCTCAGCGAGTCCTTCGTCTCAAGCGACAGGTTATGGCAGCACATGTCCTACATCACACGGCACGGTGCCATGTGGCTCAGGCGCGACCACGCGCTTGTCTTTCACGGTTGCGTGCCTGTGGACGAAGAGGGTGAGCCGCTATCGCTCGAAGTGGACGGGAGACTCGTAGCGGGGCGCGAGTTGTTCGACGCCTTCGACTCCGTAGTAAGACGAGCGTTTCGCAAAGGGGCTGCACGCGCTCACATGGAGGCGGACGCGCTCTGGTACTTGTGGACGGGGCCGCGCTCTCCGCTTTTCGGCAAAGACCGTATGTCAACCTTCGAGCAGTATTTTATAGAAGACAGGCAGACTCACAAGGAGCATAAGAATCCCTACTTTCAACTGACGCACGACGCGCGGTTCTGCCGCAGACTTGCCGGTGAGTTCGGCATAGGCACCGACGGCCTGATAGTCAACGGCCACGTACCAGTGAAGATTGAGAAGGGTGAAGAGCCTGTCAGGAGCGGGGGCGGTGCCGTGACCATCGACGGCGCTTTCTCTGAAAGCTACGGAGACCGTGGCTACACACTAATCTTAGCGCCCGAGCGCGTGAGCATAGCGGAGCTTCATCACTTCAAATCAATCGGAGACGCGATTACTTCCGGCGCAGATATAGTGCCGAAGGTCACGAATATTCGAGAGTACGAGCGCCCGCGCCGCATCTCCGATACCGAGCAGGGCGAGATAATTTTGCAGCGCATCAGCATGCTTGAGCGGCTAGTGCTCGCGTACGAGGAAGGCGCGATTCTGGAATCAACCGCGTGAAGCAAGGGAGAGAGAATGAATAAACAGGATGTCTTGAGACGCGTTGCGGAGGTCGGCGTAGTGCCTGTCGTGCGCGCTTCATCTGCCGAAGAGGCCATGCAGGTCATAGAGGCCATACGCGCTGGCGGCGTGCCCGTTCTGGAAATCACCATGACCGTGCCGCGCGCCGTAAAAGTTATAGAGCAGGTGGCAGACCGCTACGGCTCCGAGGTAATCGTCGGCGCAGGAACGGTGCTGGATGCTGAGACGGCGCGGGCCTGCATTCTGGCGGGCGCAAGTTTCATGGTCAGTCCCGCGCTCAACGTCGAGACGATAGAGATGTGCCGCCGCTATTCAATCGCGGTGATGCCCGGAGCTTTGACGCCTACCGAAGTGGTGACGGCGTGGACTGCGGGCGCGGATTTGGTCAAGCTCTTTCCCTGCGGCGCTCTCGGCGGCGCGAAATACCTGAAGGCGCTCAAGGCACCCTTGCCGCAGATTGAGTTGATTCCGACCGGCGGCGTTTCGCTCTCTACGGCAGCAGAGTTCATAGAGGCTGGCGCTTTCGCCTTGGGCGTCGGCGCAGACCTCGTTGACACCAAAGCCATACGCGCCGGGCAACCAGAAAAGGTGACGGAATCGGCGCGCTCCTACGTGTCCGTAGTCAAGGAAGCACGCCTGCGCCTGGCCGAAGCTAAAGGATAAAGAATTCCCTGTCCCGTCTTTGACAATTATTGAGAGCCGTTATCGCTGGTTGTTGCTGCTGCTCCGTCCTCTGCCTCTTCGGATTCCTGCGCCTTCTGGGCCAGCATGAGGTGTGCGCGCATGGCGCTGCTTGCGGCCTCAGGGTTTCGCTCTCGTATGGAGCGGTAAATCTGTCTATGCATCTCAGCAGATTCCTTCAGGTCGCGCGCTCGCTTGACGGTCTTGCGGCGCACGTCGAAGAGGATTGTGGCGACCATGTTCATCAAAGATGTCAGGATGCGGTTTCCAGAGGCGGCTGCAACCGTTTGATGAAAGCGCATGTCATGAACAAGGAACTGCTCCGGGTCATCCAGCGAGGCGTACATTCCGGCTATCTCTTCGGACATCGTCGCCAGATGCTCGCTCGTAGCGCGCTCAGCCGCGAGACCTGCGACGGCCATCTCCAAAGACTGCCGCGCCTCGAACATCTCGCTCGGCGTGAAGCCGTGCAGGGAAGCCATCAGTCGGAGCGGGCTGCTGTCCAGAGAAGGAGGCCCGTCGGATTTGACTACGAAGGTGCCCGCGCCCTGCCTTGATTGCAGGACGCCTACGGCGGCGAGCGAGCGAATGCCTGCGCGCAGGGTCGGGCGGCTGACGCCCAGCATCTTTGCCAGATCGCGCTCAGGCGGCAAGCGGTCTCCGGGCCGCAGGTCGCCGCGATGAATCATTTCTCTAAGCTGCGAGATGACCTCTTCGGAGGTCGTGCCGCGATGCTCCGGGTCAATCGTTTTGAAGATGTCACTATTTAAATCGGTCATACCATTTCCGCCACTAAAGAATCAATTTAACCAAATTGGTGGTACAAGTTTCAGAGGCTTCGCTCGCCCGCAAGGTTGCCTCTTCTTTAATACGGCCCATTCTAATCGTTTTTCTATATATTGTCGAACGAATTATTATCTTGGCGACTCATAAAGGTGTAACCATTTTAGCTGGATAGAATATTGGTTAACAGGCTATTAATAACGATACAGCTTTTTGATTTCGGAGGGGATTAGTGAAAACAGTTGCCGGTTCCATTCTTTCCTTATTCGTGTTAACCGCGTTGACGAGTCCGGCCCAGGGGCAAGTCGCGCGGCTGCCGGAGCGCATGGCCTCGACCGTCATGACGACCTGGAAAGATTCTGTCACTACAGACCCGGACAAGCCTTTGAAGTGGAGCTACGAGCAGGGCGTGTTGCTCAAGGGCATGCAGGGCGTCTGGTTAGCCACGGGCGACGGGAAATATTTCAGCTACATACAGCGCGGCATGGACAGGTTCGTAGCTGAAGACGGAAGCATACGCACGTACAAGCTGGAAGATTACAACCTGGACAATGTTATGCCCGGAAGAATATTGCTGCTGCTCTACAAGGTGACGGGCAATGAGAAATACCGTAAGGCTGCGGCCACTTTGCGCGAGCAGTTAAGGGCGCACCCACGCACGAGCGAGGGCGGCTTCTGGCATAAGAAGATATATCCTTCGCAGATGTGGCTGGACGGCCTCTACATGGCCGAGCCGTTCTACGCCGAGTACGCCGCGACCTTCAACGAGCCTGCCGACTTTGACGACATAGCAAAGCAGTTCGTGCTGATGGAGATGCACGCAAGGGATGCTAAGACCGGACTCCTTTATCACGGCTGGGACGAATCCAGAAAGCAGCGATGGGCAGACCCTCAGACGGGGCGCTCGCCTAACTTCTGGGGGCGAGCTATGGGCTGGTACGCTATAGCGCTCGTAGACACCCTGGATTACTTCCCCAAAGACCACCCACAGAGAGAGGCGTTGTTGGCTAACCTGAATCGCCTTGCGGCGGCTGTAGAGAAATACCAGGAGCCTAAATCCGGCCTCTGGTATCAGGTGTTGGATAAAGGCGGTGCCGAAGGGAATTACTTGGAAGCTTCTGTCTCTTCCATGTTCGTCTACGCCTTAGCCAAGGGAGTGCGGCAGGGCTATCTTCCCGCCTCTTATCTAAATGTCGCTCAAAAGGGCTACGAAGGAATCAAGTCGCGTTTCATAGAAGACGCTGGCGCGGGCGGCGTCAATCTAAAGGGCACTGTCGCCGTCGCTGGCCTCGGCGGCAATCCTTACAGGGACGGAAGCTATCAGTACTACGTAAACGAAAGGGTCGTGACCAACGACCCGAAAGGCGTGGGCGCGTTTTTGATGGCGGCCAACGAAATGGAGATTGCAAGCAGCCGCGCAAAGGGTCAGGGATTGACGGTCACGCTCGATTACTATTTCAACAGCGAAGTGAAAAAGGATGCGAGCGGAAGAATGGCTCCCTATCATTACAAGTGGGAGGAGATGCCCAACTCAGGCTTTTCTCTGTGGGGAAATATCTTCAGGAATTTCGGCGTCAAGACAGAGGCTCTGATGGAAGCGCCTACAGCAGCGAACCTGAAGAAGACGGACATCTACATCATAGTCGACCCGGACACGAAAGAAGAGAATGAAAACCCTCGCTTCATAGAAGAGGCGCACGTAAAAGCTATCGTCGATTGGGTCAGGCGTGGCGGAGTGCTGGTTCTAATGGGCAACGACGCGGGCAACGCAGAGTTCGAGCATTTCAACCGGCTGGCAAAGCAGTTCGGCATAGAGTTCAACCTGAACAGCCGGAACCGCGTCGAAGGGAATGATTTCGCAGCCGGTAAGATTACGGTCGCGTCCGCGAACTCGATTTTCAAAACCGCACGCAAGTTGTATCTGAAGGAGATTTCCACGCTGAAGCTAGCGCCGCCCGCCCGTCCTCTTATAGAAGACAAGGGCGATGTGATTATGGCTGTCGCCAGATTCGGCAAGGGCACGGTGTTCGCGGTTGGCGACCCCTGGCTCTACAACGAATACGTGGACGGCAGGAAATTGCCGCCGGAGTTTGACAACTTCAAAGCAGCCCGCGACCTTTCGCTCTGGCTGATAGAACAAGCGCCCGCGAAATCAAAACAGGCTGGCCGCCGCGCGCGTTGAAGACAGGCAATAGACTGAATGAAGAGAGGATGATTTCAAGCTCATGTTAACCAGAATAAAGCAGGCCCTGGGACTAACGCTGCTCATCACCGCGCTTGCAATAAATCTGCCCGCCCAATCTGACGGCAACGCGCAGACCGCACGCGCGCCAAGCACGCCGACGCGCCCCTTCGTAGTTCTCACGGCGCAATCGCTCAGCGATTTGGAAAGGCGGCTTCAGCCCGACAACAAGGTGGAAGAATTAATCGGCGGCGCTGGCATGCAGCTTCGCGTAGCAGTGCAGCACGACAAGAGCAGGCCCACCGCGCAGGCCGAAGTCCACGACGCGTCGGACGACGTGTACTACGTGCTGGAAGGCACGGCCACTCTCACGCTCGGAGGCCGTCTAGACGCCCCGCGCGAAGTCGAACCCGGCGAATGGCGCAGTCCACGCATAACGGGCGGCCAAACCTTTGAAATCAAGAAAGGCGACCTCATCATAGTCCCGCGCGGCACCCCCCACCAGCGCACAGGCAAAGACTTCTCCATGATCCTAATTAAAATCTTTGCAGAACCGATGCGTGCGAAACAGTCGAAATAGATTCGATGCTTAAGCGCCAACGAATCCTGAAGACTGTTTAGTTGCAATTATCGAAAACTCGTCTCAAGGCTTTTCGCCAAGGTATTCAAGCAAGCTACGCATTGTTTCCTCACAGTCAGGGAGCAATGCTTGGGAATCAAGAAGGGTGCGGACATGTTCCGCTAATTCAGCGTCGCTCCAGGGAGTTCGCAAGTAATATGCAATAACAAGTGCGGCTGGTTTTTCAAACATGTCACCCATTTCGGAATAGTTCCTAACAAAATCTTCAAATTCATTGATCCGGATTGTTGAGCAGTGCTTTCTGCTATCTCGAAGCATAACCTGCTGATAAGTAATTGCATATGGAACTAATCTTCGCATTTCCGCATCTTTGCTGTTACACCATAATTCGAATAGCCGTCCAAGCATATCCGGCTTTGATGGCGGAGACCAAACATTACTTAGACCAAATACCGCCTCCAGTTCGAACTATTTCTTGCATAGCTGCTCGAATGGTTTCGGGGCGCGCAGCTACCTCATCAGCTAAGCAGCTTCCGAGAATAGAAACGAGGGAACGTCTGCCCTGCACCCAAGCATCATCATCATTAAATACTCTAACTTGTTCGGTAAGTCGTTGAATCAATGTCTCTGTTGCTTTCCCGCCTAGTGCGGCGGCGAGGGGAATGACTTCTCGCCATTCTTCATCTTCAAAGTGCGGTTCAAGTACGCTGGCGAGAGTGTCGTCTTCTTTGCGTCCCGGATACCAGCCTTCGACCATAGCGCGGGCGGTTAGGAATTCCTGAAAGGTGAGGTGGCGGAATTCGTAGAACTCTACGAGGCGACCATCTTCTATGTCGAGGCCGGACATCATGAGGAGGCTGCTGCGGTCTTCTACGCGGTGTATGAAGTCTTCAACGCTGCCCTGTACGAAGCCTAATTCTGTTGGCATGGCTTCGCGCGCTTCCTGTAGAAGTTTAGCCAAGCGCGGGTAATCACTCAAGACTGTGCCGACCTGCTTGCGCTTGACCTCTTCGTTAATGTCCAGGTGAAGTGGAACGAACAGGGTTTCAAGTTGAAGACGGCGAGAGCCTACTTCGCTATCTGCAGGTAGACCGTCCAGGTGAATATAGCCACACTCCTCGGTCAAGTAGCGCTCGTACGCCTTGAGCGCAGCGTTAACCTGCTGTGCATTATCAGCCGAGTGAACGGGCGCGGGATTAATGCAGGTCAGAGTATGAAGAGAACCGCCGCACCTGTTATCGGCTGCGATAATCTCATTGGCAATAACGGGGGCGAGCGGCGTGCCATCAGCATGAATCAACGCAAAGTGCGTGCGCCCCTTGCCTTGAGTGTAGTATATAGCCCACACCCAGCCGCGCTCGTGCGCTAGCAACTCTACATCTTCATCAAGCACTAGGTCGCCGTACACGGAACAGCATCGGCCCGCCAGTTCAGTGGCGCGCTCCTTTGCGATGAGGCTTCGTCCCCGCACTAGTTCATCCACGACCCCCGCGCCGCTCAAGAGAACAATTTTTGTGCGCCTACGATTCTTCTCCTACTCAATGGCCGTCTCCGTGAAGCCAGCCAGTGAGATGAAATAGCCTGTTAGCGGAAGATCATCTTCACGTTCGGCATCAAGCGCGCCGACGAACTTGTTCAGGTCGCCGCCACCGATTGCGTCAATGGTAGCCTTGCACTCGGCAACGGCGCGACGACGCTCAAGTCGATGGACGGCTGCGAGATCAAGCTCGCGGCCTGACTTATGAATATTGATGCGTGGCTGTTCGTAACCGAGCGCGACGAACAGGTCGGCCATCAGCCGCCCGAAGAGATCGCCTTGACGGTTGTTGTCGTTCTCAAGAATGCGAATTTGAGTAAGGTGAGACATAGCAAGGAGGATACCACTTGCACCCAAATCCACGCGAGCGTTATATAGCTGCTTCCGGCTCAGAGCTGCGCTCGCCCTACTCTTTGATTACGAATATGTAGCGCTTAACCAGAGCGTCCCGTTTATGTAAGCAAGTGAAGCGCTCTGTTCTTCAATCCACGTACTTGACCGGCACGAGCTTTCGTTTGGGGCCTTCGCCGGGGACGGTTATGGTGAAGGTCACTTCGGAGGGTTTGGCGGAGAAGAGGCGTGCGACGTTGTTGCGACCGTTGATGGTGATGAGAAGTGTGTCGCCTTTCTCGCTGACTTTGAGGCCCGCGTCTGGGACTAGGGAAAAGCCGCTCGCTGAAGTGGGACGCTCGAAGAGGCTCTTCTGTCCCGCGTCCAGAAGTTGTAAGAAGCTTCCCTGGCCGGGTCTGGAAGCTTTGCGCGGCTTCCACAGGTAGAAACCGAAGGTATACTCAGTCCCTTCGTTCTTCACCGTGACATCCATCCTGTACTCCTGCGCGCTCTCTTTAGTCTCAGGCCGTCTCCATTTCCACTCGCGCCTTTGCGGCACTGGAAGAGTGAAACGCGCTTCGTCCGATTTGACTATGGCCGTGAAGCCTTCTGCGTCCGCTTGAGCCTGTGCCGTGACTGGTTGGCACAGCGCTGCGATTGAAAGGATAAGGGCTGCGAGGTATTTCTTCATTTTCTTCTCCCGTACTTACGTTAAAGTTTCTCTGTTATCACTCTTTTTCAGGTACTTAACAAGACCGAGTTTCTGTTCGCGTATGCCTTCGACCGCGAGCTTAGCCATCACTTCAGCGCCGAGCGGCGAAAAGTGCGTGTTGTCTTCTATGCCCTTAGGGTAATTGCTGTTCTCGCCGGGTTTTAATTGAAGGAAGAGCTTGCGGGATTCTTCCACGCCGTATTGTTTGATGACCTGCTCGCTCTTGCGGTGCATGTCTATGAGGGCGACTTTGTACTCGGCTGCGACGGCGCGCACGATGTCTGGATACGCGCCATGAGAGTCCTGAAAGTTACCCTCTTTATCGAAGCGACGGCGCATCACAGGCGTCATTAAAACCGGAGTAGCTCCCTTCGCCCTGACTTCATTAACGAACCGTATGAGATTTCTGCGATAGTCTTCCGGCGGCGTGTAACGGTCTGTCTTCTCTTTCGAGGAGTCGTTGTGGCCGAACTCTATGAAGACGTAATCGCCTTTCTTCAAGCTATCGACGATGCCCTGCCAGAGCTTCTCTTTTATGAAGGTGCGCGTGCTGCGGCCATTCTTCGCGCGATTATCGACTACGACTGTGCCCTCTTTGAAAAACTTTTGCAGTTCTTCGCCCCAGCCCGTTTCCGGTCGCTTCTCAGGAAGCTTCTGCGCCATAGTCGAATCGCCCGCCAGGTAAATCGTGACAGGCTCCCGCCCAAACGCAATTCCCGAAAACACGAGCAGCAGACAGAGAGCGATTAAGCTTCGCATTAAACTTCTCCAGATTAATTTCCCTGGCCCTGAGTCGAGAAAGCTTTCGCGCCGTCGCCTTCTATGACTTTGCCGTTGACGCGCACGTTCTCTAAGGAGACGCCCTGCACGTGCTTGATTACGCTGGACGCGGCGGCGTTGTCGAAGGAGCAGTCCTTCAGGTTGAGGTTATAGATGGGGGCTTGCTGGAATCCCTGCACGTCCAGGGCGCGCTCGCTCTTTCCGCTCCTGAGGTCGCGCACGACGAAGTTACGCACGACGGGCGTGAACCTTCCCTTCTCTCCCTCTTCGTAATTGAAGTCTATGGTGATGACGGCCTTCGAGACCCGTCCGACCTCTATGTTCCTGAAGTATAGATTTTCAAGCAGGCCGCCGCGCATGGCGTTGTTCTTGACGCGCAAAGCCGTCTCCAGGTTCGGGCTGTCCAGGCGACAGTCTTCCGCGAAGACATTCCGCACGCCGCCGGAGATTTCGCTTCCGACAGTGACGCCGCCGTGGCCGTCCTTCATGCGGCAATTTTGAATGACTATGTTTTCGGAAGGCACGCCCAGGCGGCGTCCGTCCGCGTTGCGCCCAGACTTGATGGCTATGCAGTCGTCACCCGTGTCGAACTCGCAATCCTTAATCAACACGTCCTTGCAGGACTCAGGGTCGCAGCCGTCATTGTTGGGGCCGTGGCTGGAAATCTTCACGCCCCGCACTGTGACGTTCGTGCAGAGCACAGGATTAATCTCCCACATGGGAGAGTTTTTGATAGTCACTCCTTCTATGAGAATATTGCGCGAGCGATAGGGCTGTATGAACTGCGGCCTCAGGTACGAGCCTTCGCCGAAGCGTCTCTCCTGAACGGGCGTGCCGCGCTCAGCCATCTCTTCCAGCGCGCGACGCGCCTTCTTCTGGTCAGGGTCGCCTTTCCTCCAGCCGTGATTGGTGTTCCCCTTCCAGGGCCACCAGTGCGCGTCGTCCGCCTGTCCGTCGAGTGTGCCTTCGCCTGTGACGGCTATGTTCACCTGCTCAAAGGCGTAGATGAAGGGCGAGTAGTTCATCAACTCCATCCCTTCCCAACGAGTGAAGACTAGCGGCAGGTACTTTGCGGGGTCTTGACTGAACTTCAGCGTCGCGCCCTTTGTGACGTGAAGATTGACGTTGCTCTTAAGATGAATCGCGCCCGTCAGGAACGTGCCCGCAGGAACGACCACTCGCCCGCCGCCCGCTTTGTTGCAGGCGTCAATCGCTTTGCGAAGGCTCTCCGTGCAATCCGTCCTGCCGTCGCCCACCGCGCCGAAGCGAGTGATGACAAAATCCCTCCTGGGAAATGCTGGCGGCTTGATGCGCTTTAAAATCTCAGGCACCTGCGCCCAAGCGTCCGCCGAAGCAGCCAGCAGTCGCGGCGCAACGAGCGTCAAGGCCCCACAGCCCATAAAGGCTTTAAGAAAATCACGGCGAGTAGTCATGATGAATCTTTAATTAAAGTTAGCGCTCTAGCTTTTTTCGCCAGGCAGGATAATCTTCATTGAGCAACTCGGCAGGCTCTTCGGAGTACCAGCCATAGCCGTTTCGTCGCTCGGCTTCTATTTCCATCACGTCGTATTTGATGACCGCATCGCGCCCTACGAAGATGGGGCGGTTCGTGCCCATCTCGTAAAACCTGGCCCAGAGCGGCCCCGCATTCGGGTCTTTGACGACGACGCGCTCGAAGCCCTGAGGCTTTGAAGGGTCAGCCCTTTCGACCCACCTGATGCCGGACAGTTTCGTTTTTTCGAACCAGTTGACGGCTGCTTCGATTGCCTCTATCACCTGCGGGCCGGGCTGCTTAATCTGCATCAGGAAGCGCACGATTGAGACGCTCTCGCGGCTGACAAGCGCAGTCGGCTCGAACCTTCTGGCGGCGGCTGGCTTGAGTGTGACTTCGTCGTATTGCGCGTCCCAGATTGTGCGCTTGCCGTCTACGACAATCTGAGTTTTAAGTATCAACTCGATGCCGCGCTCTACGGCGCGCTCGGCAAGGCTGCGGCGCGTTTCGTCTACGAAGAGGTAGCTGGATTTCTTTTGAGCAACATCGCGCAGCAGTCGCATGACGTTTATCATAGCGTCGTCGTTGAAGGTGATGTGCGTGTAGTAGCCTTTACGTAGTGGGTAGTATTGCGGCCAGCCGCCGTTAGCGTACTGCGCCTTCAACAGGTAATCCAAGCCTCTCTCAAACGCCTGCCTGTGGCCCTCGATTTTCCTGGCCGTGTAGACCCTCGCCAGATAAACCAACTGCGTGTAGGTCGCGCCGTTGTCTATGGTGGAATCTGTCTCCTGCTTCTGCCTAACGAGACTCGCGCGCTCGGCTTCGGTCAACACCTTTGCCATGTCTATGTTCTTGGGCCAGCCGCCCGTCTCGCGCTGGTAGAGCAGAACGTTACAGGCTATTCGAACGGCCTCATCGCTTGCGTACCAGTCCGCCTTCTGCTTCAGGATGTCGCTCCATTTCAGGGAAGCGGAAGTCGCCGCGCCGCCGGATTTCTGCGCGGCTGCTGCAACAGAGACCAGGCAGGTGAAGATTAATGCGGCGCAGATAATGATAGTGCGATTAATCATCTTACTCGCTAAGCCATGCGACGCGAGCCGCCCTTACAGATTAAGAGAATCCGAAAGGGCGGCTCACATGGTTGTTGTTGACCAGAACAACACACAATCCCAGTCAAGCGGTCACTAGAAGGTGAACTTCAGGCCGAGCTGTATGTCGCGCGGCAGGTTCCTCTGCGTGGAGTAGAAACCGAAGTTCGCGTTCGACGGGTCAACGTTCAGGTCGAAGAAGTACGGGTGATTGAAGGCATTGAGCGCCTCGGCGCGGAATTGCAGCCTCTTGTTCTCACCGAAGTTGAAGTTCTTCGTAATAGACAGATTGACGCTCGTGAACGGTTGATGACGAAGGTTATCCAGCGTCGTCGGGAAAGTGCGAAGGCTGGAGGTCGTGGGCGAGAAGAAGTCCGCAATCGGGAAGACCGGAAGGCCCCCGAACCCGAACTTGCGCCCCGCGCCGTCGCCCTCTGCCGGATGAATCTCCAACTGCGTCGGGTCGCCCGCGTAGAAGATACGGGAGGAGAAGAGTATAGGTTGACCCTGCTGCCACTCGTAGGTGCCGTTAAGCTGCCAGCCGCCTATGACGTAATCCAGAACGCGATTCATGTCCTTGCCGAATCTGCGACCGCGACCCACAGGTAACTGGTAAACGGCGGCCAGCGTGAAGCGGTTCGGACGGTCATCCGTGCCCACACGATCCTCAAGCACAGTGTCCGAAGGATTCAGGAACGAAACCTTCTCGCGCAGCTTTGAGTAGGTGTAGGTGACGTTGAGCGTCAGGTCTTTGTCGAAACGCTTGCTCGCCTGAAGCTGAAGCGAGTTGTAACGGTTCGTGCCGTTGTACTGCTGCACCCAGACGTTCGTGAACTGCGGGAAGTCGAGCAGGCTCTGAGCGCGGCTGATGGTCGTCGCGCCGTTGAACGGGCTTGTAGCAGGCAGCAGATTTCGGAACGGGTTTGTAATCGTGCCCGAAAGGAAGTTGTTGGCAGTGGTATCCAGTGCCGAAGCGGCGGCAACGGTCGTCGCCGTGCTCAGGTCTGCCAGGAACTCCCTGGGGACGAAGTTGAGGTTACGGTTGACGGCCAGGTCGTAGCCCCAAGACGAGACGAAGTTGGCTTCTACGACGAACTGTCCCGGCAACTCGCGCTGTATGCCGAAGGCCACGCGCGCGAACTTGGAGTTCTTGCGGTCTACGGGGACGAGCGCCGCGTCAGAAGCGCCCAGGTCTTGCCCAGTGCTGGTCAGCAGCCCAAGGCTAGTGCCCGTGGCCGGTGTTAGGCCGTTCGGGAACGGGTTGCTCAGGGTTGCTAAAAAGGTGCGGCCCTGGTCGTTGGTCGGGATGATGGGCGTGGTGGCGCTGAAGCCCGTCTGCAAGACATCGTCCGGGATGATGCGGAACGGCGACATGAAGATGCCGAAGCCTGCGCGCAGCACGGTCTTCTCATTAGCCTGGTAAGCTGCGCCTATGCGCGGCTGCCAGTTGCTCTTGTCCGTGTTCCACAGCGCGCGATTATTCTCGTCCGCGTACTGCACGCCGCCTAGCACCTGGAACTGGCTCGGCGTGACCGGGAAATTGGTGGCACGGTTCGGGTCTGCGTTATAAGCCACCGTGTAGGCTGCAATCGCCTGTGCCTGTATGGGGCTTGGCGTAGTCGTGTCGAAGCCGCGAATCAGCCGGTTGTACCGCTCCGTGAGTCCCATCTCAAGCTCGTAGCGCAAGCCCAGGTTCAGCGTGAGCTTGGGATTGACGCGCCAGTCGTCCGCGAAGAAGAAGCCGTGATAGAGCGACTGCAAGGAGTAGGCGCGGCCTGTGGTCTCTATCAAGCCCTGCGAAGTCGAGGCCGTGGGCACGCCGAACAGGAACGCCGCCACGTCTCTACCATAAGCGTTACGGTTGCGCTCAAGGTTGGTAGCGTTGTTGCTGTTGGTCGCGGTCGTAGTGGTGATGGTCGTGTAGGTGCCGTCGAAGAAGTAGCGGCCACCCTGATAACCATTGGTCGTGAAGTTCTCGCGCAGCATACGGAAGTCGTAACCGTACCTGAAGGTATGGTTGCCGTAGCTCTGCGTCATCTGCGGCTGCAAAGAGAAGACGTAGAGCGGGCGCAACAGGCCGCCGTTGTAATCAGAACGGTTCGCGCCGAGCGTAGAGCGAATGGGTCTCGTCTGGTCATAAGTTCTGATGTCGAAGCGCGGCAGATAATCGTAACCATTCATGGCCGCAAGCACTGCGGCTGAAAAGCCAAGGCTGGCCGGGTCAAAGCTTGTAGCGGGGCGGCGCTCCTGCACGAACCGGCTTAGGCTTGTGCGTACGTCCAGCACCATGTTGCTCGAAAGCGTAGCGGTGTAATCCAAGCTAGCGCCGTCGTTGGTGCGATACTCGAAGCCCTGCGTCAGTGGCGTTCCAGTCCAGTTGTTGCGATCCTCCGGGTTGAAGCTGTGATAGTAGTTGCCGAAGATTGACTGTGTGTCGCTGATGCGATGGTCAATGCGCGTAATCCATGACCTGTAGTTCTGGCTGCGAATCTGATTGGAGAAGTAATTGTTCGTGCCGTCCGCATTGCCCGTAAAGTTGGGCAGAGGGAAAAGCTTCAGATAAGCGACGGCGATAGGATTGAGCCTCGCCAGAGGAATGATGTTCAGCCCTTGCGGGTTCGCGGCAGTGGCGCGCGAAGGGTCAGCTATGACCGTGCGCGTCACGGTGCAGTTCGACGGAGCATGGCACCCGCTAAACGGGTCGTAGATTCTTGTGGGCTGCGGCAGGTTGAGCAGCGCGGAGAAATCGCCCTGGCGCATGGCCTCTGTAGGCACAGTGAAAAGCTGCGGCTCTGCCTCGCTGCTCTTCAGGCGCTCGTAGGCGAAGAGGAAGAAAGTCTTGTCGCGCCCGTTGTAAAGCTTGGGCACGTAGACGGGGCCGCCCACGGTTCCGCCCGCGCGGTTGTAAGTTCTCTCTGGCCGGTCGTCGCCTCTCACGTTATTGAAAAAGTTATTAGCGGTGCGGCTGCGGTCGCGGTTGAACCACCAGAGCGAGCCGTGAAAATCGTTCGTGCCGCTCTTGATTGCAACGTTGACGGTCGCGCCGCCGGAATAGCCCTGCTGCGCGTCGAAAGCGTTGGTCTGAACTTTGAACTCCTGCGTGGCGTCCGAAGGAGGCGAAAAGCCCACGCCGCCGTCAATGGCAAAGTTGGGCGAGCCGTTCAGTGTAACCTGATTCGGGCCGGTCGCTCCGTTGGCGCGAAAGGCTGCGAGGTTGCCGTTGGAGGTCGGACTGGTAAACGCGGGGTTGCCTGTGTAAGTAAGGCCGGGCGCGAGCGTCGCCAACTGGTAAGGGCTGCCGTCTATCAAGGGCAACTCCTGAATCTGCTTGTTGGTGACGGACGTTCCGGTCGTGACGGAGCCGGTCTCAAGAACGGGCGCGCTGGCAACGGTCGTCACCGTGGCGGCAACGCCTATCTCCATCTTCACGTCCAGCGTCAGCTTGTCGGCCACGCGAATCTCTATGCCTTCGCGCACAGCCGTGTTGAATCCCTCGCGGGTCACCGTCAGCGTATACTTTCCAGGCTGTAGCAGAGGAAAGCTGTAGCTTCCGTCCTCGTTGGTGTTGACTGTGGTTACAGCGTTGGTCTCTATGTTTTTGATGGAGACCTCTGCGCCCGGCACCACTGCCTCGTTCTGGTCTGTGACTTTGCCCGTGAGCGCGCCCCTGAATTCCTGCGCGCCCGCTACGGCGAACGCAACCAGGAGCAGCACGACGGCAGTGAGGCTACGGCCACACACATATTTACGCATCGCTTTTTCCTTTCTTACTAAGAGCATCGTTCGAATGGCTTCAACTTTGGAACCGTGTTGCGTGCCGCGTGCCAGTCGCCTGGCCTCTTCCAGCTTACGGCGCACCGGCTCTATTTCTGATTCTTAAAGACTGGCTGGTTTATCTACGGTAATTGCGGCCCCAGGCATTCGGGAACGCCCGCAACCCGCACGGCCCGAAAAACTGAACTATAGGCCGGGCCTCTTCTTACTGGTTTAACCAATTAATTAATCTTACTCAGCGCGGTGTACCCTAAAACCGAAGCTCCCCGACGGCCCGCCCCGTGACCCGCCAGAGACCTTAAAACAGAGACTTTAAGGCAAAGGGTCTGACCTTTTAATCAAGCGGAAGGCGCTCTACAGCTCTAAGGCACGCGGCATTATCAGCCAGGGATCGGGTTTTGTCAAGCTAAACTTTTTACCAGTGCCACAGCCTGCCTCACAAGGGTAAGACCAATTAATTCTTAAACCTCAAATCTTTTATCAACTCCAGGGGCTTTTTCGGTCATGCGACTAAAGCGCTTGACGGCTGGCTATTGACTTCTGGGCGAAGGTGACTTAGAACGCCATTAATGTTTCGTCTACGGCTGGCTCTTTAAATCCGATCTGGTCAAAGCGCAAAGGGAGTCCCCCAAATGAGAACGTTCTATAAACCTGTCTGCTTGCTGCTAATCGCTCTGCTTTCATCTCTCTTCCCTACTGTTACACATTACGCACAGCGACAGGGCGCGCTGGCAGAGAGAGGCGCGGGCGGCAGCTTATCTCCGAACAGGCAAAGCTCGCGCGGCGGTATCAAAGAGGAGATTCCAGATAAATACAGAGAGAGATACGAGGTATGGAAAAGCGAGTTCCTGTCCACGGAGACGGGTCGCAGGCAATGGGAAATGTACGCGCACAACGAGGCTTTCACCTTGACGATAAACATCTCCACGGATAATCGTCAGGGAGCGACTACGGGCAAGTACAAGTGGAACGATGCGGGCGAGTTGACGGGCGCGACCATCACGCTCGGCTCTCAGCTTGATGAAGGCTATCCAGACCCTATCTATTACCCCGTCATGAACTCTCTCTCCTGGAGTGGAATTTCCGAGATAGTTAGCGGAAGGCTTCTGGCGGCAACTAAAATCGCACACGAGTTCGGTCACATTAACCGCGCGCTCGGCACAGACGCCACGCTCTACCGTCTACAGAACCAGTTGATGCCGGTCTATAAAAGAATTTTTCTCAGCAACGGACACGACACGCGCGACCCGCGACTGTTGAAGCTGGCGCGGCAGATGGGAGGCACGTCCCTGGAGATATGGGAGGATCGTGAATACTGGGGAGAAGCCAACGCCATGCTTTACCTGCGCGACCGCATATCTGAAAAAAATTTCCGTTGCGTCCTCTTCTCCAGAATCAGGCGCACGGTCGAAGCCTACGCGGAACCCTACGCTGACAGGTTCAAGCAGATAGCTCAAGCGGAGCCTTCTTTGTGCAGGTGGCAATGACCACAGAAAACTGAAATCCCATTTCGGGGACTCTACAATCCCAAAATCGGTGGCATTAAGCGCGAGCGCGTTCGGCCTTGCGCGCCTCAAGACCTTTTAAATCGCACACCTTCGTAAATCCCAGCCAGGCGGCACGGTATTTTCATACTGCCGTTTAGATTCGTGCGCTCCGTTGATTCATTAGCAATGACATTCTGGAGGTGATCGGTGAGAATATTGTGGCAGGACTTGCGATACGGCGCGCGGGTGCTTTTAAGAAGCAAAGGCTTCACCGCCGCCGCTCTCATCTCAATCGCGCTCGGCGTCAGCATCAACACCACCATCTTCAGCTTCATCAACGCAGCGCTCTTGCGCCCCCTGCCCGTGCCGCAGCCTGATAGACTCGTGCGTCTATGGGACGGACAGGCTTCGTCATACCCGGATTATGTAGCTTACAGGGATGAAGCCGGAGCCTTCGCGGGACTCGCGGCTTACGCGCAACGGCCTATGAGTTTGCGGAGCGGCGACGAGACAGAGCGCGTCTGGGGCGAGATTGTCAGTGGCAACTACTTTGAGGTGCTAGGCGTGCCTCCCGCTCAGGGGCGCGCATTTCTGCCGGAAGAGGATAGCGCTCCCGGCGCTCATCCTGTCGTAGTCATTAGCGGCCAACTGTGGAAGCGGCGCTTCGGCTCCGACCCTGCCTTAATCGGTAAGACGATTCTCATCAGCAACAAATCATTCACGGTGGTCGGCATCACTGCGGAGAATTTCGCGGGCGCTAACATCATCACGCCGCCTGACCTCTGGGTGCCTACGATGAGCGAGCCTCTGGTGCAGCCCGGCTCCACGTCTCTGACCTTACCCGACGACGGCTGGCTCAATCTTATAGGACGACTCAGACCCGGCGCGACAATTGAGCAGGCCAGGGCCGAGACTTCTGTGATAGCGTCCAGACTCCATCAGGAGCGGAAGGCGCGTATGTCCGGGCCTGAAGAACCAGGAGGGCGTCTGGTAGCGGTCGAGCCTGCGCGCGGGCTTATGGTGCCGCCGAAGGGGCGCACGCCGACCCTCTTCGTCGCAGGCATACTGCTGACCGTAGTGACGCTTGTGTTGCTGGTGGCGTGTGCCAATGTCGCCAACATGCTGCTGGCCCGCGCGGCTGCGCGGCGTAAAGAGATTGCAGTCCGATTGACGCTCGGCGCGAGTCGCTGGCGTGTCGTGCGGCAACTCTTGACGGAAAGCCTGCTGCTGGCGCTCGCGGGCGGCGGTGCTGGCTTGCTGCTATCACTGTGGAGCGCGGAACTGTTGCAGAGTCTCCTGCCGCAGTCTGCGGACGGAATACGCGCGCCTCTGGATACCAGCCCTGACGTGCGCGTCCTCTTATACACGCTGCTGCTCTCAATGCTGACCGGAGTTGTCTTCGGTCTTGCGCCAGCACTTCAGGCATCGAAGCCTGATTTGGTTTCGGCGCTCAAGGACGAAGCCGTAGGTTTCTCATGGCGTCGCCTGAGCCTGCGAAGCCTCCTTGTCGTAGGACAGGTCGCCGTCTCGCTGCTGCTGCTCGTCGCCGCAGGACTCTTCATACGGAATCTACAGAACACTCAGAACGCAAACCCCGGCTTTCAAATCGAGAACGGCATCATCATGAGCTATGACCTTGGGCTGGCGAATTATCCTTCGGCGCGCGGTCAGGTCTTTCACGAAGAGTTGTTGGCGCGCGTGCGTGCGTTGCCGGGAGTGCGCGCGGCGTCGCTCGCGGAGTTTGTGCCCCTCGGCGGAGGCGGCAATCAATCTCCGCTCTACATAGAAGGCGAAGCAAATGTCCGAGAGCAGCTAGACGAAGACTCGCTCCTCTCGCACATGACCGTCGCCACCGACTACTTCAAAACTATGGGCATCGCGCTCAAGGGCGGTCGTGACTTTCTGGATAGCGACACCTCTGCGGGGCCGCGCGTTGTGATAGTCAACGAGACCCTTGCGCGACGGCTCGCGCCCGACGGAAACGCCGTAGGCAAACGCATACGCATGGACTCCAAGGGCGAGTACTTGGAAGTAATCGGCGTAGCCAAAGACATCAAGTACAGCAGCCTGGCCGAGAAGACGCCGTACTTCGTCTACCGCCCGCTCGCGCAGCAGTACAGCCCGCGCATGACGCTGCACGTACTGACCGCAGGTAGCCCGCAGGCTATGATAAATCAGGTGCGCGCACAGGTGCGTGGCCTAGACCCAAACCTGCCTTTGACCGAAGTCATGACAATGGCGGAGCACATGCGAGGGCCGCTTGCGCCTGCGCGATTGACTGCGTGGCTGTCGAGTGCGTTCGGCATTCTGGCGTTGGTGCTGGCCGCGACCGGCTTGTACGGCATGATGGCGTATCTGGTGAGCGGTCGCACGCGTGAGTTCGGCATTCGCCTGGCGCTGGGTGCCAGCAGCAAGGATTTGCTGCGGCTCATATTAACCGAAGGGATAACGATTGTCGGCATAGGCATGCTGTTAGGGCTAATCGCGTCGGCAGCACTCACGCGAGTGCTACAGAGTGTGCTCTACGACGTGTCTGCGACTGACCCTTTGACATTCGCGGGAGTGGCGCTGCTGCTCTCGGCAGTGGCTCTCGTAGCCTGTTACATTCCGGCGCGCAGAGCGACCAAGATTGACCCCATGGCTGCGCTCAGGCACGAATAAAACGAGAGTATTCGTTCCGCTCTGTTAACTCTTTTAGCTTCGTCTTATGGTATTATCTGTCACGGTTCTCCCCGGCCCTTATCTTCTCTACCTGAAAATTACGATGAAGAAAATATACTCTCGCCAGCTTCTACTCGTCTGTGCGGCCTCGCTTCTCTTCCTGATTTGCGGCGCAGGCACACAGGCCCAGCAACAAAACCGGAACACGGCTCAACCTGGACAGCAAGAACAGACGGACGATGTCATACGGATTTCTACAGACCTTGTGCAGACGGGCGTTTCTGTCTTCGACAAGCAGGGCAGATTCGTTGAGGGTCTGAAGAAAGAGGACTTCGAACTGAAAGTTGACGGCAAGCCGGTCGATGTAAATTTCTTCGAGCAGGTCAGAGCCGGTACTGCGCGCGAAGAGGCTGTGGCGGCGACGGCTCGCGGCGAGTCCCGCGCAAAAGTAAAGGCCACGGTCAAGGAGACCGTAGAGGCTAAGACGCCGGAGCGCGGGCGCATCATTATCTTCTTCGTAGACGACACGCACATGGCCCCCGACAGCTTGAAGAGGACTAAGGATGACATCATCAGATTTATAGACACGCAGATGGCACAGAATGACTTGGTCGCCATCACCTCTTCGAGCGGTCAGATAGGATTTCTTCAGCAGTACACGAACAACAAGGAGGTGTTGAAGAGGGCCGTTGGCCGCCTGACCTACAGGTTTTATCCAACGCGCGATACTCAAGCGCCGGTGATGACTGACAGTCAGGCGATGCTGATAAACCAGGGCGATAAAGCTATGGGAGAATATTTTGTACTGGAAACGATTCGAATATGGAATGTCCCTCCGCCGACAGCAAGAGAAATAGTCGCACAACGAGCCAGAATTCTACTTGAGCAGGCTCGCGGTTACAGCAAAGCCACGCTCTCGGCGCTGGAGACACTGTCGCGCCGCGCTGCCGGTTTGCCCGGACGCAAGCTGATTTTCTTTATCTCGGACGGATTCCCCATGGATGCCAGAAACAGCGATACGCTGGACAGGATTCGAAACATCGCTGATGCGTCCATACGCTCCGGCGTCATGATTTACACTATGGACTCAAGGGGGCTTGTCACAGATATGATGGACGCGACCTCAGAGACCATGCCTACAGGCCCTGTGGCGCTCGCCACGCGTGTCGTCGGAGAAGATATTCTCAATCGTCTTGCCGAGGACACAGGAGGCCGTTTCGTTCACAACACGAACAGGCTCGGGCCGGAGATGACCAAAGCGCTTGAGGAAACCTCTAACTATTACCTGCTGGCATGGCGTCCCAATGAAGCAGGCACGGGCAGGAAGTTTCACCGCGTACAAGTGCGCGTGAAGAACAGGCCCGAGTTGTCTATAAAGGTTCAGCGCGGTTATTTCGAGAGCACGCCCGAAGAGAAGCGGGCTGCGCGCGCGAAGGCAGCCGCGCCCGTAGACCCTCTGCGTAAGGCAATCAACTCGCTCTTTCCTAAACGAGAGATTCCAACGCGGCTCGCCCTGAGCTACATTGACGCACCGCCCGGCGGCTCTACGCTGGTGGCTTCCATGAAGGTCGAAACCGACGCTCTTAAATTCGAGCAGCAGGGCGGCAAGACCGCAGCAGCCGTTGAGATAGCGGGCACAATCTACGACTCGCAGGGCAAGGCCGTGGATAGTTTCAAGCAACGACTGACCGTTACCCCGCCCTCTTCCGACACGGGCGGCAAGGCCCCGGACATCATCTACAATCACCGTGCTACGCTCAAGCCAGGGCTTTATCAGGTGCGCGTGGCGGCGCTTGATCGCGCGAGCGGACAGACGGGCAGCGCCACCGAATGGCTGGAGATACCGGACATATCCAAGCAGGGCCTCTACATGAGCAGCCTCATCGTGGGCGAGCGAAAGTCCAGCGCGACGCAGCAGCCGGAGGAGAAGGCGAACTCGCTGGTCGAAGGCGTTCCCGTGAGCGTAGACCACAGTTTCGAGCGCTCTTCCAACCTGCGCTTCCTGGTCTACATCTACAACGCCTCGCGCGGCATCAACTCAAACGCGCAGCCGCAGGTGGAGCTTCAAGTGCAGATTCTGCGCGATAACAAGCCTGTCGCCACCGCGCCCCCGCGTAAGCTTTCAGCAGACCCGCAAGACCTGACGCGGCTCGCCTACGCTTCAGAGATTCCGCTTCAGGAGATAAGCCCAGGGCAATACACCCTGCAAGTCACAGCCATAGACCGCGTAGCCAAGACCACAGCTTCGCAAAAGGTACGCTTCGAGGTTCAGTAAACCATCAGACCGAGAATTGTGCCGTCAAGGCACTATGGAAGACGGTAATTGTTCGCATGGACAATTACCGTCTTCGCCTTATAACAAGCCCGCTTCAAGTCTCAGTACACATAAGCCTTGACATTCGCATAATCGGAAAGACGCTCGCCCTCAACGGCGAAGCTTACATGGTCGTGGGCGTGCTGCCACAAAAATTCTTCTTTCCCATCAGAGATGCCGAGATTGGAATTCCGCTTGCGCCTGAAGCTGACCCTTTGCGTAATGCTCGCGCCTCCGTCAACTTCCTGCGATTCGTCGGACGCCTTAAACCGAACGTCTCGCGCGAGCAGGCCGAAGAGGAGATGAACCGCATCAACCGCGAGTTGAGGGCGCAGTATCCTGTGGTGTACGCGGGCAAGATGGGCGTTCGGTTGGTGCCGTTGTTTGATGAATTGGTAGGAGGATTTCGGCTGGCCCTGTGGATACTGTTCGGCGCAGTCGGGGCGGTGATGCTGATAGCCTGCGCCAATCTGGCTAACCTGTTTCTGGTGCGCGCGGCCTCTCGACATAAAGAGATTGCTATACGGACAGCGCTCGGCGCAACTCGCTGGCGAGTCGTTCGACAGCTTCTAACCGAGAGCTTAATCCTGGCACTGCTCGGCGGCATCTTAGGGTTGGCGCTGGCGGCATGGGGAGTCGATTTGCTCTTGGCCCTTGCTCCGACGGATTTGCCGCGCGTGGCCGAAGTCGGCCTGGACGCCAGAGTGATATGGTTTACCTGTGGCCTTAGTCTTTTGGCCGGTCTCATCTTTGGTCTTGCGCCCGCGTGGCAGACGACCCGCGTTGACACGAATGCCGAACTGAAGGCGGAGGGGCGCGGCTCGACCGGCGGGCCGGCCAGGAATCGTCTGCACAGGCTGTTTGTAATCTCAGAAGTCGCGCTCTCCCTTGTGCTGCTCATAGGCGCTGGCCTCTTTATCAAGAGCTTCCTGCGGCTACAGGAAGTCAAGCCGGGCTTTGATACTAAGAACGTTCTGGTCGCTAAGCTGTCTTTGCCGAAAAGCTACGCCTCGCGCGAGAGCGTGAGCGCTTTTATAGATGAACTCGTGCCGCGCCTCAAAGCCCTGCCGGGGGTGAAATCCGTCGGCGCTGTTTCGCAACTTCCGTTAAGCGGCGTCTTCGCCTCAATCCCTTTCACCATCGTAGGACGGCCCCTGGAGAGACAAGCGGCACCGCCCTCTGCCGAATATCGCATGGCAACTCCTGAGTACTTCCGAACTATGGGAATCCCCCTGGTAGCGGGGCGGGAGTTTTCTGATGAAGACAAGAGCGACACGCAACTCGTAGCCGTCGTCAGCACTGCTTTGGCCCGGCGCTTCTGGCCCGAAGGGACGCCGGTCGGGGCGCGCATCATGATTGACGATACGGACACAGGGCCGCGTGAGGCCGAGATTGTTGGCGTGGTCGGGGATGTGAAGCACTCAAGCCTTGAGAGCACGCCCACGGGTGAGATGTATCTTCCATTCCGGCAGATACACCAGGACGGAGTTTTCACCGTCAGGAATAATCTGTTCTGGGTTATGCGTACGGATGGCGACCCGCTACTGCTGGCTAATTCCGTGTCACCCTGCTCGCAAGTCTTGTCCCTGCATGGAAGGCTTCAAAAGTAGACCCGATTATCGCCATGAGATACGACTAACGTTGAGAGTAATGCTGATTGATATTCACCACAGAGACGCAGAGGACACAGAGGGGGCACAGAGAGTTGAGATTCAATCCTCTGTGCCCCCTCTGTGTCCTCTGTGCCTCTGTGGTTAAAAACCAATTCTCACAACTCTCAACTTCAAACTGAACCACTATCCATAAACTTTATGACTTGCTGACGTTGACATAATAGAGGTCTGTCGCCACGGCGAACTCATCTTTCTTAAGTTGCGTCTTCATGGTCTTCCACTCGGTCGTAGGCTCTATAATCTGCCAGCGCTCTTTCGTGCCGACGCGCACGGGCATAGCAAACCCCGGCTCGTCCGCCTGCCAGCGATAAGAGACCGCTCCGTTCGCGTCGTCAAACTTTAACTCAAGCGTGGGAATCGCTGTGCGGCGCAAGTACTGGTTGAAGATTGGCGTCAGGTTCCTGCCCGTCCTGCGGTTGAAAAACTCCACCATGTCCTCTGTCATGATGGTCTGATACTTGAAATGCTGGTAGAGGTCTCTGAGCAGCGCCCACCACAACTTGTCGTCGTTGACGACGCTCCGAAGCGTGTTAAGGAAGAGCGCGCCTTTGAAATACTGATCCTGCGGAGGCGTGGCGTTAATGCCTCGCCGTGCAATGATGGGCTGCTGATTCTTAACCTTAGCCTTGTAGCCGTTCGTGTATTTCAGATAGTCTTCGTGCCCGTACATGTATTCCACGTAGAGGCATTCAAGGTAGGTCGTCCAGCCTTCATGAATCCACATGTCCGAACGGTCTGCCGCCGTGACTGAGTTGCCGAACCACTCGTGCCCGCTTTCGTGAATGATGATGAAGTCGAAGCGTGGACTGATGCCTACGCCCGTCCAGTCGCGCTCAAGATAACCGTTGGCGAAGCGGTTGCCGTAAGTGACGGCGCTCTGGTGCTCCATGCCAGAGTAGGGCGCTTCTATCAGCTTGTACCCGTCCTTCTTAAAAGGATACTCGCCGAAATAATGCTGGAACGCTTCCAACATTCCGCGTGCCTGCGCGAACTGCCGCTTGGCTTTATCAAGATTTTCCGGCAGCGCGTAGAAATCTAGCGCGAGGTCTCCAAGGCGGTCGCTGAAGTGCGCGTAGTTTCCTATGTTCAGCGAGACGTTGTAGTTGTTGATGGGATACTGAACCAGCCAGTCCCAGCGCGTGTAGCCGTCGCCCAAATCTGTCTTGCCGACGAACTTTCCATTGGAAACATCCACCAAGCCGTTGGGGACAGAGACGCTGATTCGCATGCTCTCGACTTCGTCGCGCCACTGGTCTTTGTTGGGCCACCACACGCTCGCGCCTTCGTCCTCGCAGGACGTGTTAATCCAGACATGGCCGGACGGGTCTTTTTTGAAAGTGATGCCGCCGAACCTGCCGACCTCTACGGGATTGCCGGAATAGTAAAAGTCTATTGAGTAGACGCGGCCAGCCTTGAGTGTCTGCGGAAAGTCCACGAAGACGGCCCCGGCCTCGCGCGTGTACTTGAGCGTAGTTGTGCCGAAGAGAATCTTGTCCACGTTGAGCGCGGCATTCAAGTCCAGTTGAATGCGCGCGTCGTCCTTCAGCATCTTGAAGCGTATGGTGTTCTTCCCGCTCAGGAATTTTTTCTCCGGGTCAACGCGGACATCCAGATGATAGAAGAGCAGGTCGTTGTTGGCGCGATAAGGGCCGTACGCGCCACGCAGAATATCTGCGCGCGTAGGCGTGGCCTGGATAGTTGCAGACGAGCTTGCCTGTAGAAGCGCTTCCTGCGCGTGAACAGAAGTTGCGGCCACTGCCAAAAGCAGCAGGGCGCGGATTACCCACACGGGTAAGACCCATTTGAACATGACGCTAGCTCACAGTGATAAACGTGCAGTCTCTTCGCTTACTTCTTATTCTTCTTGTTCCCCTTTGCATTAGCCTTGCCGCCCGTTTTAGATTTAGGCTCGGCTTTACCGGCTCCCATGTTGACGATGAGGCCCTTTTTTTTCATTTCCTCTTTCCATTTCTCAGTCGCTTTATCTTCAATCATTTCTTTGCGCCTTTCTGTATTGCTGCTTCCTTCAAGGGGGTTTCTTCATTGCGTCACGGATGATTATATAGGCGTTCGCTGCCTTCACCTAACAAAGCCCTGTGTTCGCACGGCGAAGATTTCGCAAGCGCTCCCGAAGTCCACCTTCCTGCAGATGGGGAAATAAATTCTTGCGCCGTCGCGTCCCCATTTAGGCGAAGCTGCAAGACAATTGCCTGCCTCATGCTCATTTCCTGCCCTTCTTATTCATGCTCGAAATCGCCAGGATAATAGCAACGGCTGCCAACGAAAGAATGATTATCGGTGCCAGGCTCATCTCTTCTCGCTCTCTTTTCTTCGAAGCTTAGCGCTTGAGCTAAAAAATAATCAAGAAAAGTATAAGGTGAAAAGCTTTGAAGTTTCTAACAATTCGATATATAACGGCTGCTGCCTCAGACGCTAATCTCTAACCCTTGATGCTATCAAAGGAGCGCATATGGCGGTTCTCAAGAATGCCCAATTCATTTCACAGGATGTGCCCAAAATTATGCTGCCGGGTCAAAGATATGGTGTCTCGGTGACGATGCGAAACACGGGCACTGTAACCTGGACAAGTAATGAAGGATTTAAGCTAGGCTCGGAAAGTCCACGCGATAACAGCACCTGGGGAATGAATCGTGTAAATCTGCCAAGCACTGTCCAGGTAGCGCCCGGCGCAATCTATACTTTTGCCTTCAAAATCACAGCGCCTACAAACCCCGGAGTGTATAGCTTCCAATGGCGTATGGTTCATGAACTGGTCGAATGGTTCGGAGATTTTTCAACCTTGATAAATGTTAGCGACGGGTTCGTCCGAGTAGCGGGCAATAATTTCTACGTAGGCAGTGTGCCCTGGTATCCCTACGGGATTAATTACTTCCCACTCAATGGCGTTAATCCTCCAATAGACCCTCCCTATAATGGAATTGCGACCGCCGAGCATTGGTTTCTACCGAACGTATATAACGCCCGTTATGTAGAGGCGGATTTGTCGCTAATCGAAAACCTGGGCATGAACATGGTGGCAATCCAACTGCCCCTGGATAGCAGGACGAAGCCTAATGTCGTGGATTTCCTTAACAGGTGTGTCAGGCACGGACTGCGGATTTATCTGGAGCTTCGGATGGATGCAGTTGCCACGGCCAGCGCTCCTGAGAGAGCAGAGTTGATGGAAAAGTGTCTTGCTGCTCTTTCCGACCCAGACCTGAATCTAGCTAACCGTCCTGAAATTTTCGCTTATAGCGTTGCCTGGGAGCCGCATATAGGTTGGCGTGATGATAAGAACGTGCGCGTCCGATGGAATCGCATATTCACCAGATGGTTAAGCTCAACCTTCGGCAGCATCCCGAACGCGTTGGCGGCGCTCGGTTACAGCATCAAGCCGCCTGGCACGCCCGGCCTGGAATGGCAGGCCGGATTTGAATCCTACACCATGCCCGTAGTAGCGCAAGCGGGTTCCAATGTCTCTGTCTCTTTTACGCTAAAGAACACAGGCGAGTACTCCTGGTTGGAAGCGGAAGCAGTGAGGTTGTTAGGATGGCTGCCGGGCCGGAACGAGTTAAGGCTTTCCTTTAGCCGCCAGGTGAATCCGGGCAATAGCATAACCATTTCAGGAGCTTTTTCCGTACCCACCACGCCGGGTCGTTATGTTTATGACTTCAGGATGGTGCATGAGGCGGGGTCTTGGTTTGCGTTCGGCGAGGCGCTTGAGGTAGAGGTCGAAGTTGTAGCTAACGGTTCAACCATCATGCGTACGTTTCCACTTCCTGCTCCGCCTCCGGCCCCCACCAATAACGAGATTTTGGGCCTGGAGCCGCAATCTATAAACTGGGTTCTAGGCTACCGTCGCGCTCTGGATTTGGAAGTGAGCCGCCGTTTCGGGAAGGTAGCGCGCCTGGTTCGCATGCGTGCGCCGAATCAGTTGGTTACTATACGGCAGGGCATTGATGGCAACAACACCACCGACTCTATAATCTGGTTTCCTCTGGACGCGCCCGCAACCGGAGCGCATCTGGATTTTCTCTCTCCCGAAAATTACTTTTATGACCCCGCAGGTGATAGCCAAAATGCCATACGGTCAGCCGTAGCTGTGCAGTCCGCCTATGCTCGCTGGGCTTCGGGCGGGCGACCCGTATGCTGGGTAGAGTTTGGACGCTCCCTCACGAATGTAGACCTGAATGGTCAGGCTGCGTTCATGGAGAGAGTAGTCAATGCAATCCTGGAGGTTGGAGACAACGGGGCAGCGCCGTGGTGGTATCCCGGAGGACTGAGAGTGCGTGAAAACAGCGACTACGGAATCGTCGACACGAATCGCACTCCGAGACCCTCTGCCAATAAACTGGCGGCGATGGCTCCGCGCGCAAAGTCTCCGCGCAACGTCCCAGTGCCGGGCGCACCATTCGTCTTCAATCCCGCCACCGGCGCGAAGGGCTTTGCAGACATCTATCCTCATGCGCGTCAGGTCGCGCTGCAAACCTTAGACGCGCACAAGAGTTTCGTCATGAAGCATGTCGGAGAAGGAACGTCATCCGATAGCCCTATCATTCTCATAGGCTCTTTTGGAACTTTTACGCGCGACCTGTGGGCAGACCTCTACTTGATAGAACTGAAAGTGGGCGGCCAGTCATGGTTTGAAATCACAGCCGGACAAGTGTACGCGGTGCCCGCCAATACTCCTATTTATGTGCGAGGGCGCGTAAAGAACCTGGGGGTGGCTGAATGGGTGGCCGGAAATGTTCGGTTTGCGGCAAACGAAAATTTCGGCGCAGGTTTTCGCTGGGGAATCCCTGCTCCGGTAAAAAGGCTCGAAGAAGTAGTCATCCCGGAGATGTTACTGTCAAACGGCATCAGCAACGATACGCGTTTTCAGTTTCAAATGGTCGCGGAGAATCGAACATGGATTGATGGCTCAGTTAGAATAATGCTGATTCCTCTTGCCTGAGCATTCATTGAAATGAAGGTCTAATATATTACCACTTTCGGGGCCGCAGTCCAGGCTGCGGCCCCTTTACTTTGCCTTCTCGCGCTGCACGTTACGCCTCCTAAGATTTCCAGATTCTCTTTTGCGCGCCACTCCTGTTATCTTTCAGTGCTCTAACGATTCGGGCTTCCAGACATTTTCGCTTAACATAAGGATACGGCACGCGCGAGCATCCGTCTTGCAGGATTCGTAAGGAGATAATTCACTCTCAACCAGTTGGCAGTAAGTTTTATGACAGAGCAATCATTAAAGGTTTATGAGTTTGGCCCTTTTCGACTGGACACTACGGTGCGCCGTCTCTCGCGTGATGGCCGTCCCATATCGCTGACATCTAAAATCTTTGACATGCTGTTACTGCTGGTAAAGAAGCGCGGGCAGTTGGTGACAAAAGAAGAGTTGATGGAAGAGCTTTGGCCCGACAGGTTCGTGGAACAAAATAACCTGACCGTTCACATGACTATGCTGCGGAAAATCCTGGGCGAGCGGCACCGAGATCATAAGTATATAGAGACGGTTCAGGGCAGAGGTTATCGCTTTGTCGCCAGAGTGCGCGAGGTCGAGGATGAAAACGTAGATGAATCAAGCGAGGCTGTTGTGGACACGGCCTCGCGCACAGCGGTCGAGCAGAAAGACACATTGATTACGTCAATCGCCGTGCTGCCCTTCGTCAATACCAGCCAGGACTCGAAGCTGGACTATCTCTCGGACGGACTGACGGCGAGCATCATCAATATCCTGTCACAAATCCCGCAACTGCGAGTCATGGCTCGCTCGACGGTCTTTCGCTACAAAGGAAGAGACTTGGACGGGCAGGCAGTAGGTCTTGAGCTAGGTGTCGGAGCCGTGCTGGAAGGAAGAGTTCTACAGCTAAGCGACAGGCTAATCATCAGCGTGGAGCTTGTGCGCGCCCTGGACGGCGTGCAGCTTTGGGGCGAACAATACAATCGCCCGCCGTCAGATATTTTTGCCGTGCAGGAAGAGATTGCCAGAGAATTGACGGGCAAGCTGCGGCTGAAGATTACGGGCGCAGAGCGAAAGCAGATGGTAAGACAACTGACGGATAATATTGATGCCTTTCACCTTTATCTGAAAGGCTCTTATTTCTGGAGCAAGCGCACGCCGGAAGACATCAGGAAAGGCATGAAGTATTTTAACAGGGCCATTAAGCTGGATAAGAATTATGCTCTGGCTTATGCCGGATTGGCCGATTGTTATAGCGGTTTGGCAATCTGGAACGAACGCCCGCCCAGAAAATCTTTTCCCAAAGCCAAGCAGGCCGTGACGAAGGCTCTTGAAATAGATGAGACTCTGGCAGAAGCTCATAACGCGCTGGCCGTCATCAGGGAATTTTACGATTGGGATTTCGAAGAGGCCGAAAACGAGTACCTGCGCTCGCTCGACCTCAACCCGAACTCAGTTTTGATTCACAGAAGGTATGCGGGTTATCTATCAAGAATGGCGCGGCATGAAGAGGCCATAGAGCAGATAAAACAGGCTAAGGAATTAGACCCGCTTTCCAGTAACATCAATATGGATTTGGGCGGCATCTATTACTACGCGCGCCAGTATAACCAGGCCATAGAGCAATGCCGCGAGACGCTTGAGATAGACCCGAACTTTGGCGGCCCGTATATCCTCATCAGCCTTGCGCTGTTGAAGAAGGGAAAGTACGAGGAGGCGATTGCCGAGGCGCAGAAGGCGCAGGGGCTTCTAGGCGACAACCCTGACGGGATTGCTCACGTAGGCTATGCATATGCCGTCGCCGGTAGACGAGAAGCGGCCCTAGAGATTCTCAATGAACTACTGGAGCTATCCTCGCAAAAGTATATACCGCCGTACCTGATGGCATACATTTACGCGGGGCTTAAGCTACACGACCTGGCCTTCGAGTGGTTGGAAAAAGCTTATGAAGAGCGCTCCTACGTGCTCGTGGGCTTAAAGGCTCTCCCGCTTTTCGACGACCTGCGCGAAGACCCGCGCTTCAGCAATCTACTGCAACGTGTCGGACTGGTAACTTAAACTCCGCTCGCCCGTGCCTTCGTCTCCTCATACATAAAAAGTTAGTTAAGGTTTGCAGGTTACTCCGCTCTGCTCAATCAATTTATTGATGATGTCTGTGGCAAGGCTGAAGGTGTCGTGCATGTCGTGAACAGTTACCCCGTGCGGGCCTTCCAGAACCTGTTGTTCCCTGTCGAGCTTGTCTACGTGCGCGTTAAAGTCCTGCAAATCTTTGACGGCTTTACAAAATCTGGCTTGATCCACCGCAATCTTTGCGGCGTCAATCTTTCTCAGCAGGAAAGCGCGATCCTGTTCGGCGTTGACCCCTGTGAAGTTTGCGTCCTCCGTCTGAGACCGCAGCAAAGCAATCAGGTCAAGGGCTTCCGTCACGGTACTGGCTTTGACTACGGGCGTGCAGATAAGGACGGAGCACATCAACAATGTAATCGTGAGACCTTGTATGAGTTTCATAATCTTCCCTTCCTTTGTAAGAAATTGATAGCACTGTGTTGTTTCGGCTGAAGCGATACCGAAGGTTTTACCTGACACTGGGGAGATGTTAGAGATTATGGCCTGATGAATGTCTTGACTGACTATAGGCAATAGATATTTTTAAGTCTCGTTTACAGTACCTTTCCGGCTATCAACAGTATTATCTTGTTAATAATATCGCGTGGACGACTCCGGTAGCTATTAAGAAATATTAAGAAATGTAAAATTACGCCTAAGCCCCGCCCGGGCCGTTTACTCACCGAGCGCCGCAGCCGCAGCTTCCGGGAGCGTCATCGCGCGCCCGCGCGTCCACTCGCGCTCAAGCGTCGCGGCGTCGAGCGTCGAGCGCAGCTTCGCCACGTAGCGGTCACGAAGCGACTGCTCCCACTCTTCCAGCGAAGAGCCTGCCGCTTCGCAGAGAGCCTCGGCAGCCTCTAGGGTGCAGCCACCGGCGAAGACCGCCAGCCGCCGCAGCACCGCTCGCTCCTCTTCGTCCAGCAGGTCGTAGCTCCACGCCACCGCCCCGCGCATAGTCTGCTGCCTTCCGGGCAGGTCGCGCGCCCCGCCCGTCAAAAGCTTCAGACGGTGGTCTAGACGGTCTAGCATAGCGCGGGGCGTCAGCAATTTGACGCGCGCCGCAGCCAGTTCAAGCGCCAGTGGCAATCCGTCTAGCCTGCGGCAAATCTCTGCCACAGCCCGCGCGTTCTCCGATGTCAACGCGAACGCAGGCTTCGCAGCCCGCGCACGCTCCACGAACAGCGCCACGGCTGGCACGCGTGCCAGGTCGTCGGGCGGCGGCAGGCTAGTGGGCGGCGGCACTTCGAGCGGCTCGACCGGATACTCGCGCTCCTGGCTCAGCCTGAGCGGTGCCTGGCTCGTCGCCAGCACCTTCAGGCCGGGCGAGGCCGCGAGCAGTTCCGAGACGAGCGTTGCACCTTCGAGCAGGTGCTCAAAGTTATCAAGCACGAGCAGCAGCCGCTTGTCCGAGAGTTCATGCGCGAGCGCGTCTGCGAGTGAGCCTCCGGGCGTCTCCGCTACGCCTAGAGCCTGGGCTATGGGACGTGCTATCAATCCAGGGTCGGAGAGCGGCGAGAGGTCTGCGACAAAGACGCCTTCGGGGAAATCTCCACCGCCGAGCAACTCTCGCGCGGCTTCTACTGCGAGTCGCGTCTTGCCCGTCCCGCCTGGGCCTGTCAGCGTCAACAACCGCTCGCCGGAGTTACGCAACGCGGACGTGACCTCAGATAGCTCGCGCCTGCGACCTATGAGCTTCGACGCGTGCGGCGGAAGGTTCGTAGGCGTCGCAAAGGGCCGCGCGTCAATATCCGTCCCCATGCCACGAATCGTAGTCAGCTTCACGGTGGAGCCGAACTTGCTCGACTGCAAAGGCGGTTGCATCAAGGTTACGTGTCCGGTCTCTTGCTCCGCACGCGACAGGGCCGTAGTCCCGGCCTCGCCTGACTGCGAGAGAGCGCGCACGGCCTCGTCAAGCGCGTCAATCATTTCGGCTGCTGTCTGGAAGCGCTCGCCGCGCTCCTTTCGCATAGCCCGCTCGACTACGCGCGACAGCGCTTCCGGCGCGTGCGGCACGAGGCTGGACAGTGGCGCAGTCTCATGCGAAGTGATGTCTATGAGCGTGGCTGTCATGCTCTCTTTATCGAACGGCGGGCGGCCTGCTGCCAGTTCGTAGAGCACTACGCCCAGACTCCAGATGTCCGTACGCGCGTCAACCGCCTCGCCCGAAGCCTGCTCCGGCGACATGTAACGGACTGTGCCCACCAGCGCCCCTGTCGTCGTCAAAGGGATATTGTCGGAGGGCGCGCCCGCGTCGCCTTCAGTCGTAATCACCTTGGCTATGCCGAAGTCCAGCACCTTGACCAGTCCGTCGCTGCGCCGCATAAGGTTCTCAGGCTTGATGTCGCGGTGGACTATGCCTGCGCGGTGCGCCGCAGCGAGCGCAAGTGCGGCTTGCCGTATGGCGTCAACCAACTCGGCCAGTGACGGTCGCTCTTGAATCACCCAGTCGCGCAGTGTGAGACCCTCGACCAGTTCTGTGACGATGAAGTACATGCCAGCCTGTTTGCCCACGTCGAAGACCGTGAGGATGTTCGGGTGGTTCAAGGCGGATGCGGCCTTGGCCTCGCGCACGAAGCGGGCCAGGCGTTGCGCTTCGCCCTGTGCGACCTGAGACGGGAATACCTTGATGGCTACGCGGCGGTCTAGCAGGGAGTCAAGAGCCAGGTACACGTCGCCCATACCGCCCGCGCCAATCTGCGAGCGTATTTCATAGCGACCGAGCCGTGAATCAGGAAGAAGGGTCATATTAACGAATGCGATGCAAGACTCTATAACAGGGCAGAAGGCGGAAGACCTATGACGAATATATGTGGTAGTGGTTAAGTTAGAAGTTGAGAGTAGAAAACCTTATACTCAACTTCTAACTTAACCACTACTATATCTGTGCAAAGCTTCAATTCAGCGTTTCGGCGTGATTTTCCAAAGCTCCCCGTTGGTTTCATCTGTCACTATGTAAAGCGCGCCGTCAGGCCCCTGACGCACGTCGCGGATTCGATGCCCGCACTCCGCCAGAAGATGTTCTTCGCCGACTACGCGATTGTCTTTAATGACCAGCCGCACGAGTCTCTGCTCTCTTAAAGCTCCGACAAAGAGACTCCCGCGCCATGCAGGAAAAGCGCTGCCCGTGTAGAACTGCGCGCCCGAAGGAGCTATCACAGGGTCCCAATAATAAATCGGATTCACGTAGCCTTCGCGCGCAGTGACGGCACCCGCAATAGGGTCGCCCGAATATTCTTCTCCGAAAGTGACCAGAGGCCAGCCATAATTTTTACCTTTTTCTATCAGGTTCAACTCATCGCCGCCCTGCGCCCCGTGCTCCACAGTCCACAGTCGCCCCTGCTCGTCAAACGCCGCCGCCTGAACGTTTCTATGTCCAAGAGTCCATATTTCGGGCAGAGCGCCAGACTGTTTAGCGAACGGATTATCGTTTGGCACAGAGCCGTCCGGGTTGATGCGAATGATTTTGCCAAGGTGACTGTTAAGATGTTGCGCCTGTGGACGCGTGGTCGTTCTGTCGAAGCGTTCGCCGAGCGTGATGTAGAGTTTGCCGTCCGGGCCAAAAGCCAGGCGGGAGCCGAAGTGAAGGCCGTTGTTGTAAGTCGGCATGGCGCGGAAAATGACGCGCACCTGTTCAAGGTTTCTAAGGTCTTCGGTCAACACGCCGCGCGCGACGCTCGTTCCGCTCCCGCCTTCGCGCTGCTCCGAAAAGCTCCAGAAGATGGTGCGGTCTCTCTTGAAATCAGGGCTTAAAGCAACGTCCAGAAGTCCGCCTTGTCCGCGCGCAGTAATCGGCGGCAAACCGCCCTGCCCGCTCACAGCCGACACGCCGCCGGAGCCTACGGGCAGCAACCCGCCAATCGGCTGCCCGACTTCGCCTTTAGCCGTAACGACGCGCATCCGTCCGGGCTTTTCCGTAATCAGAAAGTCTCCGTTCGGCAGAGGCTCCACGGCCCAGGGGTTGGACAAGCCCTTCGCCAACACAGTGACTTCAAAATCCACGTTGGACTTCACCCCGCAGGCGCGGGTCTGTCCTGGGAAAGTCGGCTTCTGTTCCGGCGCGTTTGGACTTCTGGTTTCGAGCGGCGTGCACGACGACTGAGACGAGCCTTGCGGCGCGGCAGCATTAGAAGAAGCGGGAGTTTTATCTACAGCCTCGCGCCTACTTTGCGCGCAGGCGACGGCGACTACGATAATTAAAATGCTCAGGACAAACCAAATCTGATTTTTATTCATGGACGCAAACCCTCCTTGAAAGCTAGAAGCTGCTGAATTTCATAAAGAGTATTTAACGGACTACTGCCCGGATTCACAAGTGCGGAAGCAGGAAGAGTGGCGGGGTCTGGAGGATGAAGGTATCCTTGTGGTCAGGCAGGCGAAATACTAATAAAACAGTAGGGCAGGGACAAGTCCAATGCCCGCCCGTTAATAAGAAA